>NZ_JAQEXK010000025.1:5138-16511 GCF_027693185.1 Butyricicoccus sp. OF27-2pH9A
TTCCTCCACATCCCTGCCAAAAGTCATGGCACTACATCGCCGGGGAAGCATATCCCACACAGGCTGGTCATTCGATTGGAATAATCCATCGATGAACTACCTGTATCATAGAACATTTTTGTGCCCTGTGCCGTATGTCCACAAAGTAGGAATTAGGAGTAAAAATCAGAAATTTCCACGATTGCGGAAAGTGTGATATAATCCAGTTAAGCGGCAGCAATGAAACCGCCGGAAAGGAGTGTGCGCCCATGAAAGGAGCAACAAGCATACAGGAACGCCTTTGGGAACTCCGCAAGGACAAAGGCTTAAATCTGGAAGAACTATCAAAGCTGACGGGTATTTCCAAATCTGCTCTCGGAAGTTATGAAAAAGAGGATTTTAAGGAAATCAATCATGGCAACCTTATCACGCTGGCAGACTTCTATGGGGTTTCCGTTGATTATCTACTGTGCCGGACAGAGAACAGGGAGCAGATCAACACGTCATTGACGGAGCTGCATTTGAATGATGAGATGGTTGCTCTCCTGAAAAGCGGTCGGATTAACAACCGTCTGCTCTGTGAGCTTGCCACACATAAAGATTTTATCAAGTTTCTTGCAGACATTGAGATTTATGTGGACGGGATTGCCACCATGCAGATTCAAAATCTCAATGCACTTGTCGATACCGTCCGGCATGAAATCATTGAACGGTATCGCCCCGGCGAAGATGACCCGCATTTGAAGGTGCTGCAAGCTGCCCATATCAGTGATGATGAATATTTCAGTCACATGGTACGGGATGACCTCAATCTCATTATCCGGGATATTCGGGAAGCTCACAAAAAGGACAGTGAAAGTGCACCCCAGACCACCGTTGCCGATGAACTGAAAGAGAATCTGGAAGCGGTCGAAAATTTCAAGGGCAGCCGGGATGAAAAGCTCGTTGTACTTTACTGCAAACAGCTCGGCATCAACTATAAAAATCTGTCAGATGAAGAATTTCGCTGGCTGATTCGGATTCTCAAAAAATCAAAGAAAATGGGAACGCCTATTAGCCAGAGGAAAAAACGGTAAAGAAAAACCGCTGTTGCATGGTTTGTTGGCTTCCATGTAGCAGCGGTTTTTGCTGGGATTATTCAGTTGAATTTTTAGAACGACAAACTTGAAGTTGTCTGATTAGCAATTATCTTTTGCAATTTATAACTGCATCAAAAAGAATACCAGTACACTCGAGAGTATCGTTACTGTCCCCATTATGATAAACATCATGGAAGTAAAACTTTTTGAAATTGGTCTATCAACATAACACTTTTTAGGATTGTTTGGATTATAATAAACTGTCATCTTACTGTTGATAGGCCACAACTGCTCCGCAAATTGACGCAAATTTGCAATAGCTCCAGTTTTTACATGTAGCCATCCTTTTTCATCTTCATAGACTTCTGATTTCATCGGTACAGGTACTCCTGATAGTTGCGTTGTTATAATCCCTCGAAATTTTTTCTTTGCTTTATAACAAGTTCCATTCACAAAGTACTCAACGATTGGGTACACTCTTCCATTTCCAGGAAACCCATATTGTTTAACAATACCGTCTGTCTTTTTTGTACACAATTTATTCTGTCTTTTTACAATGATATTGAAAGTAACTCCTAGTAGAACTAATATTACACCAAGACCTCCAACTGTCATCAATTCTAACCATGCAATTTGTATTTCAGCCATAGTTTCATCACCTCAAATTCTAATTTGTCATAATCATTCTATCATACCGTTATGAATAAATCATCTCATGCAAAACAATTTCTTCTGCCCGGTTGTGAATGTTATTGCAACGCTGCACCCATTCCATTTGACGGGTACGCTTCAATTCCTCGGTCACGCCCTCGGCAGCTTTCATTTGCTCCATGATGGTGTCTAACCGTTCCTGTGCCTGTTCGTTCAGGTCTGCAAGATATGTCCATAACTCCCCGGTCAGTGTCAATGTGTTCAATCGGGCTGGGTGGACTTCTCTTAAATATTCCCGGTGCATCCGTCCATACTTTCCGATGGGGCGGTGTTCCTCCGGCAGTTTCAAGTCCGGGATGTAGTAATCTCCGACAAGGATATAATCAATTCCGTTTTCCGTTATTCTTGGTTTCAATTCGCTCATGTTCCTTACCTCCTGTGGAAGCAGGCTCGTCTGGTACTAACTCAATCACATCGGTAATCTCACAATTCAGCGTTTCACAGATACGGGCTAATGTGTCCATGCTGATGTGCTTTCCCTCTTTGCTCATGTTGGCAATCATATTCGTTGTCATACCAGCGGCAAGCCTTAAATCCTCTTTCCTCATATCACGCTCTAACAGTGTGTGCCAGAGTGGTTTATAGCTGATGTGCATATTGTTTTCCTGCCTTTCTATCCATACCACCGGGGTGGCTGCCCCGGCAGGAACTTTTCTCTTATTATAGCACCAATCTTGTGAAATCACAATTTATTCTTGTAACCTGCCGCTGATACCGTCTGGATTGTGCTTTTCCTTTCTTTTTGCTCCCTTTAATTAGCCATGAACTGCTTAATGCCCTGGCTTTTTGCTTATGTGTGATAAAGAAGTAATAGAAGTGTAAAAAATTTTGCCTTTCCTATCCGATACTCAGCTCTGGTATCGGATAGGGCGGGCGGTCATTCGGGCAAGTCCACTTTGCCGACGAAAGAATAGTAAATCTCAATATCCTGTCTGCGTGTGCCGTTTTCATCGTAGCTGCACTCATGCACAACGATTTTCTCTACAAACTCACGCAAGAGGGTGTGGGTCAGTTCTTCAAAGTTCATGTGCTTGCGGACAATGTTCATAAACTTTTCTGCGTTTACGGTAGCTTCCTGTGCTTTGGAAAGCTCCGCCTGTATTCTGGCAACACGCTCTTTCAATTCCTGCTGTTCGGCTTCATAGTCTGCCGAAAGCTCCGTGAAACGCTCGTCAGAAATGCGACCGCTTACGCTGTCCTCATACAGCCGCTTGAAAATAGCGGAAAGTTCACCGATACGCTTTTCGGCAGCTTCCAGTTCCTTTTTCTTGGCGGCGTTCCTGCGTTTGCCGCCGTCCTCGTTCTGCTCGATCAGCAGCTTCATAAACCGGGCTTCATGCTTTGCCGCATAGCTCGTCACTTTCCGTAGATTGGAGAGAACGCCCGCAGTCAAAAGGTCGGTGCGGATAAAATGTGCGGTGCAGTCATGGGTGCGCTTCTTGTAGTTCCCGCAGATATAGCAGTCCTGTTTCCGCTTATCGGTCTGGTAACGCTGCTGATACATGACGCTGCCGCAGTCCGCGCAAAAGAGCATACCAGAGAACAAGCCCACTTCATCATAGCGGTTCGGACGCTTGCGCTGTTTGCGTAATTCCTGCACACGCTCCCATGTCTGGGTGTCGATGATAGGCTCATGGTGGTTCTCGAAAATTGCCTGTTTCTCAATGGGATTTTCTATGCTGTGCTTGGTCTTGTAGGACGGTTTCTCCGTCTTGAAGTTCACCAAACAGCCCATGTACTCCCGGTTTTCAAGGATATGCACCACGGTATTTGTCGCCCATTTGCACTCATAGCCGGGGTGATAGCGGCGTGTGCTGCCCGTCCTGCGGTATTCCAGCGTTCCCGGCGTTGGGATTTCCTGCTCGGTCAGCATACGGGCTATCTTGGTCGGACCGTTCCCGGCAAGGCACAGACGGTATATCTGCTTGACCACGGGTGCGGCTTCCTCGTCAATGATGAAGTTTTCGTCCTCGTCCATGAGGTAGCCGTACACGGGTTTGCTCGTAACAGGCTTGCCGCTCATGCCTTTTGACCGTTTTACAGCTTTGATTTTCTTACTCGTATCTCTCACCAGCCATTCGTTGAAAATGTTCCGCAGAGGGGCAAAATCATTGTCGCCCTGTGCGCTGTCTACTCCATCGTTGATGGCGATAAAACGGACGCCTTTTTGTGGGAAAATCATCTCGGTATACATTCCCACCTGCAGGTAGTTTCGCCCTAACCGTGACATATCCTTTACGATAACGGTAGCCACTTTCCCGGCTTCAATGTCCGCAAGCATGGATTGAAAACCCGGTCTTTGGAAGTTCGCACCAGAATAGCCATCGTCCGTGTACCAGCGCAGATTGGAAAAACCGTTCTGCTTTGCGTAGGTTTCAAGAATACGCTTCTGGTTGGAAATGGAATTGCTTTCGCCTTGCAGCTCGTCCTCATGGGATAGTCTTGGATAAAGGGCAGTGATTTTCTGGGTGGTCTGTCTTAACATAAAATCCTCCGTTTCCGACAGCCAGCCCCACTATTCCGTATTTCGATTATACCACATGGGGCGGCTGTCTGTATAGCGGCTTCTGCTTCTTTACCGCCCGGTAAAATGACGATTTTTCTGTGCGGCTTGTAGCGTTAGGGCGAAAGCTGGGCTTTGTGTCCTGCGGCTGTTTCCGCCTCCAGCACTTTCATCATCTTATCGGCTGCGGTGTCGGTGGTATCTTTTTTGAAAAAGCCGGAAACGACAAGGACGGTGTTGCCCATGCGGATCTCTGTCACACAGTCCGGGCGGCGTTCCGGGGTGGTATTCTGCTTGTTCTCTGCCATAGGCAACTCCTTTCATTTCATCAATTCTTTTAGTCTGTTCAGCTTGGCTTGCGCCGTTTCACGGCGGAAGTTTTCTCCCGTAAAGAGGATAGGGGCGCACATTTCCAAAAGGCGGTCATAAATCCGGGCATGGGCGGTGTCCAGCGGATTTTGCAGGCTGTCCAATGTCAGATTGGTGGTAACGATTAAGGGCTTGCGGCTGCGGTAGCGGCTGTCAATCACATTGTAGACCTGTTCTAAACCGTACTCTGTGCCGCGCTCCATTCCAAAATCATCAATGATAAGCAGAGGAAAACGGCAAAGACGCTCGATATACTCGTTGCGCCCCTCAAAGCTGGCGGTCAGGTCATTCAAAATCGCAGAGAAGTTCGTCATGCGGACAGCGACTTCCTGCTCCATGAGGGCATTAGCGATACACCCGGCAAAATAGCTTTTTCCTGTGCCGACCTTGCCCCATAGCAGATAGCCGATATTTTCCTCGCGCATGATTTCCCAATGCTCCACATAGAAGTGTGCAATCTCCATTTGCGGGCATTTCCCGTTGTCGTTGGCGAAAGTCCATTCCTGCATGGTAGGATTGGTAAATCCCCGGCGTTTCAAGTCCTCCACGGTGTCAAGGTGCTTTCTGCGCTGTTCGGCGGCTTCACGCTCCAAACGCTGGGCTTTCTGGCAGTCACATTCTGCCGGGTGGCGGTCACGCCCAAACAGGGCGGCTTGCTTTTCCGGGAAGTAGGCTTCTTTCGGAGTGTGACACTTGCCGCAGTAAAGCAGTCCGTCCTCGCCCGTGTAGTCCTCCGGCTGTGGGGTAACAGCCGCCATATTCAAAACTCGTTCTGTAAACAGATTACTCATAAGCTCTCGCCCTCCTTGCAGGTGTATTCGGGTATGCCCTTTTTCGGGGCAGCCTTTGCGGTATCGTCTGCCGCCCATCTGCGGATAGTGGCGGCGTGGTTTTTATATTTCTTGCCCGTGGACGCGATATAGCCGGAAAGCCGCTCAATGTAGTACGCCCATTTTTCGGGCAGCTCCGCTTGCAGTTCGGAAAGCTCCGTATCAGTCAGAAATACATTCTCATATCTGCCATAGCTGCGGGCGAGGGCTTGTCCCTTTAACTCTCCCTCTTTTTCTAACTCTATATCTATCTCTTTCTTTATCTCTATCTCTGGTGGACGAATGTCGGACAAATGTCCGCCGTTTGTCCGCGGCGGCAAAAGTGCCTTATTTTCAAGCCTTGCGGCGCGTTTCCGTTCCGCTTCGGTAGAGGATTGACCGATCATCAGCTCAATGTCGGTCATATAAAGCAGCCCGCAGTCAAGCTGCTCCACAAGCCCTAACTGCTGGAAGATGGCTAATGCCCGTTCCACCGTCCCGATTTGGTGACGGGTCAGCGTGGCTATCATCTGGGCGGTATAGGGGATATGCTCGTCAAGCTGCAATCTGCCGCCATTTTTCAGCGATTTTAAGTACAGCTTCAAGAGGATATTGGAATACAAAATCCCGTCTTTCATGTCCTCCAACAGCACAATGGAATCGCTGTCGAAGAAGTTTTCTTTCAGTTTGAGGTAGTAATATTTGCGGTTATCTGCCATTAGCGGTGTCCTCCCTGTGTTTCCATCTCTTAGAGAAATACCGGGGACAGAGGACGATAATCGCCCGGAAGCTCTGCTTGCAGCCGTGTGTGCAGCCCCGGCAAAGGTCATTGTAGGTAATACGGTTTCGGTGGTTGAGGAAAAAGCTCCATTCCAACCACCGCTTTTTGCTCATGCGTGGCATTTCTCGCTCCTTTCTGCCGTTTCCGCTGGTATAAGCGGATAGGTCGGTAAAAATGTAGTTTCTCGGTGTCATTTTCGGGGATTTCCTGCGCTGTGCGCCCCGTTTCAAAGGTGGGCAGTATTGCGGATAGGGTGCAGGGCATATCCCCGTTTTGGTATCGTTTCGGGGCGGTTTTTAACGCTCATGTTTGTGCTTTTTCTCTCTGTCTTTCTCGCCTTGCAGGATTTGAGAAAGATTGCTTTTCACGGTATGCAGCTCCTTGACACGGGCTTTTTTCTCCCGGTATTCGTTGTAATGGGCGTTCTTTTCGGCGGTAAGCTGCTCGATTTCCGCTTGCAGGGCTTTATGGCTTAGCAGCTTGGAAACGCCATGCGCCCGAAAATAACGGGTGGCTGCGTCCGCTATGATAAAATCGCTTTCGTGCCGTTCCCGGTAGGCGCTGCGGGCTTTTTCCGTTTTCTGCGCTTTCAGACCGTCACGGGCAGGCTTGGTCTTGGCATAGGCAAGCACCTGTGTCTGAAGCTCCTTTTTCTCCCGGATAGCAGCGTCCAGGGCTTTCAGCTTGGCGGTGCTGTCCTGTAAATCCGCATTGGCGGATACAAGGGCTGCGTCCAGCTCCTCCGGCGAATAGCCGTACTGCCCGTAGGCGGCAACGGTAGCCGCCATTTGTTTCAGATTGTGGACTGCCGCCCAGCGATCATAGCCCGCGCCCTTTCCCTCCGCTCGCTTCGCTGCCCGGTCAACCATGCGCTGAATACCGTCCTTTTCCGGGGTGGTTTGGACAGCTTTTTTGCCCTGCAAACGCTCCCTTATGTTGCGGGGGTATTCGGGTACGGTTGCGGTCTGCTCGGCGGCTCTGTGGGCGTTCTGTTCCAAAAGGGCAAGAACGGCAGCGCGGTCAAAATCATCTCCCAGCTTGCGGGCGGTAATGGGCTTTGTCCTGTCCGGCGTGAGGTAGGATAGCCGCCCTCGGCTCTCCTTGACAGTCACGCCCTGTTGCAAGAGAACGGCGGCGAACTCGCCATAGCTTGCGGCAGAGGACAGCGCGGTGCGTATGGCCTGCCGCAATTTTTCCTTGTCTGTTTCAAACTTCGTGGGCTTGGCTGGCTGCTCCTCGGCTGGCAAGGCGGCAGCTTCCTTGTCCAGCTTTGCCTGCCCTTTCCGCTGCGCCCAATACTCACGCTCGGTAATGCGGTTTTTGCTGCCATGCAAAAGGTCGATTTGATAGAGATTTTCCCGGTGGCACAGCTCCATGACTTCGGCTTTGAAGTATTCCATCGCCGCGTCTGTGCAGCGGTGTTTGCACCCGGCGCGCGTGTCTGCCGGTCTGTCCATGTAAGGCAGGAACGGAACTTCCTCTATCCGCAGAGAATTGATAACGATATGCACATGGATATTGCCGCTGTGGTTGTGTCCGTCCGGGTGGGTGCAGACAATGGCTTGGTGTCCGGGAAACTGCTTCCGGCAAAATTCCTCGCCCAACGCCTGCGCCCGGTCTACGGTCAAACCGTTGTCCACCGCGTCCCGTGGGTCAAAGCTGATAATGTAGTGGTGGCTTTTTACATCTTCCCGCTTCTGGTTCTTCCCATAGCGGAGATTGGAGCGCATACAGGCAACGGCAAAATCCTCGTCGCCGCAGTTCAGCGTGGCTATTCGATAGTCCTCCCTGAGCATGAGCCGCCCGTTTTCACCAAGGGTGGGCTTCATGGTAAACTCGTCATGTTCAAAGGTGAGGTACTGCTCGGCTGCGCCATAGTCCGCATTTTTAGAGCTGATATGTTTGAATGTTGCCAACAGCGTCACCTACCTTTCGCAGGACTTCAAACTTCAAGGCAGCAAGGTCAGAAATGGCGGCGCGGACTTCAACGGACAGGGCGTTGTATGGTGTGCCGTACTCGTTGAGGGCGCGGGCAATCTGATTGAGGTTGCCACCGATTTTTCCGTATTCGGCGGTCAGCCTGCCAACGGCGGACAACAGTTCATCATTGACCGGGGAAACGGTAATGATGGGGCGAATGGTCGCCCGTGTAATGGCTTGCCGGATAAATTCGGCTTGGCTCATGTCATAGTGTTTCAGCCGCTCGGTAAAGTCGGCGTATTCTTCCTCGGTCATGCGGGTTTTGACCACATGGCAGCGGTGGGGTGTGTTGTATTTTTTCTTCAAGCGTTGACCTCCTTTCTCGCCCGACAGGGCGCATGAGCAGGGTTTGGGGAAGGCACTCCCCAACAAGATTTACCAAAGGGGGCAAAACCGCAGATATGCGGATTTTGGCACCGTGGTAGAATCTTGCTCTAAAAAACTACCGCTTTCCTCGGCGGCTCTGGTTTGCGGATATACTGGCTTGCTCCACCAATATAGCGATTGCGGCGGCGTGTTCTGCCCGCTGTTCACCACTACAACGGTGAAAAGGGGGCGTTTTGGCAAACGCAGCGGAAATTTTTTTGTTTTCCCTGTCTGCTCCCTACAACAATCCGGCGGTGTGATTTGCCAAAGATTTTTGAAAATGGGCGCAAAAAAGCAGTAAACCTTTTCAAGATTTACTGCTTATCTGCCGCTGTGATGGGCGGTGGTATTAAATTGTCAGCCGTTTTTCAAATGGAATTTATCTGCAATCGCTTTCTTTCCGCTTTCCAATTCCTTTTCTGTAATCTTCCATAATCCTAACGCAATAATCTGCTATCTTTTGCATTCCGAGTTCTTCAAAAAAGGCAATTTGTATTTTCATCAGTTCTTCACAAACAGTCAACTTCTGCTCATCCATATTGCTAATAGCAAGCCATGGGAACGCTTTATATTTCTTAGTGTCCCCAATGAGAAAATTGTACCCTATCAACTCATTTTCACGGAAAACGAAATAGAATTGTGGGCCTGAACCTGGAACTGACTTTTCCATAATTTGCTGCATTGTTTTCACGCCGCCGTATGCCGGAAAAAAACCTATTCGCTCAAGAGCATTTAATATGTCAATCCTTTTATCTGTGGGTATGTCTCTATAATTGATAATCTGTTCCATTTGCTCTACCCTCATTGAAGTTTAATTTGTCAGGCTCTAATTATACAACTTTTCTGTTTAGCGGTCAAAGCGGAACTTCAACAGGCTTTCTATCAGTTGCCTGACGATATGCTCCTGCATATCCGTGTTAATCTGTCCGTCTATTTTCGCACAAGAGCGGATATATCCCGCATAATGGGATAGGACGGCGGCAACAGCTTCCGGGTCGCCCTCGCTTGCCTTAACGATTGTCTCATAGGGAAGTAGCTGGCTCATAGGACAAACCCTCCAACTCTGCCCGTAGCCGCCGTAAAATCATCTGAATACGCCGCCCGGTTGTGTTGCCAGCCCGTCCATATCTCCGTCCAATCTCCCTATGCGTCAATCGTTGGAAGTAGTACAAGAAAATGATTTCCTGTTCCATCTGTGATAGTGCGGACAGGGCTGCGGCAAGCTCTGGACTTTCCAAAAGCACCATCTGACCACAGACGAAAAGCGGATAGCTGGTCATGCCGGATTGCTCCGCAAAGTATTTATCTGTGGTACTGAATGGATAGTGTTTTTCTTCTATCAGATATTCAAGCGAGATTTCCCGCTTGCGGCGGCTCCGTATGCTCCGGGCTGCGTCTATGGCAGCGTGGCGAATAACAGTCTTGCAAAAGGCATCGTGTGTATGCCGGATATGTTCTTGATACTTTTCGTGTTCGGTCATGGAAAATCCCCCTTTCTGAATAATGGCAGAGGGCGGCAGCGTCTTGTGCTGTCGCCCTCTTGATTACCGAACAGCAAAGACGGGCGGGGCTGTCAACGGCGGCACATTTCCGCCGTTCATCTTGACCGTTGACAGGCTCGGCTGGATTTGCTATTTATTTCCTCACCATTCCTGTGTCTTGGCTTCCTTCCGGATTTTCATTATCTGTATTTGATATATACTGCCAGGAATTACAGAAACCAACGCAAAAATACCAAAGATTATAGACTGCTTTGTAACTGCGAATAGTGCAAACATGAGCAGTAGAAATAGCCACGGATTGCGTAAGTTGCGATAATATTTTTCTTTATCGTCATAAGAGGTATGGAGTTCAAAAGGCTTTCCATCATTTGCTTTTTCCACAATCAAGATTTCTCGATTAAAAGTTGTTGTGTTTGTCGCAATACGACCGCCCCTTTCTGCCCATGGGCGCCAGCGAACTTTTCCAACAGAATAGTTTAGATTGATATTTTTAAAAAACACCTTATATCCCATATCCTCCAAAAAATTAGCATAATCTATTGAACTCTCTTTTGATTTTTCTCCGATAAACTCTACACAATAGGTCACTTCATCGGGCTTACATTTTTCAAATTCGTATAACAGTTTTCCTGTCCGAACAAGTCGATAACCCTTTTCAGACATTTTGTTTAGCCATTTTTCCTGCGTATTTAGCAATCCGCCAAAAAAGCGATAACATTTTTTACTCATACTGCACCTCCAATAATTTCACTTGCAATGCTTACAAGTTCATTTAGTCTTGCAAGCTCTTTTTCTGCAATTTCTTTTCCCTGTGCTGTAATATGGTATTCTTTTTTTCTTCCCTCACTATCTCCATAAGGTTCAATCCACTTCTTGTCCTGCAAAGAGTTTAATGCTCCATATAAAGTGCCTGCGCCTAACGAAAGCCGCCCGCCCGTTTTTTCTTCAACAAACTGCATAACGGCGTATCCGTGTTTTGGTGTATAAAGAGAGAGTAAAATATAAAAGGTCACTTCTGTAAGTGCGCCACTTTTTGCATTGTCTCTCATAGTCCAGCCTCCTTATTACGGTTACTGTAATAAATATATCACTAACCGTAATATAAGTCAAGCAGATTCAAGGAATTTATTTAAGGGGCATGAAAATGGAGCAGCAACATTTTCGTGTTACTGCTCCACTTGATACAGAATAGTAGGGTACGCTGTTCTCAATTTGTGTTGTTGCTTCTTTACCGTATATGAGCATTTGCCGCAGGGTTGTCCGACCCGTAACCTTCCAGAAGGTTGATGACGCC
>NZ_JAQEXK010000026.1:0-4295 GCF_027693185.1 Butyricicoccus sp. OF27-2pH9A
AAGCGGACTTGACAAAAGAAAATATCGCAGGCAGCGGGCGGAGAAAAGCACAACACCAAAAGGCCGCCGCGAATGCGCCGACCTGCAGAGCCTGATTACAGCTGTTTATTTCGTGTGATGCAAGCCTGTGGAATCCATATCTACAGGCGGCAGATCTTCCAATGCAGCGAAGTATGCCATCCTACCTCGCACCTTCGGCACATCAATATGAGCCATGTCGTTCACCTCCAATTTTTCATTTTGCGTAAGTTTGCGATACACCACTCTTGCCGTCTTGTCAATACGTTATGCGAAAGTTTTTACGCGAAACGCATTTTTTTGCTTGCACAACGTATTTGCCCGTGATATAGTTAACTTATCATAAGAGGGAGGTACTCATTATGGGAAATATATCATCTGTCTTGAAAGCAAAGCGCAAAGAATTAGGACTTACACTCGCACAGATTGCCGAAAAAATCGGCGTAACCGAAGCTACTGTGCAGCGTTGGGAAAGTGGAAATATTAAATCGTTACGGCATGAACGCATTGCCAAACTGGCTGACATTCTCGGCGTTACTCCTGCTGTATTGATGGGCTGGGACGAACCCACTGCACCAACTCTCCCCTCCCCCACCATCACCGAGGACACAGTGACATTTCCGGTCATCACCAGCGTAGCGGCGCACTACGACGGCGTATCCATCGACGAGAGCGCGGCCGGCGAGAAGATCGAAGTGCCGCGCGCCTACCTCAAAGGCCGGAAAGCCGAGGACTTCTGTGCTATGCGCGTGCGCGGCGACAGTATGTATCCGGCGTTCCAGAACGGCGACATCGTGCTGGTACTGCGTCAGTCCACCATGAACCACTCCGGCGAGATCGGCGTGATCAGCTACGGCGATGACGAAATGACCATCAAACGCATCAACTATGTGGACGGCGAAGACTGGCTCAAGCTTGTGCCGCTCAATCCCGCGTACCCGCCCCGCCGCATTGAAGGCGTAGACCTCGAAAGCTGCCATATCATCGGCATCCCGCAGGTGCTGATACGGGAATATTAAGAAAAGGAGCTATCCCGCATGAATGACCTGAAACCTGCTCTTGCACAGCTTGCGAAGGACTGCGGTGCACGCAAACTCGTCCTGTTCGGCTCCCGCGCACGTGGCGATAACCGTCCGCGCAGTGATATTGACCTTGCGGTGTTCGGTATGCCGGAGGAGCAGCAGACGCGGTTCTGGTGCGGCATGGACGATCTGCCGACCCTGCTGAAATACGACGTTGTGTTTGTCGATGACTACACCTCGCCCGAGCTGCTTGCTGAAATTGACCGAGATGGAGTGATACTGTATGAAAACCAAACGCGATAACTTTGTAAATGCTGCACATCGACTGGCGGAGGCGGTAACGGACTATCAGAACATCCGAAACGACACCGTCCGCGACGGCATGATCCAGCGGTTTGAATTTACCTTTGAGCTGGGCTGGAAGGCACTCAAGGAATATATGCTCGACGCTGGCATGCAGAATACCCTGCAATTCCCAAAGCAAGTGCTGCGTGAGGCGTACGCCGCCGAGCTGATCGACGATGAAGGCGTCTGGCTGGATATGCTGAATGCCCGCAACCAGACTTCGCATATCTACGATGACCATACTGCCGCTGTTATCGCAGCAAAAATCCAGAACGTCTATCTGCCCGAGTTGCAAAAGCTCGCCGCGCGGTGGGAGAAATAAAAAATCCCGCCCCGGTGCTACCAACACCAGAGCGGGACATGAGGTACTGATAAACTTCCACATCCATCAGCACCTCTATTTTACCATTTTTTTACGGTAAGAAAGGGGTTATTTTTTTGCTAAGAAAAAAGCCAACCCGCAAGGACAACCGCTACGAGTACAAGCTGACACTCGGGCGCGACATTCACGGCAAGCCGCTGCGCAAGTCCTTTTACAGCACGGTGAGTCTGTCCGATGCGAAGAAGAAAGCCGAGGAGTACCGCGTAGCCTCCGAGGTGTCGGCTCGTACCGATGAAGCCTTTGTGCCCTCCACCTACAAGCAGCCGTTCGTTGACGTCAACACCTATGAGCTGACCTATGTCAGTCTGGTCGAGGGTCATCTGATCCCCTATTTCGGGGCGGCGCGGTTGAGCGATATTCGTCCGGCGGACATACAGGCGTACTTCGCCACAAAGACGGAATGTTCGGATAGCCGGCTGAAGAAATGGGGTGATTTATTATGTCAAGAGGAAAACCCAACAAACGATACACGCCGGAATTTAAGAAGGTGGTCGTGGAAACCATGATGGAAGAAAGGTTGAGTCACAGCGAAACCTGCCGTAGATTTGAGGTAAACAGCAGAGATCAGATCAAATCATAGGAGCGAATCCATCTGGAAGAAGGGCCGGAAGGCTTGTCGGTTGAGCGACGGGGCCGCAGCAGCACTGGTCGGCCAAAGAAGCTGCCGAAGGATGTAGAAGAAGATCTGCTGGCCGAAGTGCAGCGACTGTGTGCGGAGAACGATTACCTAAAAAACTTGCAAGCCTTGGTTTTGGAAGACGAGCGACACCAGCGCAGAAAGCGCAGGTAGTTCAAAAGCTGAGGCAAAGACATTCTCTGGATATTCTTCTCTCAATCGCTCAACTGCCCCGTGCAACTTTCTACTATCATTTGAAGCAGATGCAGAAAGATGACAAATACGCATCTGTTAAGCCCTCAAGCGGACTTGACAAAAGAAAATATCGCAGGCAGCAGGCAGAAAAAAGCGCAACCCTAAAAGGCCGCCGCGAATGCGCCGACCTGACGATCTAGATTACAGTTGGTTATTTCGTGAGATGCAGACCTGTGGATTCCATATCTACAGGCGGCAGATCCTCCAGCGAAGAGAAGTATGCCATCACCTTGCCGTAATAACGGCGCAGAAATTTATTGCCCGCAGCTGTCATGTAAACATAGTACGGCTTGCCCTCGGCACGCTTCTTGTCCATGAACTGGAAAACTGGTTCGTCTGCCGGAGCACGCTGCAGATGTACTTTCATAATGTTGAACAGCGTTCTGCGCAGATAAGGAGAGCCGCGCTTGGTGGTTCTATTGCTGCGGGAGCAGTAATCGCCCGATTCGCTCGGTGCGGGGTCAATATCTGCAAAAGCAACAAGCGACTGTTTACGCTCAAAGCGGCGCACATCCCCGATCTCCGCCATGAGCTGAGGCCCGAGGGATTCACCAACACCGTACATTTCCATGACGACAGAGTATTCGGGCAGCTGAGATGTCAGCTTGTTCATCTCGCTGCGGTAAGTTTCTACGCTGCGCGAGATCGCTGTGAGCTGGTCAGCAGCGGCCTGAACGAGCGTTTTCGTGACAGAGGTTTTCTGCACCAGTACAACAGCGGACTTTGCCAGAGCGTATACCTTGGCAGCTTTCTCCGTGCTGAACTGATAACGGTTTCGCTTGCACCATTTGCGGTAACGCTCAGTAAAAGCGTTCAGACTGCCGCTGCGAACGCAATCAACATGCCAGAAGTCATGGGTCAAATCAACCCATTTCTGCGTGCCGTCACCGCGCACAGGGCTGTCAAACAGCTTGTGGATACCGGGAAAAGACTGTTCCTGAAGTGCGATGAGGTTGTTTGCGGTAGCGGTTTTCTGCTTAATGGCCAGCTGAAACTGACGGTTCATAGTTTTCAAATCGTATCCATAGGAGTATAATCACGCAATTCGCTCCAATTGTCAAGAGCATATTTGGCAATCTTTATCGCATCTGCCTTATCGGTCTTGACCTTGCGGAGAGAATTATTGCCGTACTCTTTGATAAGCAAAGGATTGACTGCCGAAACGTAAAGTCCGGCTTCATGGAGAACCTTGGCGATGCTCTCATAGTAACGTCCGGTGTGCTCCATAACTACTCGTGTTTCGCCCTCAATGGATTTAAGCTGTTCTGCCAGAGAGGCCAGTTCCTCGGCGCTGTGGCGCACATCGAATGGCAGTTTTACCACCTCGCCAAAAGGACAAAGTACGGCCACGGTACTCTTGCTGCTGGAAACGTCAATGCCTGCTGCGTTCATGTTCATCACTCCTGAAAGAATTTGCAATGGACAGAGCCATCTTTACCCATTGCCGATTCTATCTGTTTGGTGACACGAACACGCGGTTCTACCTGCACAAATCGAACGCTGCGAACAGGAGGATGGCTGACTGACTTAACAACGGGCACGAGCCCTTGGAAGAAAGGGTCAGACCATTACCTTCCTATTCTAACAGCTTAAGCAACGAGATGTCTCGGCTCGTAGCTGGCTGCCACTTTTCCGAGGCAAATATATTGTAACAGGA
>NZ_JAQEXK010000026.1:4370-15218 GCF_027693185.1 Butyricicoccus sp. OF27-2pH9A
ACGGCAGAACTTCGCAAGCGTAAATTCTCTGTGAACCACAAGACTGTCCAGCGGCTCATGAAGAAGCTGGGCTTAGTTTGTCGTGTCAGGATGAAAAAATATCGTTCCTACAAGGGAAAAGTAGGCAAAATTGCACCAAATTTGTTAAATCGGGATTTTCATGCCAAAAAGCCGAATCAGAAATGGGTCACGGATGTGACGGAGTTTAGCCTGTTCGGAGAAAAGCTCTATCTGTCCCCGATTCTCGATTTGCACAGCAACGATCTGGTCAGCTATACCATATCGGATCGTCCTGTGCTCAGCATGGTGACGACCATGCTGAACGAGGCATTTGCAAAAATTCCGGACGGAACAAACCTCATTCTCCATTCTGATCAGGGCTGGCAGTACCAACATAAACAGTATCAACGGATGCTCCGAGAGAAAGGCATCCGGCAGAGCATGAGCCGCAAGGGAAACTGTCTGGACAATGCTGTGATAGAAAATTTCTTTGGGCTGCTCAAAAGTGAGCTACTGTATTTGCAGGAGTTCCGTTCCATGGAACACTTCAAACTGGAACTGATCGAATATCTAGATTACTACAACAACCGCAGAATCAAGGCAAAGCTAAAGGGCTTGCCGCCTGCAATTCACAGACAGCAAGCCCTTTCGGCTGCTTGAACAATTTTTACTTCAAAATATTGTCTAACTTTTTGGGGTCACTTCAAAATAGGATGACAAAATTCATACTTTGCTATATAATATCTTCATCTTCGTAAAGTTGCAAAGGAGTGTAAAGTATGTCAGTTTCTGTTGGGCAACGGGTCCAATCGATGATAGACCACATGTCAAAAGGTGAGATTGAATTGGCACTTTCTGATATTTGTATCGCAATAGATATAACATCTCAAAAGTATTACAACGAACCAAATTCTTCTGCCTCTTGTTACAAACGTTTTCTTAAAGAAAACATATGGATGATTGTTGTAACCGGAATGGGATCACTAATCACAGAAGCTGTTAAGCTTCCCTTTACGCATAAGGATATTAAATCTGATTACGAAGGGTATTGCACTTTGGAGCAGATTATTTATCATGTTATGCGTTGCGGTTTAATACACGGAACTGGTGAAGAAAGTAAAATTGTTTGGAACACTAATGTTCCGCTTGCTATCGATAAAGATCAAAATCTAAACATTTCTCCAAGCTTTATTTGGGGATTAGCCTTATGCGTTATTACATGCCCAGTTAATCTCCATGAACGGGTTGGGGACTATTGCTGGATATCTATGGCCACATTTAAGTATTTGATTAATGATCTGTGGGGAAAACGGGATAGCGTAAAAAATATGATCAAAAGTCAGTATGATGTAACAATCAAGGAATGCTAGGAAAAATAAAAGGACGAAACCTGCTATCAACCTGTAGTGCATAATCTAAATGCAGAATAAATACCTCTTGCCGACTGCCAGCAAACCGTTGATATATCTGTGTTTTCTGAAATCCTATAATTACACTCCGACCACAAAGTCATACTCCGTTGGGGTTGCTTTAGAAGGAGCAATATTATAGCGTTTGAAAACCTTTCTCAAATAAGCAAAATGGTCCTTATCTTCTTGGGTCAGCGGAGCAACCCAGCCGGTTTCATCTGCATGCCTCTCCACCTGACGGAGATATTCAAGTCGCTTCTGATCCATCATTAGGCACCTTTTTATTATAAAAAACTAGGACGCCGTCGCAACGCCGCCCCGTACAAAAACTATAAATCGTTTTTTGATGCTGCAACTATTATATATACTCTCAGTCTGAAAATCAACCCTCATTCTCCAACTTTTTAGAAGATGTGGTATGATTGATTCTTATAAAATCTGACGGATTAGACTTTTCAAATTTGACTGAATGATATTCTGAAATTTGACCGATTGAAATTGTAAAATCCGACTAAATGGCCTGCAATAGCAGCAAGATGCATAAACCGCCCATACAGCGGCGCCTGCACAGACTTTCAGCGACATCTTGCCGGAGAAATAGCGGCACCTCGCCGGAACGCAGCGACAACCTTTTGAATTCACGATATAATGACTTAACACATGTGCAATCAGCATGTGACAAATCATAGCTCAGATCACACAGTGCGTGTCATCCTGAAAGAAACAACTAAACACAATATCCACTGGCCCCTTGACGAGGACATTACCAACGCCGAGCTGGAGCGAATTCTTTTTCCGGACAAATACCAGAAAATCAGCACTTACGTGGGACCCGATTATCCGTACATCCACCGCGAACTGGCCAATCCCGGCGTTACGCTGACGCTTTTATGGGAAGAATACTGCCGTAAGTGCTACGAAAGCAGCCGCACGCCGTACATGAGTACACAGCTTGGCGATAAATACCGCAGATGGGCTCGCATTACCAAAGTAACCATGCGCATTCAGCATAAGCCGGGAGATACAATCCAGGTGGACTGGGCCGGAGATACTGTCCCGGTATATGACTTGGCTACTGGCGCACAGAGTGCGGCCTATCTGCTTGTAGCGGTGCTCCCGTGCAGCTGCGATGCCTATGCAAAAGCCTGCGACGACATGAAAACAGAGAACTGGCTGAACTGTCATGCTCATGCTTTCAATTATTTCGGCGGCGTGAGCAAAGCTGCTCATCTGGTACAATGGGATAAGAACAACTTTTAGGAGAGATTTGTACAAGCTGTTTCCTAAAATATGAGCCATATTATGTAAGATAGCCGGTACAGCAGAAGCCGTTCTCAAATGAGGACGGCTTCTCTGGTTCACTTTTCGTAGGGGATACGGAAATAGTCAAGATAGGCTTTATACTTATCCTGTGCGGTTAAGCAGGTATCCGTAAGATATCCCTTTTCGTTATACCATTCCTTGAGACCGCGATAATAAAACAGCTTGAGGTTTTCTTCTATGATAAACGGAACGATGTTGTATTTGAGACATTCCTTGAACATGATAAGCCGTCCAACGCGGCCGTTGCCGTCTTGAAATGGGTGGATACGCTCAAAGCGCACGTGAAAATCCAGAATATCGTCCAGTGTCTTTTTAGGAACGGCATTATAGTCAGATAGCAGAGCTTTCATTCTATCGGCAACTTCTTCTGGAAGTGAGGTCTGCATACCGCCGACCTCATTGGGCAAGCGCTTATACTCGCCAACGGCGAACCAGTCCTTACGGGAATCGCTGGTGCCGGTTTTCAGAATATGGTGCAGTTTTTTGATGAAATGCTCGCTTAGCGTGCTTGCTGCATGATCGATGATTAGATCAATGCAACGGAAGTGATTCGAGGTTTCAATCACATCGTCCACATTCAGCACCTCGTTTTCTACACCGATGGTGTTGGTTTCAAAAATATAACGTGTCTGGTCGTGCGTCAGGCGGTTGCCCTCAATGTGGTTAGAGTTGTAGGTCAGGTCGATTTGGGTTTTGTGATAGATGCCTCCGGCATACTTGGTTCGTTTTTCTTCCTGCAGAATGGAAAGCAATGTTTTGACAGGCGTTTTTTTGCCGTTACTGCGAGCAGGCTTTCCCATATTCTCGGGAATGTGCCATGTTTTTCCGATCAGCACAGCACCCGGAATACGTTCCTGTGCACAGTAATTTCGCACACTTCGTTCGGAAATATTCCACTTTTTCGCTGTTTCTGCAACAGAAAGATAGTTCATATGCTCACCTCCGAGCGAGATAGCTGTATTTATAGTATACCATATTATCGGCAAGAAATATACAGAAGTACGGAATGAATCAGATTGTTTTTTGCCGATGCATAAGTCAAAAGCCGTTCTCGAATGAGTACGGCTTTTTCATTACCCGAAAAAGGAGAAGATGTCGCTCTATTGCGTGAAAGTGTCGCTGAAACTCCGTGCAGATGCCGCTCTCACTCCGATTTATGTACAAGATATTGCGTATTTAGCATAGTGATTTTTCTTGTTTCGCGCTCAAAAGCGTGGTATGCTGAGAGAAAAGTAACATACAGCGGATATTCTCCCTATCCGTTGAGAAGGAATACCGAATGAAGATCACCTATGCAGAAGAAAAAGACATTGCTGCCATCGCCGCGGCAGAAGCCACCTGCTTTCCGCCGGCAGAAGCGGCAACCGAGCAGGAATTTGTCGAGCGGATCAAGTATTACGGCAATCACTTCTGGCTGCTGTACGACGCCGACAAGCTGATCGCGTTTGTCGATGGGTTTGTCACGGACGAGCCGGATTTGACCGATACAATGTACGAAAACGCCTGTATGCACAACGAAAACGGTGCATGGCAGATGATTTTCGGCGTCAATACCCTGCCGGAGTACCGCAAACGCGGCTATGCCGGTGAGCTGATTCGTCGTGCCATCGCCGATGCCAGACAGCAGGGCCGCAAGGGACTTGTGCTGACCTGCAAGGACAGACTCCTTGCGTACTACGCGAAATTCGGCTTTGTCGATGAAGGCGTGTCCGAGAAATCCACGCACGGAAATGTCCGGTGGCATCAGATGCGGCTAACGTTTTGAGAAGTTAAAGGCACGAAACCGCTGCTTTTTGACGGCAATCACATAACATAATATCTACTATTCCGCAAGGCGTACGCTTCTTACCCCAAGAAGCAATCCCCAAAGCAAAAGGTTTATGGTCCTTTGCTTTGGGGATTGTTCTGTCCCCCCGCTTATGCGGGGATAATTTGCCGATTTTCAAATCTAAGCGCTTACATCAAATTGGGGTGACCCCCGCAAATGCGGGGAAGAATTGTAAGACACTTTGCGTGTCTTCCATTCCTTTTTCGAGAGTTACTCATATTTTTAAGTAATACCCAAATCGGCGTCTATCAAGCGTTTTGACGGCGATATCGGCACATTCCTCAGCTGACAATTCTGTCAGCTCTGCAATTTCTTGAAAGGACAAACCGTCATAACGAGCCTGCAAAATAACATATTCAAGCTCAACCCATTCAAGAGCTTCCTTCCAAGGCACGCCAGGTTTATAGGGCTCCTTAGGCACCTTTGGACGACAGTTGTAGCACATACCATCCCGTGCAGGAGTACGTCTTTTCCCACAGATAATGCAAATCTGTGCAGAATTAACCCTTTTCTTGTCCCGGCACCATTCACACAATCGATCCTCAGAATTTGTGAGGTGTTCCTTACAGTCTTTACATACATATTTATAGTCTCTCATATTGATTCTCCTCATATATTTCCGCAGCATTTACTCATCCACATTCTGCGATGTGCTTGCGGCGACGGTGCACACGCTTTGCGGCTTCAGGTACTTTCTCTTCCACACTTTTCGGTGCAAACAGGCGCGTATTCTGCCATCCGTGCGTAACTGCTCCGACCGGTGTGACTCCCGCCATGGCACGCCGCATAGACGCATCGCGGGGATGGACGTAATAATGCGTAGTCGTTGTAGCATCTGCATGACCAAGTATGCCCGAAACCGTTGCAACATCGATACCCTGCTCGATCGCACGGGTAGCAAACGTGTGCCGAATGTCGTGAAAACGAACGTGCGGCAGACCAAGACCGTCCAGTACATCGCCCCAGTAACTGCTCAGATGATCCGGATCCATGACACCACCGACTGTATTATAAATGATGAAATCATCAGTATTCGGCGTGCGCTTAAAAAGAGATTCGAACCGCTGATACTGTACGGTAAGCAAACCCTGCAGTACTTCCGGCAGATACAGATCTCGCTCAGAAGCATCACTTTTCGCAGAGCTGAAGATAAGTTCCGTCCGCTTGCCATACTCTGCCTCAGGATCAACCATCACCCGGCGTACGGTCTGTGTAATATGCAGCGTGCCGCTCATCGCGTCGTAATTACCCCAACGTGCAGCACAAACTTCACCCAGACGCATACCGCTGTACAGTGCTAAGATAATACCTGCATTATTAAGCGACAGATCAGAAAACAGCCACTTTTCGAGCACTTTTTGATCGCTGTCACTCATAATATTGTGCTTCTTCGAGCGGCAATGCGTATATACGGTCGCAGCAACCGGATTTGCGGGCATCATACCGTCCGCAACAGCACGCTTACAGCAAACATCCAGCACAACGCGCATATTTTTGATGCTTTTTGCGCTCAGCGCGCCGCCGGTCCGCAGATTGCCCTGCAGGGATTCCTCGTTGAGAAAGTGCTGTACCACGGCGGTAGTCAGACTTTCCAAGGGCATGTCACCCAATTTCGGCAGGATATGCTTGTACATGTTGTCATAGTAGTGTTCATAGCCGCTCGGCTTGGCTACCGGCTTAACGTAAACCTCCAGCCACTGCTGCGACCATTCCCGCAAAGTTACACCCATGACCTCGCCTCCTTGCTCGGGAAAATAAAATCTCCCATGCGCGGTGCGTGATGATGTTGATCGATGTACTGCGTGTACTGCGTCTGTACCTGCTTGCTCTGACTGTTTGTCAAGTTGACCTGTCTGCCATTCGGAAGAGTCAGCCGCTGGCACTCGAACTCGTAATCTTTCCAGTGCAACATTTGCATATCTGCGAAGGAATACTTCTTCATCATAATTTCGCCTCTTTCTATATGTGATTTTGAGCGAAAATAAAACCGTGCAGGCAATATAGAGCCTACACGGTGTCAAAATCATACAGCAGAAAGAAGTATAAATATAGCACTAACAAAGGTCTTGTGCAACCCTTAAAAAAAGGGTATACTAATACTGCGGTGCGGAGTTTTCCGTTGTGTAGGTGGTTGGTTCACCTGCGCAGGTACTTGGAAGTTGGCGCTTCCAAGTACTGCCGTTTTTTATTTTCTGATAAGATTATATCATATAGGACGCTCCCATACAATATATATTATTCACAAATATAGGAGCATCCCATATTGCAATTTTGCTATATTTTATCATGTAATCAAGGAGGTATCAACGTGGCAATTACTGAAGCTCAAAAACGCGCAACTGCAAAATGGAGGAAAGAAAAGACAGACGAAGTCCGCTTTCGTGTCCCCAAGGGCGAGCGTATTGTGATTCAAGCACACGCGAAAGCGCAAGGTGAAACCACCACGGCTTTCATCAAGCGCGCCATCCGAGAGGCTATGGAGCGGGATAATGCTGCAAAGTAAATAAATCTCTTAAAAATCAAAACACTTTCTCTTAAAAATTCTTTATGACGTATGATTCGTCTCTCAAAGAATTAGTGAGGGGCCCGAAACCTGCACTTTTCAGCAGTGCACCTTCTACGTCCCTGCCGTTACACATACCGTAGACATATTAAATCATATAGATATTTCAAAATCTCAATGGCATTTGTTCAATAATTATGTTATCCTGTATACACTTAAATTTTTTAAGGCTGTGGCTCCCCTGCTTTTAAGTTGCATTAGAGAGATGGGAGCGCTCAGATTTCCTTACCCACGAAGGACCTGTACGTTTAGATACAGGTCCTTTATCATACCATAAAATATCTAATGCTCCGGTGCTTTACTTTTACCTACATATTTATATATGCTGTTGGCGAACACTAAATTTGTCAAAAAATTTTTTTATTTTCGTATTTGCTTATACCAATTTACTTTTTATGTTTTATTTTGGAATACATTTCTTTCTTCTATTTTCCTATATAAAGTTATAAATACACTATATTTTCGATTTTTCATTACCCTTTTCTCATATATTAGTTTTTTCATATGCCATCTCAAAAAGGTTCTTGCACTGGTACTGGCGTTTGCTTGCGCATTCACCATGTTTGCTGGTGCAGCGTTCACGGATTCGGCTGACATTAAGGTTAAGTCCGAAGTTGTGGACACTCTGGTTGAGCTGGGCGTAATTCAGGGCTATGATGATGGCTCTTTCCGTCCCAACGAGACCGTAACCCGTGCGCAGATGGCGAAGATGATCTACGTTCTGCGTACCGGCAACTCTGACGCTTCGGCGTACAACGACGATTACACCACCTTTACCGACATCAGCACCCACTGGGGCCGCGGTTACATCAAGTACTGCCAGTCCCTGGGCATCATCGCTGGTAAGTCCGCTACCAAGTTTGTACCGGACGCTAAGGTAACCACTCAGGAAGCTGCTAAGATGCTGCTCGTAACCCTGGGTTACGACGCTAAGAAGGCTGGCCTGGTAGGTACCGGCTGGGCTTCCAAGACCAACGCTCTGGCTGACGAGAACGGCCTGCTGGACGATGTTAACACCTCGTTCACCGCAGCTTGCCCGCGTCAGTACGCTGCACAGCTGATCTACAACACCATCGATGCTCCGACTGTTGTATGGCGTGACGATGCTTACCATCACACCAACGTACTGGACAAGGACAACCAGACCGTAGGCGAGAAGTACATGTCCCTCAAGAAGACCACTTCTACCCTGACCAAGGTTTCCAAGAACAGCGGTAAGGACACTTACACCATCACTCTGGACAGCGACAAGGACGTTATCGACTGGGATAACACTACCGAGGACAAGGATTCCGGTAAGGTTCTGACCAAGTTCACCGACGTGAAGAAGGATTACTCCGATCTGCTGTACAAGACTGTTACCGTTCTGCACAAGGATGGTAAGACCGTATTCGGTGTTTACGCAACTGACGACAACACCCAGCAGAACGGCGTTCTGGCTGACCTGAAGATGGACAGCAACAAGAAGGTTAAGCTGGACGGCACCAAGTATGATCTGGCTGACAACACCACCGTTTATGTAAACGGCGATGTTCTGTACAAGACTTCCGATGGCTTCACCACCAATGATTCCAATGCAAGCAAGGATTCTGATGGTAAGGCTATTAAGGCTACCATCAAGCAGTTTGTAGATGTATACGGCGATGGCGCTGACTCTACCAAGTATCAGGGCAACTACTGGCAGGGCACTGAAGTATCTCTGCTGGCTACCGACGGCACTTCCAACTACTCCATCCTGAAGGTTAAGACCTTTGCAGTAGGCAAGGTTACTGCTGTAGGCTCTGACTACATTAACGTAACCTACAAGAAGGGCGACAGCTCTATCCTGTCCAAGACCAAGCTCGAGGATGACGATTGGGATTGGTACGACGGCGTTAAGAAGGACGACTACGTTGTAGTTTCCGCTGCTGGCAACTACGGTTCCGGCAACGGCCTGGTTGAGAAGGCTAACGTTGTTACCGGCAAGGTAACCGGCACCAAGTCTACCGACGGCGTTTCTGTTGGCGGCAACTGGTACACCATGGCTGGCAAGAAGGCTAACGGCAACCCGGCTGTAGAGCGTCCGAACACTGGTTCTAACGTTGATATGGTTGTTGTAAACGGTTATGTTTACTACACCGACACCACTGCAGGCAATGTTGATGACATGGCTCTGCTGGTTGAGGCTGCTGCTAAGGGCGGCACCGGCTCCAAGTGGGAAGCTCGCCTGATTCTGGCTGACGGCTCTGACAAGACCGTTGACATTGAGAAGTACTGGGATGACAAGGACTACAAGAAGTTCCCGATCACCGCTTTCTCTGAGGGTACTGCTGTTAACCCGAACATGACTTATGTACCGGGCTCTTTCGATGATGCTGATCATTCTGCAGCTCCGATGCTCGTTTCCTACGAAGTATCTGACGGTGTTTACACTCTGAGCCGTGTTGGCGTTAACGAGATTACCGAGAATGATACCGCTACTGATAAGAAGGGCGATTACGCTACCAATGGTTACGATGCATATGTAACTGTTTCCGGCGGCAAGACCGATGGCAGCATGAAGAATGGTACCGTTAAGGTTACTGTTGCTAAGGATGATAACGCTACTGAGAGCGAAGAGGTTTCTAACGTAACCCGTCTGTACTACGAATCCACCGGCGTTGTATTCGTTAAGTACAAGGGCGATAACGGTAAGGATGCTGACTACAAGGTAGTTTCCGGTAAGACTGCTTCCGGCTATGATAAGGACCTGACCAGCGCTATCGCTGTTGCTAACAAGTCTGGCAACTCCTACTACGCTCAGGTTGCATTTATCGACATCGGCTCCGATTCCACCGGCGGTAGCGATGACAACTACGCAGTAATCACCGATGATGTTGTTAAGGACACCACCGACGGCACCAAGTACGTTGTTTCCGCTTGGAACGGCTCCGAGAACATCACCATCAAGACTGATGACAGCGCTGTTCGCAACCTGTCCGGCGGCGCTCTGATCACTTACTCTGGCGATCTGAACGATGCTGACGTTACTGTTAAGACTGATGCTAAGAACTACTACGTTGCTAACTACGACGCAGCAAGCGGTGACATTTCTCTGATGGAAGGCAAGGACGAGAAGAACAACGAGTTCTTCAAGGCTGTAACCAATGCAGATCATCCGGATCGCGTTGGCAAGGTTGACAGCAAGGACACCGTAGTTCTGTACGTTAACTCCGATGACAGCGAAGGCGTAACTGAGGGTAACATCGACCTGGCTTATGTATTCGATAGCGACTTCTGCACCGCTACCAAGACGACTACTACCCAGGGCGCTTACACCAAGTATACCATCTCTGGTCTGTCTGAGGACAACGCTCCGAACGTAAAGGCTTACTTCGACGATAACGATCAGATCACTGTTCTGGTTGTTGATGTAAACCGTAACATTACCCAGTGGTAATTTGTTCGGAAAACCGAATAACTTGTTTGGCTCCCGCTGAATGAGTAAAGAAACCCCCGAGGAAAATTTCCTCGGGGGTTTTCCCTATTTTTCACGCAAAAACGGCAAACGAATACTTATACCCGCTCAAATTGAGGGCGCAGTTGCGGCTATTGAGCAGCTGAAAGCCGTCGGCGGTGACGCCGAGGCCGACGCTATCGCCGTACATCAGCGGCACGTCCTCGGACGCCAAACCGCCGTAAATCGCGCTGCTGTAGCCGGTGTAGCAGCCCTCGCGGAACACGAGCACGGCCTTGGGATGATACCC
>NZ_JAQEXK010000027.1:0-14448 GCF_027693185.1 Butyricicoccus sp. OF27-2pH9A
ATTTCTTTCCCCCTTGACTTTCCTTTGCAGGTTTTGTTAGTTGGTTTGTCCATTATATCTTTAAACGCTAATTACGTTTAAAGGTCGATCCTGTCATTGAATAACAGGGTTTTGGACGAATTTAACCGTTATTATGGAGAAAAGAATAGCAATTCACGTTATTCCGAATTGTTGATTGGATTAAATAAGATTTTTTATGAAAAGAATATTAACCAAGCAATTTTTTGTGCGAAAACATTCTTGTCGAAACACGTTTATCAAAACATTGTTAGCTACAAGTCGATTAACTATAATTTCCAGACAATAGCGGCTATTTTGATTGCTTTTAATGTTCCGTTGAACCAAGCAGAGGCGCTGTTCCATGCGGCTGGTTTCTACTTGAACGATTCACTTTCTCATTGCATTGTTCGTTTTTCCATTAAAAATAACTTGTCTCTTTATGATGCCGATGACCTGCTTTACACGAAAACAGGAACGCATTTTTACAAATCAAAGCGGCAAGACAATAATGATTAACCCTACCGAGGCGGCCATTGGCCGCCTCTTTTCGTTTGCCCGAAAAAAAGAACTTCGCAAGTTCCACTCATATAATTTCTGCAATTTATAATAGAATTGTAAGCCAAAAACACCCCGAAATAGCAGGAGGAGGTGAAAAATAATGCATACTCAAATCCAAGGCGGCCTGCACTATAAAATCGCGTTCAAAGCGGATGTCCTGTTGCTGGCAACCGTGTATTTCGCAATTTTCAACGAAGTTGCAGAAGTCGTCCGCATCGAAGTCGGTGATAAGGTTACGACCCCTGAGCAAGTCAAAGAGATTGTTCACGAAATCGACCTTTTCCTGACCGAAAGCGGTGCGACAGTCGCATATGTCCACGCAGATAACTTCGCTGATGCTCTGGTCGATGAGTTCATTTTTGCCGGTTATACCGAAGATTGGACTCAAAGCAGCGATGTTATGTATAAATTTTTGAAAGAATAAGGAGGAACACCCCATGCTGAAACTCAACCAGCTCAAGATTGACCCTTATCTGACCGTTGGTGACCATTTTCGTTTTTTGGAAGCTAAGACCGCCTATGTTTACGAAAAGGGCGAAGTCACCAGCAAGGTAAAGGGCTATCGTTGCAAGCTTGCAATGGTCGATCGGGGCTATGACA
The DNA here is from genome assembly GCF_027693185.1 of Butyricicoccus sp. OF27-2pH9A. Lineage (NCBI taxonomy): Bacteria > Bacillati > Bacillota > Clostridia > Eubacteriales > Butyricicoccaceae > Butyricicoccus > Butyricicoccus sp. OF27-2pH9A. Next base: position 1,159 of record NZ_JAQEXK010000027.1, read on the forward strand.
CTTTTTATGTCACCGTGCCGACCACGCCCGAAATCCCTGTCGATACTCCCGTTCGCGTGACGGATTTGGAGATCAAGGCTTTTATCATTGATGGCAAGCCGCGCATCTCGGCCAAGGCCACCGCAATCGAACCGATCAAAGATGCCTAAACCGTCGAAAGGAGGTGATGTTTTTGAAAAAGTATTCTATGGTTGCTCGTGCGTGGATTGTTACCGTGAAAAACCCTGAAAATTATGGCTATAGTGGTTGTCCGCGTGTCCTCTGTGAGCAGCTTCGCGCCCAGTGGCTTTCCGAGCGCCCCTCGCGTTCTGGCGTTTGGATGTTCTGTTTGTCAGACGATGGCGTCCCGCACGTCGATATGGTCTTGATTGACAAAGCGCCGTTTCGTGACCGCCACATCTTCGATTACGTCCCCGCTGACTCCACTGTCCCGTTGACTACATCGCACGATATGGCAAGTGACGTAGAGCACTTCGTTCAGCATGTTCTTGACACCGAGCGTGTTTTGGTGATGGTTCACTAAAACCTCATTGCATCCGGGCTGCGCCCCTTATGGGATGCAGCCCTAATTTTTATGTATAAGGAGGGTTTATATGGGAGAAAGTGTCACCAAATCATGGTTTGCTGTGCTGAACAACCCCTGCGAACACGGCTATTCTGGCACACCGCAGGAAATCTGTGAGCAACTCAGGGACGAGTGGGTAGGCACCAGCACAACACGAACCGGCGCGTGGGCTTATTGCATATCGGCGCTCGGCTTGCATCACGTGCATATGGTCTTGGAGGATGCCGTTGCTATGCGTTTCAGTATCGTTAAAAAAACCTATGCGTGTGGGATGCATTTCGAACCCACCAAAGGGTCAAAAAAGCAGGCAGAGGATTACATCAACAAGCGCTCTCCATTTGATGAAAAGGGCGAGCAGGTCTTATGTATAGTGAAAGCTGGCGAAATTAAAGGCCGTAGTGCAAATCGTAGTGATCTGGCCGAGATTGCGGCTTTGCTGAAAGAGGGTCACACGCCCTCAGAAATTATGGCATCCAACCTTAATTATCGCCGCTATGACCGCATGATTCGCGATGCATTTTTCGACCAGCGTTTCAAGGCAACACCACCCATTCGTCCAGTCAAAGTCCACTGGATTTGTGGCGAGTCGGGCGCTGGTAAGACGTATCACTATGTTAGTCTGTGTGAAGAAAAGGGCGAGGATAACATCTACTTAATCTCCGATTTAAAGCACGGGGCTTTTGACAAATATTGTGCCGAATCTATTCTTTTTATCGACGAACTCAAGCCCGACAGCATTTCCTATGCCGAACTGCTTTCGCTTTTAGACGGTTATAAAAAGCAAATTTCCGCAAGATATACCAACTCGTTCGCATTATGGAGTGATGTTTACATAACGAGTGTTTATGCGCCTGAGCAACTCTACGCGGAACTCGTACCGTATCACAAGCGCGGCACTGATAGCTATGAACAGTTGCGCCGCCGCATCAGCGAAATTGTCTATTGTTATTTCGATGCTGACCACAAACGCAAGTTTGTATGCGTAAGCAGTGATTTTTATAATGATATAGCCTCGTTAAGAGCCTCGTTAGAAGATAACAACTCTAACCCGTTTTAACCAGAGGTGGGCTGGTAGTGTTACCAGCCCACCTCGTTACGGTTACACAAAACGCGAAAAGCCTTGAAATCACTGGGGATTTGAGCATTTTTCTGTAACCAACATACGTTACAAAAATTAAATCCGTTACACTTTTCGATGAAAAAAGGTGAACATCATGAACAGTAATAAAAAAGATGAACTCATCAACGAGAGCACCTATAAATATACATTCTGCCGTCTCTGCGAGGGTATGAAACACATCAAACATGATCCACACAAGCAACACCGCTTGCTGTTGATTTTGGCATTAGCGCTGCTGGTTGCAATCTTCGTGCAGCACGCCTTTGATAGTAATGCAATCGGTGACATTCTGAAAATCGCTATGTATTTTCTGGTTGCTGTTATCGCGCTGATTGCCGTGCTTTGCTATATTCTGTATTACGGAACTCCCAAAATCGCTCACCGCATCCACAACAACTTTTCACGCATAGGTTTAACCAATTCCGCCGGTGAAATTCCACTCTTGCTGCGAGAATATCCGTTTTATAAAAAATCAACTTCTAGACAAGTTTTTTGTTTAGATTTTCTATCTTGCAGCATTGAAAAATCCATTTGGGAGGACAAAAAAACCGCCATCGAAACGGCTCTAAATCGGAATATCGCTAAAATCGAGGAAATCGACGGAAAACAGGGTATTCGACTTTACACCGTGCCGCTCGAACAAGGTTTATCCGATAAAATTGTTTGGCAAAACACGATGCTAAACACGCAAATACCCATTTGCAAAATCATCTTAGGAGAAAGTCTGTTGGAACAAGTCACCGTTGACCTTAACATTACACCGCATATCCTCATCGGCGGTTCGACCGGCTCGGGCAAAACGGTTCTTCTCCGTTTAATACTTATGCAATTACTTAAAAAGCAAAACGTCCAAGTCACACTTGCCGATTTTAAAGGCGGCGTGGATTTTTCTAATGCTTGGGGACAGCATCCCAAATGCCGGATAATTTTGGAGCGTTCTGAACTTTTATCCTATCTTGATGGGTTAATTATCGAACTCAATCGACGCAAACAGCTTTTTGCAAGCAAAAATAATTGCAACAATATTTTTGATTACAATATCAATCCGATCTACACTCATAATGATGCCGAACCACTTGATCGAATTGTTTTTGCCGCCGATGAAATCGCAGAAGTGCTTGATAAAACCGGCCTCAGCAAAACAGAAAAAGAAGTAGTTGCACAGATTGAGAGCCGCCTTGCAACTATCGCCCGATTGGGTAGAGCATTTGGTATTCATCTAATTTTGGCAACCCAACGACCCGACGCTAATATTTTGGCCGGTCAAATTAAGAACAACATCTCTTATCGCATCTGTGGCCGTGCGGATAATGTACTCTCAGGAATTATTTTAGACAGCACCGCCGCTGCGGACGAAATTCCATCCGATGCCCGTGGACGCTTTATTGACAGTGAGGGAGTAGTTTTTCAGGCTTATTGGTTTGATGAATTCAATATAGACTGGAACGCTCCGTTCTAAAATATCGCATATATTTGAAAGTGCACCTTCAACATCATTCTTGAACGTGCACTTTCAATTTCCTATTATTTAACCGGTTCCATTCTCAATAAGCAATCGCCGCACAAGATGTTGACCTCGCGAGTCGCACGTACTGACATTTTGCATTTGGGGCAAACATATTTTCTGGTGCTGCTCGGCTTCTTTGTTTTGGTCGGCTCATTTGTTCCAGAGCTTGTCCCGCGTCCCGGCCTGCCTGTGACATATCCATCCATACGACCCATGCGAATATCTTCCCAGCCCTGAGCAACGATGAAATCAATCAGCGCCTCGGTTGGAAAGGTGATCGACCAGCCGATTCGCGGATCGTACTCAATGCGTAAGTCGCACGCCTCGGCAGTGTCCTTAAAGCGTTTGTTGTGGTAAGTGCCTCCGCGACTGCAATCCTTCACATTGTTTTGCAGGTGGTAGAGATGAACCATTTCATGCAGCAAGGTTGCGGTAACGTCTTCAATCGGTCGGTCAAGTGTGCCTGCGTCAATGTTAAGCTCGTGCCGCTGATCACCGTTACTCTTGTGCCATGCCTTGGAAACGGTTACATGGCCATATGCGCGCGGTGTAGACTGGATAGTGATGATCGGTTCTTCAATCTCGTTATTGAAATAATGGTCATTAAGTTCGCGGAACATTTTTTCAAGATATCCCGCCGTCCGGCTTGTTTTGATTGTCTGTTTCATAAAAGCACCTCCACAATTTTTCTTTGGGCCTCGCCGTGCTCGTTCCGAGTACGGCTTAAATACTTTTGCAGACACGCCGGGCACTGTGTCAAGGTTGGCTCGTAAGAGCCACTTGCGCAAAAATTTACACCGTGCGAACAATCGGCACGGTGTAAAATTTTGCTGACCTTGACTCAGGGTTCGGGGTGTGCCACAAGCGAAGGCAGAGGCCCCATCTCTTTGGCGTTACCAGTCCACCTTTGTCATATAATTGATAGTAATAATGTTTTAGCTGGTTTCCGTATCTTGACCGTGGTATAATAACAATATCAACAGTCTTGATAAAAGGAGGGCTTGTCTATGCCGTTACCTCAAACGACACATTGTACCTACGCTGACTATCTGACGTGGGATACTGAACAGAAATACGAGCTGTTTGACGGTACACCTGTTATGCAGGCGCGTCCAAGCATTCAGCATCAGAATATAGAGGGTGCTTTGCTTCAGCAGCTCCGCAACTTCCTTAATGGCAAGCCATGTCGCGCCTTTGCTGAGATTGAGGTGTTGCTCCCTGAACACGTGCATCAGAATGCGGACGATGTGAGCACTGTCTATGTTCCTGACCTTGCTGTGATTTGTGACCCTGAAAAACTGCACGAGCAATATTGCTTTGGTGCTCCGACCGTAGTAATGGAGATTCTTTCACCGTCCACCGCCAAGGCTGACCGTCTTGTAAAGCTCAATCGCTATCAGCAAGCCGGTGTCCCCGAATACTGGATCATTTCCCCGCAGGAGCAGAACGCAACTGTATTTGTACTGGAAAACGGACTGTATCGCACCGTTGCTGTTTACACCAAGGAAGATGCCGCTGCAAAGGTCTTTACTCTGACCGGTTGCGAATTGGATTTGACTAAAGTTTTTGAATGATACGGAGGCGTATAATCTATGAAAAGAAAACTTATTGCCGCAGTTATGGCTGCCGCCATGATGTGTGCAAACGCAATTCCTATGGCTGGAGCGGCAGAAGACGGTCGCGCAAACCTGCCTTCTGACTTTACTTCCGGCAAAGTCGTCTCCGTTTCGGCGGACAATCAAATTGTAAGCGTCATTAAGGACGATGGTAGCCTGTGGCTTAGCGGCGTTTCTGCTTCGGATGTCACTTTCTCCCCGTTTACCAAACTCACCGGCGATGTAAAAGATGTCAGTCTGTTCTATGAAGGCATTGCAGTTCTGAAGAACAACGGCGATCTGTATGTTGCCGAATGGAAGGACGCTTCTTCATTCTCCAACTTCAAAAAAGTTCTTTCCGATGTTCGCAAAGCGAACATGCGTAGTGCGTCGTTGGGCGTCGCTATTAAGAACGACAACACCCTTTGGGGATGGGGCATCGATCTGAGCGGTATTACTTTCCCCGTCAATCCAGCATCTTTACCTTCTGCGTATACTTCTACTGATAACTGGTGGGAAATCCCCGAGGTTATAAAGCCGGCAAAAATGATGGATAACGTTCAGGACGTTATTCAAGTCGACTTTGCTTCTGTCTTTCTTAAAACGGACGGCAGTGTCTACGTCTCTGGCAAGGGATCTTACGGTTTTTTAGGCGATTCCGACTCGCAACATTTCGTCCGCCCCGCCGTTAAAATGATGGATGATGTAAAGTCTATTTTTGGCGATGCAAGTCTTTGCATGGCAATCAAATCAGATAACAGCCTTTGGATTTGGGGTACGCTCCCTTGGTCAAACGAAGTTGTCGCTTCTCCAATTAAGATCGCTGACAACGTACAATTCGCAGACGAAGGTACTAAATCGTTGGTGTATGTTACCACTGATGGACAAATGTGGGCTGTAGGCAAGAATGAATGGAACAGCAGCGGGCTCGGCAAGGAAATTGAAAATGTGGCCACACCAACCAAAACCGATCTTACTGGAGTAAGATCCTTGAGTTGCACTCCTTATTCGCGGATTGGAACAGCCGTAAAGAACGATGGTAGCCTTTGGACGTGGGGTCGTACGGATCTGGAAGGAGACAGCTCCACCCGGACGTTTGATAACCTGTACAATGTTCCCGGCGAGAACTATACGCTCTACGACTTTCTGCAGATTGCTGGTCCAAACCAGACAACCAACGGCACGTCAACCAAAAAGCCTACAACCAAGCCGACCGCTGCAGCAACGGCAACAGCCTCTCCGTCCAGCGCCAAGGTGCAGATCAACGGCAAGCAAGTAACCTTCGACGCGTACAGCATTAACGACAACAATTACTTCAAGCTCCGTGATATTGCAAAGGCTCTTTCTGGTACAGAGAAACAGTTTGAAGTAACGTGGAACGGCGCGACTAAGAGCATTGAACTCAAGCCTAATACCGCATACACCGCTGTTGGCGGCGAACTCGCTACCGGTAAGGCTGTCAAGCAGACCGCCAAGCTGTCTTCCGATACCGTATATATGAACGGCAACGTAGCCAGTCTGACGGCTTACACCATTAACGATAATAACTATTTCAAGCTTCGCGACCTCGGCAAGCTGCTCAACTTTGGCGTTGACTGGGACGGCACCGCAAAGTGCATCTCCATCGACTCTTCAACCTCATACACCGGATAACTACAAACGCCGTCCTTGTTGGGCGGCTTGACAACTCCCCGAAAGACGTTCTTCGGAGCGTCTTTTTCAGTGCTTAAATTTGGTGCTTATTCACTCTAAAACAGATATTATCAGATGTTGCTAAATGATATATTTTTTATAAAATATGGTCTATTATGCTTATAATGTATTATAGAATGTAACATATTATGCGTTTGGAAAACAACTCCGACTCCAAAGGCCATGCGCTCGAATCGCACCGGGCGTACCAAAATGTGTTGATGAAAGATGCAACGCCGAAAACGCCGCACGAAAGTGTGGCGTTTTCACATATAATGCGCTACTTTTAGAACGAAAAGGCTGCAAAAACTCGATTTTTCAAAATTCCAGTTTTGCCCCGCGAGAGGCGACATTTTTAAGATGTGCCCTGCCAAATTTATGGTCTGGTGTGGTTCGAACACCAAGGCTTAAAAAAGAATAAAGAATAAGAATACAGGCTGATATGCTCCCCATAGAGTAGACACTCGAAATAACAAAAATTCGAGACTACACTAAGGGGAGCATTATTATGTCAAAACGGACACTGGAAGAGATCATCCATTCAACGGAGAAGGAAGCCAGGCAGCAATCTGTAAAAAGTACGGACTACGACATACGAAGAACGGATTGAAATTATCAGCTACTGCATCGAGCATGGAAATGACTATGCTGCTGCTGTTGAGCGATTCGGCGTCAGCTACCAGCAAATCTATTCCTGGGTGAGAAAGTACAATGAGAAGGGCATAGAAGGTCTGGTAGACAAGCGTGGTAAGCGTAAAGCCGAATCTGAGATGACAGAAGCGGTGAAGCTGCGCGCCGAGAACCGGATACTGGAAGCCCGAAACAGAAGATTGAAAACGGAGAATGCAGTGCTAAAAAAACTCGAGGAACTCGAAATGAGGTGGCGCTGAGCGGAGTAAGACAAGAATATCTCTACATTTGTGTTCGGAAAATGCACGAAGAGGGGTATGCAATAACCGAGACTTGTGACATTCTGAACCTAAATCAGTTCTATCGTTTGGTACATATTGTCGGCCTGCCTGCTGTCATCCGCAGAAAACGTCCGGCATATCAGCGGTCTAAGCCGGAAGTAACGGCGCACCAATGAATTACCGCAGCTTGCTGGATGCTGCATAAATGAAAACCAGGACCTCTGAGATGAGGTCCTGGAGAAAACTTTTTGTTTTTTCGTCTGTCTAATTGACAGGGAGCGGTTCACTCCGCCAATGTCAGGTCGATTTCGTTTTTTCCGACATAGATCCGCCTTTTTTCATAACCAATCAACAAATCCTGAAGCTGACAGTTTCCACTGGCTGTATTCTTATTTTTCCTCTCTGTCGGTGGTTGTGGAGAACGGCGCGAATACGAGCCAGTAATTTTTCTGTACTGAATGATTTCGTACCAGAAAATGCGCGAAATGAGTTGCTGAGAGGTGCTGCGAACAACCGCTCAAATTTTGTTCCCAGAGATTTTTCGGCAGCAAAATCGGCTCTGAGTTTACGGGGAAAAGCAGCTTGCAGGTCTAAAAACTTGCAAGCTGCCTTCTAAACAGTCCGCACTTTACTGCACCCGAGATCCAGCCCGAATCATCCGGACAATCATCTACCGAAATAATATAGATACATATCCTCCATATTGGGTGCTGTTGGTACTGCGTCGGGTCGAGGGGCGCTTTTGCTGAGCAGACGGAGCACACTTTTTCCGTCTGTGTGCATAACATTGCTGCAGGTATATTGCTTTGTGAGTGCCGCTTCGTCCGCAGCAGGAACTGTAACGAGCCAGACTTGCTCGTTCAGCTGCTCCAGCAGCGAAGCAGGCTTTTGCATTCCGAGGACAACACCTTTCCGGAGCAGAATGATTTCGTTTGCGACTGCTTCGAGATCCGATACAATATGCGTCGACAGCAAAACGAGCTTTTGCTGGGAAAGATCACTGATGATCCCGCGGAACCGGATCCGTTCTTCCGGGTCAAGCCCAGCTGTCGGCTCGTCCAGCACCAGAATTTCGGGGTCTCCAAGCAGTGCCTGTGCGATTCCCACACGCTGCCGCTGTCCGCCGGAGAAACCTTTCAGCTTTTTCTGCTTTTTGTCCTCCAGACCGACCATATGCAGAAGATCATCCGTCTGCCGCTTGGCCTCAAATTTTGACAAGCCCTTCAATCTGGCAATATAGAGCAGAAACTGCTCCGCTGTGAAATTCGGATAAACGCCGAAATCCTGCGGCAGATAGCCGAGCTTTTTCCGGAACGCAGCACCCATGACCGCAATGTCCTGCCCATCCAGCAAGACACGTCCGGTCGATGGGGCGAGCAGATCCGTCATGATCCGCATCAGCGTCGTCTTCCCGGCTCCGTTTGGACCGAGCAGCCCATAGACGCCCGGCCCCAGCGTCAGGTCGATCTGCTGCAGCGCGGCCGTATCGCCGTAGAGCTTGCTTATATGTTCGAAGGAAAGCTTCATAATTCCTTTCGCTCCTTTCTTTGATGGATGGCGGCCAATAATAATCCACCCAATAACAGCGCGTACCAGACACCCCAGACTCCCGGTGTCATACCGATTCTCCGTCCACGCATCCATTCTGCAAAAAATCCATACCGGACAAACCAGAAGAATTCAAACTTTTTCAGCACAGCGGCATTGATAAAATAGCTGAACGCAAACGGAGCTCCGCAGATGCACATGGCCGCTGGCTGATTCTTCAGACTGTCACATACAAATGCTGCAAAGAGGAAAAATCCAATGGTTCCGATGAGAACGATCGCCGTGCTGCGGAACCATGCGTGATTCCAACCATCCGGTTGGGGAAGCCTGCCGGAAATGAGAATTGACAGCGCATGATTTCCGGCTGCTAACAGCACAGCACCAGCCGAAGCGGCAATGCTCCCGGCAATCAACCGGTTCCGGAACAGCGTGCTTCGACCATAGGCGGTGCTATTGATGACGGGAAAGACTCCTGTTTCACGATCCGCAGAAAACAGACGGATCAGAACGAGCAGAACCAGAAAACCGAGTGTTACGGAGCCTATCTTATTCCAGAATTCTGCGGATAAGGACCAGAACGCATCGTTGCGGAATCGGGAATCAAAGAAGGCGAGAATGCCCCGAACAGATAGCCCAGCACCCAAAACGAGCCAGTAGAGCGGATTCCGGAAACAGCGGATCAGATCAGCCTTCATGCCTTTGCTTTCCTCCTCCATATCTGCAAAAAGATAAAAAACTCCAGAAGGATCATGCCAATCCCCAGCAGGACCGGTTTCCATACATCCGACCACAAATATGGAAAGACCCACGAATAGCTCTCCTGCAGCAGATACCCACCGAAGCCGAACCGATAGAGCGCATCGATCGGCACGCGAAGGAACTCCGGCAGCTGAGGCCCGACAGCGGAATACGCGAAAAACAGCAGATAGCTTCCGCCGCAGAGGAACAGACTGAGCGCCGTCCGCCGCGTCAGCGCAGCGACGATCAGGATAAACCCGGCGAAATATAACGCGCCCAAAAACAGAAAGCCATACTGGATCGCACAGTACGCAAGATTGGACATCGGCGGCAGCGCCGTATCCGCAAAATACACGCATCTGACAACAGAGGAGAGGGCGCCTTCGAACCCGAACGCGCCGCCGTTTACCAGCAGACTGGCTGCCCCGATGATGAAAACAACGACCGCGCAATAGAGGACCGTAAACGCCGTTTTCGCTCTCCATGTGCACAGTCGGCCAAGCGCTGCCGTCCCGACAAGATCGTCCGTCCGGTATTCCCTTTCACAGCAGACCAGCCGCGGCAATCCGACCGCAAGCAGAAACGCCGTCAGCGTCGCGCCATAGGAATAGATATTCTGCTGAACAAAATTCCACTTTTGCTGTGCATCATAGAGCACGCTGTAATTCTGTTCCGAAATTTCTGTGTATAGCCCCAGCAGCAGATACAACCCGCCAAGGAGATACGCAACCCAGACCTCGCGGAACGCCCGGTGCTTTCTGGCTTCATCCGATATGAGCCATGCCATAATGCTCCCTCCTTCGTTGAACATTGTATACAAGAATGCCGTATAAAATCAGTCCGATAGCCGCCAGCACAGCGTAGGCAGCGGTGGAGCAGAGCTGCAAAAGCCGGTCAAACGGCAGTACCGTCACGAGGAAGCAGAGCGCCGCCCAAAAGACGAGTGCAAGCAGGGACAGCCCTTCCGAATTGCGGAGCGAAGCAGACAAAAACAGGAGCAGCGCACAGAGATAAATGTCCGATACCGCGCCGCAGAGCGCCAGCCGCAAAAACGCCTCACCCGCAGAAACGTGCAGCATCACGGAAAGGAGCACCAGAGCGCCGAACATGCAGCATGAGATCACGACAGACCGCGCAGCCAGCATCTCCGGATAGGAATACGGAAATGTAGCCTCCAATTCACGCATGTTCTGGTTACTGGCGAGCACGTACCGATGAAACAGCAGGAGCATCGGCATTGGCGCGGTGCAGAAAATCGTCAGCATCGGCATGGACAAGACTCGGACGCTGAGCAGACCGAAAATCAATGCACCCGCGAAAAGCCCAAGCAGCAGGCCCCCGTTTATTTCACCTGCGGCGATCCGCAGCAGCGTGAAGGCCGGCGTCTGCCTATCCCTCGGCTCCGGCATGGACGCTTGCAGCCGCAAAATGGTGCGGCGGATTTCCTGTTCCATCCGATCGTTCATTCGAAGTCCTCCCGCAGTTTATCTGAGAGTGTATTTCTGGCGGCACGAAGCCGTGATTTGACCGTCGGCAGCGGTGTGTTCGTCATTTGTGCGATCTCCTTTGCGGTAAATTGATGGAAATAATGTAAGATCACTGCCTCCCGCTGTGCGGCAGGCAGCTTCTCCAGAGCGGCTTTTACGGACATGGAGACCGCTGCCATATCTTCAAACGAGGCAGCCGGATCAGGTCGGTCGAACATGGTGTCTTCCACCTGAACGATTTTCTGTCGAAAGCGAAAGTAGTCCATACATTTGTTATGCGCGATCGTAAACAGCCAGCTGTCAAATTTCCGCCACGGCATATAGCGACCGATGCTCTGCATCATTGCGATAAAAACATCCTGCGTCAAGTCATAAGCGTCCTGCTCATGCCCGGTCAATTTGAAAACATATCCGTAAATTCGCGGATACCAGCGGCGAACCAAAAGCTCCAGTGCGCTCTTATCTCCGCCTTTGATCCCGCGCACCAGTTCATAATCGCTATATTCCACCGCCTCACCGCCTTTTCTGTCAGTATAACGAACGAGAGTACCCAAAGGGATGAAAGATACAAAAGATATTTTATAAAAAATATAACAGGTCTTTGCGTGTGTTTCCAACTGCAATATTTGAGCGCTTTTATATTTTAACACCGGAGCGCCAAAACTGCGCATCAGGAACCAAAGAATAGGTTTTATCTGGAGTTCACGCAAAAAAGCAACCGCTCTGCAAGTCGTGACCTATTTAACATACAAGACGATAGCTTGCTTCGCGGATGCCTGCCTTAAAAGATACCTCACATATTGTATCACGGCTTTTGCAAAAACGTTTGACTTCACCGTGTCCCAATCTGCCAGTTTGACAATCTCCGGTGTGCTGACCGCCAATCTCTCCAAGACGGTTGCGAATTTACTTGCCAGCATCAAGCTGCAAGCCTATTCGCCGCCGCTGCCCATTGAGACGGACCGCATCCATGTTGCCAACGGGACGTTTTTCACGGACGGCAGCTTCAGTGCCGACAATAGCTACTGCAACAACCGCCTCACCGTCACTTATAATCCAGACACACCCACTCCGAGAAAATGGCTGCAATTCCTATCGAATCTGCTGCAAGAAGATGATATTCCCACCTTGCAGGAGTTTCTCGGCTACTGTCCACTGCCGACTACCAAGGGGCAGAAGATGCTCATACTCATCGGCAAGGGCGGCGAGGACAAAAGCCGCATTGGACTGGTCATGCGCTCCCTGCTGGGTGACAGCATGAATACCACCAGCATCCAGAAGGTGGAGAGCAACCGGTTCAGTCGCGCAGACTTGGAAAACAAGCTCCTGATGGTGGATGACGATATGGATATGAGCGCCCTGCCCAAGACCAACTATATCAAGTCCATCGTGACCTCCGAGTGCAAGATAGACATGGAGCGCAAGGGCGTCCAGAGCTACCAGAGCCAGCTGTATGTGCGCTTCCTCTGCTTCGGAAACGGTGCGCTGACCGCCTTGCACGACAAGTCCGATGGCTTCTTCCGCCGCCAAATCGTGCTGACTACCAAAGACCGGCCCGCAGGCCGAGCGGATGATCCATTTCTGGTGGACAAGCTGCTGCGGGAAAAGGAAGGCATCTTCCTCTGGTGTCTGGAGGGTCTGCATCGGTTGATTGGGAACAACTATCAGTGTGGAGTCCACCAACAATGTCCATGTCGGCGGTAAGCGGGTTCGGGGATTTATAGGCCTTGAGGTGATCAATCTGCCGCCTTTCAGAAGATGCAATCCGAACAGGGGGATTACTTCAGCAAGGTATTCCGTACCATCACAACAGATAACAGTCCTGAGTTTGCCCGGCTGGCGGAGTTGGAAACAGGAACGAATACGAAAGTGTACTTTACCCATCCGTATACATCCTGTGAGAAAGGGGCAATAGAAAACCACAATGGCCTGATCCGACGCTTTATACCAAAGGGAAAGTGGATTTCAGATTACAGCGATGATGACATTCTGGCTATGGAGCTATGGGCGAATCGTCTTCCGCTACCAGACTGATTCTAACAGATGAACGCTCAACTTGATATTGCAATTTGCTATAAAAATGATTAAAACAAAAAAGCAGCAACTTTCGTTGCTGCTTTAGATGTA
>NZ_JAQEXK010000028.1:0-13970 GCF_027693185.1 Butyricicoccus sp. OF27-2pH9A
CCAATTTTCAAAATGCCCATTGGAATTCTCTCCTTATAGAAACGTGATTGTTTAATAGATACGCTGCACTTGCTGCTGCAAGTGCAGCGTATGGTATTACGGTTTACTGTGCAACTGCCTTGCCGTCCATCTGGCTCTTCAGGGTTGCCATGTAATCCTCGGCGGTGGTGCTGTCGATGACCTTGGTACCGCAGTCAACAAAGCTGTCTACCTTTTCGCCGTTCAGATGTGCTACAACGGTCTTAACCGCCTGATAGCCCTGATCGTAGCCGCTCTGTGCAACGGTCATGGTCTCGCCGCCATCGAGGATGGACTGTGCTGCGGTAATATTGCCGTCAAAGCCGATGAAGATGGTCTTAGCGTATGCCGGATTGTTCGCTGCTGCACGCGCTGCCGCAATTGCACAGTCGTCGTTGTGGCAGGCGATGATAGCCAGACCCTCCGGATGGCTCTGCATGATGCCTTCCATGCAGACGGTTGCCTTGTCCGCTACCGCATCAGCATACTGCACCTCGTCTGCGAGGAAGGTGCCGCCTGCGCCGTCAATGCCTTCCTGGAAACCGGTGCGGCGTGCATCTGCGGTGGAGTCACCCTGAACACCCGCAATATAAGCTGCTTCGATCTTATCCCAGCCTGCTGCCTTCGCCGCCTCGACAGCCTTTTCGCCGCCGCTTGCCGCTGCACCCTTCTGGCCGATGCCGATGAACGAAATCTTCTCCGGTGCATTAAAGTCCGTGTCGATTGCGAAGATGGGCATATCCGTGCCGCTTACCAGCGTGGAAGCCATGTCGCCCTGCAGCGGTGCGATAATCATCGCGTCATACTTGTTGGCGTGCAGATCGGTTTCGATCATGTTCTGCTGCTCATCGTATGCGGTTTCCGAGGTCGCGCCCTTCATGTCGAGCACTGCGCCGGTCTCGGCCGCCGCTTTTTCAGCGCCTGCCATCATGTACTGGGTGTATTCGTTCGAGGTGGTCTTGAACACGATGGAAATGTTGTAATTGCCATCGCCGCCCTCAGCCTGAGAGCCGCTGCCGCCGGTGGAACCGGAGGACGAGCCGCAGCCTGCGAGCATGGATGCCATCAATGCGGAGGAAACAAACAGTGCGCCGATTTTCTTCAGATAGCTCATAATAAATTCTCCTTTACAGATCAAAAAAATGTGATAAATGCTGGGGAATATGCTGTGAGATACTGCTGATTTTACGATATTAGAACTGTGCGTATTTTTCAACGTGTGCACGGGTGACTTCTGCGGACTTCTTTACGTTCTCCTCCTGCGACATCTCATAGTATGCCGGACGGAAGATCTCGATGGTGCAGCAGTCGCCGTCAAAGCCGATCTTCTTGAGCGTATCAGCGTAGCGTGCATGCGGCAGGCAGTCGCCCTCGGCACCCGGCCACAGACGCTTCTCGTCGTTGTTGTAGTAAGCGCCGCAGGGCATATCCTCGGTGCCGTTCAGGTGCCATACGAAAATCTTCTTGCCGTCCGCATTTTCGAGGGTATCCCAGCCGGAGCCCATTGCGTAGAAGTGGTACTGATCGAGCGTTACACCAACCAGCGGGCTGTTGACTTCCTCAACGATTGCGTAAGCGTCCTCGAAGCGGTTGATAGTCATGGACGGTTCGCCGCAGAACTCAAGGCTCAGGCGGATGCCGTGCGGCTCGCACTTCTTAACCATTTCCTTGAGAACAGCAACTGCATCCTCGCGGATTTCCTTGCGGGTCGGGGTCAGGCCGCGCTCCTTCATGTCCTTGCTCGGTACGACAACGATCATCTTGCAACCGAGGATGTTGCAGCGGCGGATGATCTCGTCCAGCTCAGCCATCACGGCGTCCTTTTCCTCCTGCGTCTGCTTCATGTTGAAGAAGCACAGCGCATTGTAGGAAAGCATCTTGAGGTGGTGGCTCTGGAACCATGCGCCCATCTCCTCGAGGGTGATCTTGCCGGCCTCGAGGTCGCGGTTCAGGCACTCCGACTGAATGTCAATGCAGTCGAAGCCGTATTTCTCGCACAGCTCGAGGTCCATCATAACACTGTGGTTCTTGCAGAAACGGTCATTTGCTTCATTAAATCCGAGTTTCATGGTATTGTTCTCCTTTTCTTTTCTCAATTAGGTTCTTGGTTAGACTTTAGGCAATACCGCATAATTGGACAAGAGCGATTTGCGAGTAAATTTTGCGTACTGACGAGGCGCGGTTTTGCGGTAATACTTGACGTATTACCGTGAAATCTCGGCAGCGCGGACGGAACTCGCGCAAGGAACCGAAGCCAAAGTCAGGGCACAAAATTTCCGCAAAGCGCCGCCGCTTTAATTGTGCGGTGTTGCCTTTATTATACTCATGCGGCAATGTCGATGGGCGAAAACAGAATGTAGATGCCGATCGCCAGAATGATACCGATGATACATACGATATGGCGATACTTCCACGGGGTCAGATCAACTGCGCCGACATCGGCCGGAACATATTCTTCTGTGCCGCGGTATTTGTTCAGATACCACATGATGGCAAATTCAACGATGAACAGCACAGCGATGGCGTACAGATAATGAATCGGCTCACCCGAGGTGGGGTAACAGGGCTTGATGATCATAAACGCGCCGTAAGCGATAACGTGAACAGCGGTGATGACCTTGGGCGCGTACTTCGGTGCCTTGCGGAAGATCAGCGCGCCGAGTACGGTGAACAGGATCGGCAGGGAAACGAACTGGCTCATAGAGTTGAGGAAGGTCGTGATGCCCTTGGCGAACATAACGAACGGTGCCACGCAGATAGCGACTGTACCGGCGCAGGTGCCGTAGATCTTGCCGACCTTGACACACTGCATATCCGAAGCCTTCGGATTGATGGCGGTGCGGTACAGGTCGAGGGTAAACATGGTCGATGCGGAGTTGAGCACCGAGTTGAACGAGGACAGGATCGCGCCGAACAGAACAGCAGCGAAGAAGCCCATGACCGGCTTGGGAACAACGGCGGAAACCAGTGCCGGATAAGCAAAGTCGATCGCGGAGGAACCGGCTGCCGCCAGCTTGTCCTGAATGGACGGCAGGTGGTAAGCGATAACGCCCGGCAGTACCAGATAGAAGAAGCCGATGGTCTTGAGGAAACCGCAGTAGATCGCGCCCTTCTGACCTTCCTTCAGGCTCTTTGCAGCAAGTGCGCGCTGTACAAAGGACTGATTCGTGCACCACCAGTACAGGTTGTTGAAGAACATTCCCGTGAAGATGAGCGGCCACGGCAGAGCCGGTTCAGCAGCATCCCACGAAGCCCATGCGTTGAGCTTTTCGGGTTCGGTTTGTACGAGGTATTTGACACCTTCTACAAGACCGCCGCCGGTGGTCTCGTGACCCAGCAACGTCAGCGCGAGGAACGGGATCATCAGACCGCCGATGATAAGGCCGATACCGTTGATGGTGTCGGATACGGCAACCGCTTTCAAACCGCCGAAGATGGCGTAGCAGCCGCCGATAATACCGATGACGACACACAGGATTGCGACAGCCTGGAACTTGCTGATGCCGAAGATACCGGAAATATCGAAGATATTCTCAAATACAACTGCACCGGAGTAAAGGATGACCGGCAGATTGAGGATGGAGTACATCACAACGATGACGAACGAGAACATCAGCTTGGTGCCGCGGCCAAAGCGTGCTTCCATCAGCTGCGGGATGGTGGTCGTGCCCATTTTGAGGTAGGTTGGCAGGAACCACAGCGCCAGCGCAAACAGCGTGAACAGCGCGCCAACCTCCCAGCCGATCGGGCTCATATTGGAAGCCCAGCCCTGACCGTTTGTGCCGACAAGCTGTTCTGCGGACAGGTTAGTCAGCAGCAGCGAGCCTGCAATGACAATACCCGGCAGTCCGCGCCCCGCGAGGAAGTATCCCTCGGCGGTGTCGAGCTTGTCATCTCGGGTCTTCCACGCTGAAATGACTGCCACCATGACGGTGAAAAACAGGAAGCTCAGCGCGATCCAGATCATGGAACTGAAAAATGACATTTTGTTTCTCTCACTCTCTTTTGGGGAATTTTTCGGTTTTGTGAATGGCCTTGTTCACTTGACAATCACAGAATATCACAGTGGATTTCCGGTTGCAATAGCTTGGGCGCACTATCATTTATCCGTGCATTATATCGTGATTATGCATATTAAGATTGCGAGTGTTTATGATATTATGCATAAAAATAGCGCTATCATTGTATCATTGGCGATGTGCGGTACAACATTTTCGTGCAGATGTAACATCTGGCGCACGGCTGTATTTTATGATATAGTATAAGTACAGATAACGCAGGAGAGTGATTTTATGGTAACGATGCAGCAGATTGCTGACCGCTGCGGGGTGTCGCGCGGAACGGTGGACCGCGCCCTGCACCACAAGGAGGGCGTGCGCGAGGAAGTCGCGGAACGCATCCGCGCGACGGCGCGTGAAATGGGTTATATCTCAAACCGCCTCGTCATGCAGCAGACGCAGCAGTGGAAGATCGGCGTGGTGCTCCACTCCGACCATTCGCCCTTCGTGCAGATGCTGTGCGAGCTGTTCGAGAGCTTTTCCGAGCGTGAGCTTCTCCCGAACATCACGGTCATTGTGCGCGCGATGCAGGACACGGATGTGCAGCATCAGCTGACGCTGATCGATGAGCTGGTAACGACCGAGCACATCGACGGCCTCGCGCTCATGCCGCTCGCGAACACGCTCGTGCGCGACAGGATAAACACGCTCAGTGAGCAGCAGGGCATCCCTGTCGTGACGCTCAACACGGATATCACCGATGCGAACCGCATCGCCTATGTTGGCACGGACAACATCGCGAGCGGCCGCGCCGCCGCCGCACTGCTCGGCATGGTCATGCAGGGGCACGGCAGCGTGCTGCCGATTCTGGGGCAGCGCAGCGGTCACTATGCCGACTCGCAGCGTTTTACCGGCTTCAGCACCGAAATGGCGGAGAGTTTTCCGGATATCCGGGTTCTGCACCCGGAATGCTCGTTTCTCGACGAAAGCCTTTCCGAGCGCATCGCTATGCGCGCCATTCAGTCGGACAGCGAGCTGCGCGGCATCTATCTGACCTCCGCAGGACGGGAGGGCGTTTACCGCGCCGTGCACGCCGCACACCGCAGCGAAAAGCTGCACATCGTCGTTCACGATGTCACCGAGGGCAACATCAAAATGGTAAAAAACGGTACGGTCGATTTCATCATCGGGCAGGACGTCAAAACACAGGGCACGCTCCCGATCCGCCTGCTCTACGACTACCTCGAGCGCCACCAGTTCCCCAGAGAGCGCATGAATATGACGGATATTACGATTAAATTCCGCGGGAATGTGTAAAAATTCATGCTTTTTTCAAATAGATTGCAAGACCATAAAAAGAGCGTATAGCAATTTCAAGCTATACGCTCTGAGACTGTCGAAAAACTTCGTTTTTCCGACAATCTGTGTTTTGACTTCGCAAAACACGGACGTCCGAAATTTCCCATTCGGAAACTTTCTCCCTCTTAAAGTATAAAAACCGAGGTACACGCCCCCGGTTTTTATGAATTTGCTTTGAAATTCTATTAAATGCGTGCTACCGCACGAAGCGTAAAAATTAAAATAATACTTTTTTGACAGATTGAGAGCGTATAGCAATTTCAAGCTATACGCTCTCGTTTTATTTTACTAATAATAAACCAATATTTTTATTATACACTTGTTTCGAGAAAACTACGGTATTTTGCAGAATCTGCGGGATTGCTGAAACCGAAAATGCTTCAAAATTCGGAGTAAGAAACCTTGGTAGCGACCCTCTTGTACGCCTGCGCCGCGCAGGCGTAGAATCGTTAAAAACAGCGTAAAGTTATATCTAATGATAATATAACTAAAAGTAATCTATAATAAGGAAAGAAAATATAACAAAAAGTATAAAAATACAATTTGACAATCCGAACCCATGGGCATATAATTAGAAAGCAAACTGTTTGAATTAGAACAAAGGAGAACGCAATGGAATTTTCCACCCATTACCTGCTCATGGCTGACCATGCCATGCTGCAGAAACTTGTCATGTCGCGCATCAAACCGCTCGGTCTGACCACCGGCCAACCTAAAGTGCTGGACTTTCTGCAGGATCACGACGGTGCCATGCAAAAGGATATCGCCCAGGGCTGCCATATCGAGCCGTCCTCGCTTTCTACCATCCTCGGGGGAATGGAACGCGCCGGACTGCTTGAACGCAGCACACGCGACGAAAACCGCCGTACGGTGTATGTCCGCCTGACCGACCTCGGCCGGGAACAGTGCCGCCGCTTGAATGATATCTTTGCAGCCGCAGAAGAGGAGGCGCTGCGCGGCTTCTCACTGCAGGAGATGCAGCAGTTACAGGCCCTGCTTGAACGCATTTATCGCAATCTAAACAACTAAAAGGGGATAAAATAGGCATGAAAGGCTCTAAACTCGGTATTCGGCTGCTGTATTACTTCGGCGGCTTCTTCGTCATGACTATCGGCATTGCACTGTCGGTCAAGTCCAATCTCGGCGTGTCGCCGGTCAGCTCCATCCCATACACCATGACCTGTGTCTGGGGCATTGAGATGGGCGTTGCGACCGTCATTTTCCACGTTATTCTGGTCATCCTGCAAATGCTGCTGATGCGC
This sequence comes from Butyricicoccus sp. OF27-2pH9A, assembly GCF_027693185.1. Taxonomy (NCBI): domain Bacteria; kingdom Bacillati; phylum Bacillota; class Clostridia; order Eubacteriales; family Butyricicoccaceae; genus Butyricicoccus; species Butyricicoccus sp. OF27-2pH9A. The sequence continues at coordinate 6,638 of NZ_JAQEXK010000028.1, forward strand.
CGCCGCTTTGAATGCAAAAACCTGCTGCAGATTCCGGTCGGCATGGTGTTCGGCGCATTCACAACCACCTGCAACACGCTCGCGGCAATGTTTCCCTCGACGGACAACCTGATTATCCGTTTGCTGATGTGCTGGATTGCCACTGTCTTCGTTGCAATCGGCATCTTTTTCTACGTTCCGGCGGATATTATGCCGCTGGCCGGTGAAGGCGCTATGCTGGCCATCTCCACGCTGACCGGCAAGCCGTTCCCGACCGTCAAAATCGCGTTTGACGTATCCATGGTGTGCATTTCGCTCATCACCTGCCTGATCTTCCTGCACGGACTGGGCAGCGTTGGTATTGGTACGGTTATCGCGGCGCTGCTTGTCGGTATCGAGCTGCGCATGATTACGCATCGGTTTGGTCGCTGGCGCGATAAGCTGCTCGGCAAACAATCCGAAATCTGAGGCAACACCGCAGTTTAATTATGCGGTGTTACCTAAAAATCCCTCTCTTTCTCGCAAAAAGAGAGGGATTTGTTTATGTTCTGCGCATTTTCAGCAGCCGGATGTCATCACCGAAGAACCGCAGCGGCAGGAACTCGCCGAGCAGGCGGGAGGCCACGGCAGGCGAGTATTTCTCGCTGAGCGTTTCCGGCAGCAGGTTGGTGTTGATGATCATGGGGCGCTTAGCCATCAGGCGGTTGTTGATCAGGTTGTACAGCGCGGAAACCGTAAAGGCAGTACCCATTTCGGTGCCCATATCGTCGATAATGAGCAGATCGGCGCGTTCGTAGCGTGCAGCGCGTTCTGCGGCGGCTTCGCCGTCACCGGAGCCGAATTTGATGGTCTCATACGCGGCAACAATGTTGATGGCGGTGTCGTAGGCCACGGAAAATCCGCGTGCGGAGACCGCCTCGGCAATGCAGGTAGAGAGAAAGGTCTTACCCAGACCGGTCGAGCCGAACAGCAGCAGATTGGGGGAATCCTTGCCGAATTTTGCGGCATAAGCCTTGCATTCGCCTAGATTATATTCCATATTTTCGCGCGGCGAAATACCGCTGCGGCCATCCGGGCGGGTGGAGTAAAAGCTCATGTCGAACTTGGAAAAGTTCTGATCGGCAATCGGCAGCACCGAGGAAAGCTGCTCCTTGAGCAGCTTGGCGTAGCGCGCCTTGACGCACTCGCAGGTCGCACTGCCGGCGTAGCCGGTGTCGCCGCATTTCGGGCACAGCGGCTTGTCGGTCAGATAATCGGCGGGAAGTCCAAGCTGCCGGAGCAGGTCGCCGCGTTCCTCCTGCAGACCGAGATTGCGGTCGCGCAGCTTTTCGATTGCAGCAGTCGGGTCTCCGCCGGACTCCATTGCGGCCCGCAGAACGGACGCTGCCGTGGTGCTCAGCTCGCGGTCGATTGCGCGGATACGCGGCTCGCGTGTGTAAATCTCACGCCGGCGCGCTTCCAGCTCCTCGGTGTGAGTCGTGCGCTCGCGTTCCAGCTCGCGTCGTGCGGCGGCGAGCAGTTTTTTATCGTATGCCATAGGTTATTCCTCCGTGTTGCGGCGATGACTGCGCACGCGTGCAGCCCAGTCCTGCTCCCAAGCGGCGAGCGTGGAGCTGTCGGTCGGCTGTGTGGGTGTCTGACCGACGGCGGCAGGCACGGCAGACACGGCAGACGTGCGGGTTTCCGGCTCGAGAGCGGTGATTTCGCTGACCGTATGTACGCCCGCATTGTCCCATCGGCGCAGAATGCCGAGCGTGTAATCCAGACTTTTGTGTCCCTGCTTTTGACCGGTGCGGTGCACCGCCAGTTCCACTGCGTCGGCAGGGAAGCCGTGCGCCAGTGCAAAGCGGCAGACGCGCTGCTCCTTGGGCGCAGGCTGCTCGATATCCGCACCGAGTGCACGGTAGATCGCCTCGCTGAGCGGTTTTTCATCCGCGCGGCGTGTCAGGTACTGCTGGGCCGCCTGCGCGGTGACAATGCCCATATCGGCCCACTGGTTGGCTTCTCGGCGCAGATCGGTCGTGCGGACCGTGCCCTTTTCGCTTTTCAGATAGCTGAGCAGCTCAATCGTTGCGCCTGCGTCCAGACCGAGATAGTCGTAAATTGTCAGCAGACAGCGCAGCTGACCCTCGGTCAGCGCACGGCCTGTAATGCCCTCTGCTGCGTCACAAAGGCCGGAGAAGGTCTGGTCATCCAGACGGGCGCGGCGCAGCTCATCGCCGGTGTAGCGCGGCGCTTCGGCGGATTTGTCGGTTGCTGCTTTGGTTTTTTCTGTCGGCGCGATCAGGTTGTTGAGCGTAAATGCCGCACGTTCGTAGCGGTCGGCGCTCAGACGCAGGGCACGCGCTGCAGCGGAGCCGTCCGTGCCGCCGTGCCGCAGGATATAAAGATACAGCAGCGCCGCGTCGCCGTCGCCGACCGCGATCAGCTTGTCAAGCATGTCGCAGCGTGCTACGCGCAGTTCGCCCTCGGGCAGCAGCACAGAGGTCATGGGCTTGTCCTTCTTTCCGGTGGATTTTGGTGTACCCCTCATTATAGCATAAATCCCTCTTCATTTGAAGAGGGAAGAATTGTGCGGTTCGACAGGATATGATACAATATATAGGTAAAATCGAGGGGAAACCTCGGTTTTTGGCGCAGCCAGTATAACGTTGATTCAAGTAAGCAAAAAGAAATGACCGCCCTACCTCACAAGTATGCGGTCAATTTCTTTTGACTAAAACGTGAGAGAGTAACCGTCAACCGGCTGCGCTCTTTTTCTATCTTCATTATAGTAGTTTTAAGGGGAAAGTCAATATGGGTTTATTTGCGTGATTTGCGGTGATTATCATCATATAAACCGAGATATTGCCGCCGAATTGTCCGCTTACGCAGGCAAATCACGGTTCGGCGAAGCTGACTGCAGCCTTCGCAGATATCTTTGCTCCAAGAGAGTGAAACATCCCATTTGGTATAGCAGGTGCCCTCCAGACGGTTGAGACAATCCAGACAAAATTCAGCCATAAGCTCACCTCACACACATTATACTCAATATATTAGGCATAGTCAATATATTAGGTCGTGTTATGTTGTGCGTGAGGTGATCGTACATGATCAGTTACGCTCCGTTTTACCGGACGCTTTTAGAAAAAGGCGTTACAGAATACCATTTAATTTACAAACAGGGCTTTTCCGCCAATATTCTGCACCGCATGAAGCACGGTAAAACAATCACACTGAAAACGCTGGATACATTGTGCTTTATCCTAAACTGCAGTGTTTCGGACATTATCGAGTATATCCCGGATGAATAAAAAGGCTTCGGAGCATCGCTCCGAAGCCTTTTTTCTATTTCAGCCGAAATTCAATTACAGAATCTTCTCTTCCGGCTTAACATCCTTCATAGACAGGTTTACACGGCCCTTGTCGTCGATCTCCATGACCTTGACCCAAACCATGTCGCCTTCCTTGACAGCGTCCTCGACCTTCTCGATGCGGTGGTCAGCCATCTTGGAGATGTGAACCATGCCGTCCTTGCCCGGCAGCAGGTTTACGAATGCGCCGAAGTTCATCAGACGAACGACCTTGCCGTAGTAGATCTCGCCCGGCTCCGGCTCCTTGACGATCGCTTCGATCATCTTCTTCGCCTTGTCAGCGTCGGTTGCCTTAACAGCAGCGATGGTAACAGTACCGTCGTCCTCGATGTCAACCTTTGCACCGGACTCAGCAACGATGTTCTGGATTACAGAGCCGCCCTTGCCGATAACCTCGCGGATCTTGTCCGGGTTGATGTGCATGGTGGTCATCTTCGGTGCCCAGTCGGAAACGTCCTCACGCGGCTGCGGGATAGCCTTGAGCATGATCTCGTCCAGAATACCGTAGCGGGCTACGCGGCACTTCTCGAACGCCTGCTTGATGATGTTCGGGGTCAGACCGTCAACCTTGATATCAACCTGAATAGCGGTGATGCCCTTCTTGGTACCTGCTACCTTGAAGTCCATATCGCCGTAGAAGTCCTCAACGCCCTGAATATCGGTGAAGGTGGTCTCCTGACCGCCATCGGTGATCAGACCGCAGGAAATACCGGCAACCGGTGCCTTGATCGGAACACCGGCGTCCATCAGAGCCAGTGTGGAACCGCAGACAGAGCCCTGAGAGGTGGAGCCGTTGGAGGAAATAACCTCGGAAACCAGACGCAGAGCGTACGGGAACTCGCTTACCGGCGGGATAACCGGCAGCAGAGCGCGCTCAGCCAGTGCGCCGTGACCGATCTCACGACGGCCGGGGCCGCGGGACGGACGGGTTTCGCCAACAGAGAAGGACGGGAAGTTGTAGTGGTGGATATAACGCTTCTCCTTCTCCTCGAAGATGGTGTCCAACTCCTGCGCATCGCCCAGAGTACCCAGGGTGCAGAGCGTCAGAACCTGCGTCTGACCGCGGGTGAACATGCCGGAACCGTGTACGCGCGGCAGAACGTGAACCTCGGCAGCCAGCGGACGAACCTCTTCCATGCCGCGGCCATCTACGCGCTTGCCGTTTGCCAGCCAGCGGCGAACGATCTTCTTCTGCAGCTTGTCTACGCACTCGCCAAGGTTAGCGCCGTGCTCTTCCTTGTACTCTTCGTCCAGAGTTGCTTCAAACTCGTCAACGATAGCGCGCACGCCGGCGTCACGAACGGTCTTGTCGTCGGTATCCATAGCAACCTCGAACTTGTCGTTGCAGGCTGCCTCGAGCTTGTCGAACAGGTCGTGGTCGATGTCATGATGCTCGTACTCGAACTTCGGCTTGCCGATCTCGTCCTTGATGGACTGGATGAATGCGCAAACCTTCTTCAGCTCCTCATGTGCTTCCATGAGTGCGTTGAACATATCGTCCTCCGGAACTTCCTGTGCACCGGCCTCGATCATAACGATCTTGTCCTTGGTAGCACACAGGGTAACGTCCATCTCGGATACCTTGCGCTGCTCGGAGGTCGGGTTGATAACGGTCTTGCCGTCAACGATGCCAACCTGGCAGCCGGCTACAACGTAGTCGAACGGAATATCAGAGATAGAAACTGCGATGGAAGCGCCCAGCAGAGCAACTACCTCCGGAGAGTTGTCGTAGTCGTTCTCCAGAACGGTGCAGACGATGGAAACGTCGTTGCGCAAGTCCTTCGGGAACAGCGGACGCATCGGACGGTCGATCTGACGAGAGGACAGGATCGCCTTCTCGGACGGACGGCCCTCACGGCGCATGAACGAGCCGGGAATGCGGCCTACGGCGTACATACGCTCCTCAAAGTCAACGGAGAGCGGGAAGAAGTCGATGCCGTCGCGCGGCTTTGCGGAAGCGGTAGCGGTAACGAGCACTGCGGTTTCGCCGTAGCGAACGAGGCAGGAGCCGTTAGCGAGCTGTGCCATCTTGCCGGTTTCGACGGTCAGCTTGCGGCCGGCGATCTCGGTCTCAAAAACGCGGTAGTTTTTGAAGTCAAAGTGGTTGATGTTTGCCATTTTGTTTCCTCCTTTAATCGTTTGGGGAGGGCGGCAGCAGCTTTTTTAGCACTTGAAACAAAAACCAAGCGGAATGGAAAAATGGAGAATTGCTGTATCGCGCAAGGAGAGCGCTATTTCCATTTTCAATTCCAAATCATGCTCTGCATGATTTGGTCTCTCTTTCAACTGCTAAAAAGCGATAATGCCGCCCAGCTTAAAATACAGAAACAGGGGAGCAGACTGCTCCCCTATTTTCGCATTTTCTTACTTACGGATACCCAGCTTAGCGATCAGGGCACGGTAACGGTTGATGTCCTTCTTCTGCAGGTAAGCCAGCATAGAACGGCGCTGACCAACCATCTTCAGCAGACCGCGGCGAGAGTGGTTATCCTTCTTGTGTACCTTCAGGTGCTCGGTCAGCTCCTTGATGCGGGCGGTCAGGATTGCAACCTGAACCTCCGGGGAACCGGTGTCGGTAGCGTGGGTACGGTTTGCCTCGATAACGGCAGTCTTGTCTTCCTTACGGATCATGTCGGTAGTTCACCTTTCATAAATAAAATTTTACTCACCCACAGGCCGGGCCGCGGCTTGGTGAATGGGGGCGATAAGAACGCTCCCTTTGTCCGTCAGCTAAGCGCGGGGCGAAAGTATATTTATATTACCATGAAAATGACTGTTTGTAAAGCGATTTTCGCGGATTTCAGCATAAAATCTCGAAAGCAGACGCGCGTTTGACGAAAAAACAGGCATGTTTTTGTACAAGTTGTCAGTTTCTGCGGAATACTGCTGCGTGAATTGTCGGATTGTACAATTATGAATGAATTGTAAATGTGATTTTGGCACATTTGAATCTTGTCCGGCGAGAGGCAGAGTGCTATAATTACTACCATCATCGGTGGAGGGCTTGAGAGTTCTTCTCGCTCGCTGCCGTTTTTATTTATTGCTAAGAAACGCGACGGGGCGGTGCAGCAGCGCGGCCTGATGTCGCGTTTTTATTCGTTTTGGGGTACGTTTTTCCGAACGGAAAAACGGGATCGCATACCTGTTTTCTGTGGGTGCTAACCCTCAGCCTGTGGCCCAAAGGATAGACACCAAGGTTTCTATCCTCTTGGGACTACGGTTTCCTTTATTTCTTAGTCTGGTGAAAATCGGAGAGCGGCAACCGCTCCGAAAAAGGGGAGCGGCAGAGAATCTTTTTTACCGTAGGGGCGCACATTGTGCGCCCTTTTTCCGTTCTGCACAAACAAAACCGCGCGCCTATGGCGATTTTCCACAAACAGAGGAACACCAAACTTTGTGAAAAACCGCCTTTGCGGAAAATTCTGTTTTCAGTATAATAAATATGTAAAAACGACTGTATATATTGTTTTTTGCGTATTTCATCTACAAAACAGGAGGAATGGACATGAAGCGGATTAAGGCGGCGTGCATTTGTCAGACCCTGCATTTTCAGCTGAAGGAGGATTTGGAGCACAGTATTGCGGTGCGCCTGGTGCGCGAGGAAGTCGAGCACTACAAGCAGGCATTGGAGCGCAACCGCACGCGCCATAAGATCGTAGACGAGGCGGAGCAGGAGGATGGTTCGGTAGTCATTCGTATCATCAAGCAGTACAACCGGAGTCTGGTAGGCGATTATCTGGATTGAAAAGAGCCTGTCTGCAACGCAGACAGGCTCTTTCTCTTTATTTTGTGCCGAAAAAAGCCGCAGAGCAATGCTCTGCGGCTTTTCTTATACAATCAGAAGCAGCGTGCTGCGCTTTCCGCGGGCATGGCGGATGTTGCAAGCGGGGCTCCAAAACCCGCCGCAAACCGGGAGGTCGCAGGCAGCACGGCGCTTCAAAAAGCAATCAGATGATTACTTGGACTCCTTAGCAGCCTTGATTGCGTCGATCATCATCGGA
>NZ_JAQEXK010000029.1:0-9448 GCF_027693185.1 Butyricicoccus sp. OF27-2pH9A
CTCTATTTTATCATGCTTGCCCGGGGACATAAATGTTGCGAAAGATTAGTAAATCCTGTCCCAAACTTTTGGGTCATACTGGCCCGAAGTGGTAAAAAAAGAGCAGGGCGGCAAGCCCCGCAACGGAAGCCTGCCGCCCTCGTCTTACTTTGCCACCAGCTCGGAAAGCTCCCGCAGCACCTTTGACACCTCGCCCCACAGCTTTTCATAGTCCCGCTTCAATCCGTCGATTTCCTCCGGGTACACGCCGTAGGTATGCGCGTGTACGGCGACCTGATTGAGATTGTTGGAACAGCGTCTTTGCAGAGAGATCAATTCTTTTATGGGCGCAAGGTCAACGTGCAGGATATACCCGTTCAGAGCCATTTTCCGTATATAAGCCCCGGCGTTGGAAATGCCCGCCTCAGCCATCCGTTCATGGATGGCTGCCAGCTCGTCCGGCGTTACCATGACGTGCAGATGGACATTCCGCTTGCGGTTCTCCATCAGCGTTCCAGCTCCCGGCCTTTCCGGCGCTCTTTGGGCTCCTTTACCTTATCAAGCGGTTTTGCGTCCAGCTCCGGGGGCGTGGGTGGGATAGGCGTGTTGTTGGGTACGCCGTCGATCATGTTGCAGTTCTGCTCTGTGGAGAGCTCGGCGGTTTTCAGATAGTTGTCTTTTTCGTGCATGGCGATCCTCCTTTATCGTTCCTCATGGTTTTTATGGCTCCGCCTCTGGCCGGGCTCCTTCGGGGGTTCCTGCCCTCTGGTTCCGTCTTTGAGCCGGGCAGTAATGGATGGGCGCACCCGGTCAAGATTGCCCGGTGCTGGTTTCAGTTCATAATCCTCCATCTGCTTTTCGGTCAGCGGCTTTGCGTAGGTCAGTTCGCCCCATGCCATCAGCCTGCCGTCTGCCACAGGACGCCGCCTGTCGTCATCGTAGTTGACGATGGAAAGAGGCTGGTTATCCGGCGGCTTCGGGTAAGTTCCTATGTCCACGGGCCGCTGGGTGGAATAATAGCGGTAAACACCCTCCGGTCCCAGCTCGGTATGCTTGACCGCCGCATGGTAAAGCTGCTGATAGTCGTCCACTCGGCGGTCAAAGTCCCTCTGCGCCCACGCCTGACTGGTTCCATAGCGGCCCCAGTAGTAATCCCGATGGCCGTTTTCCCCCTCGGTAAACTGCCAGGTCACAAAGGAGCTCGGCGCTCCCGGATTATGCCCCAGCGCAAAGCCGTGTCCGGTTTCAAAGGTGGCAGCTTTCAAAATCACATATCCTTGTACTGTCTCCAAGAGATACCTCCTTTCTGTGCCTCGGGCTAACATGACCCGAAGTGCTGGATGTTACGAAATAAGAGGGCAGACCGGGGAGAAATGTAATAAGATATTCCCACCCCGGAAACACCCTCAAAAAAGCCCGGAATGTCAAGCCTTTGGAGGCGGCAAATCGTAACAGCCGCCCGGCCTTTTCTCCCGCATTTTCCTCATGCGTTCCCGGCTTTTTCGGCGGTTCCCTTCGGCCTTGCAGGCGTCGGAACAGTAGGCTTGACGCCCCTCGGGCAAAAACGCCTTTCCGCAGACCGCACAGGCTCGCAGCTCCGGGGAGATGCCTTCCGTTGTCAACGACGCTTGAAGCTCCGGGTTAAGAGGCAGGACAGCCTCACGAAAATAACGGCAGTACGCCCCTGTCCAGCACTTGTGCAGCATATAGCAGGCACAGTCAAGAGGAAGGCACAGGCCGCTTTCCCGGTCATAGTTGGCGCACATCCCCGTGACAAGAGAACGGATTTTCTTCTTCTCGTCACGGGTCAGCTCCCGGGCGTCCATTTAAGACTTCGGGCCACGATGGCCCGAAGGGCGGGACTCCACGATCAGCGCCCGGAACTTCTTCCGGCACTGTTTTTTCTTTCCTTTGCACTCCTTGTAATAACGGCATCCCTTACAAGGGTCGTCATTGTTCCAGCCGGGGTGCGGTACTTCCTTCATCATTCGTTCAAAAGGGCTGCTTGTAAAATTCATTCTCATTCCTCCGTATCTTCCTCCCACGGCGGGGTATCTTCGTCCTCGGGTTCCTCTGCGATCTCCTCCAGCTCCCCGTCCTCATATTCGCAGTAATCATCTTCCAAATCCGGGGCCTCATGCTTCGGCTTGTAAATCTTGAAATAGTAACCAATCCCACCGCCGGCCAGCACCACCGCACCGATCAGGAGCAGAGAGAGAAGGGGGCTGTCCTTTTTCTCCGGCTCGGGTTCCGGTACTTCCTCCACAGGTTCGGTGGGCTTTGGCTCTGGCTCCGGGGTCACTTCTTTGGGCGGTTCCTTACCCTGTTCGGCAAGAGGCAGAAGGTCGTCTGTGGTAACGGTATTGAGGAAATAGACGTTCTCGCTGGTTTTCTGTTTGTCGATCACCAGATAAAACACGCTCTCGTCTGCGGTGGTGATGGTGTAGAACTCCTTTCCATCCTCGTCGGTGGCGTTGTCCACCACGGTTCCCGTCCCGTCCGGGGTAAAGGGGTTCTGGGTTTCCGGCTCTGCTTCGGTTTCTGCCGGGGAGGGAGCTGTCTCCGGCTGCGGCTCGCTGCTCTGTGCATAAGCCGGGACTGTAAAGATCAGGCAACACAAAAGGCTGGCAGCCATCGCCGCCAGCCTGCGAAATTTAGTTTTCTTCATGGGCCGTGTCCTCCTTTTCGGGTGCCTCCGGCTTCGGGTCAGTATGGCCCGAAGCGGTAAGGCTGTTTTTGGGGTCATTCAGAAAAGCCATCAGCTGGGCGGGTGTCAGTTTGAGGGAGCGCACCGCCTGCACGATCTGGCTGTTTTCTTCCTCCTGTTTCTGCTTTTCCAGCTCCCGGATTTTAGCCTGCCACTCGGCAGCCTTCTCCCGGGCTTTTTCCAGTTCCTTATCGAGCTTGTCGATCTTGTTCATGCAAGGACTCCTTTCCTCTGGCTCACAAACGCCCGAAGGCATAGAAATGTGTCTGCCAGTAGCTTGAATTGATGTTTGCGTATTGGATGGGCGAACCACAATGGAGCATCATCCCGTCGCCCACATAAATCCCCACATGGGATACAGGGCCGGGGCTGTCATAGGTTCCCGTGAAAAAGATAATGTCGCCGGGCTTTGCCTCGGAGGGGGAAATGATAGCACACTGATTATAAATGCCCTGCGCCGTGGTACGGGGCAGGTTGTGGACGCCGCTGGCCGTGTACACCCAACAGACGAAACCCGAACAGTCAAAGGAGGTGGACGGGCTGGAGCCGCCCCACACATAGGGCCAGCCGATGTACTTTGTGGCTTCTTTCATGAGCGCCGCAAAAGCCGGGTCATCCAGCGCCTCGCCGGGTATCTCATAGCTGGGGCCGGTATCTTCGCCGCCGTTGTAAATCCCTTCCCACAGATAGGGTTTGTTGCCTTTGAGCTGCTGCATAACGGTGTAGATTTCCCGCTGCTGTTCGTTAAGCCTCGGCAGGATCACGGCGGGCAGCGTCTTGTTTGTGAGGGTCACATTGAGAATGTAATACTCATAGGGGACTTCCTCGGTGGTGGTTTCCCCGGTCTCCGGGTCGGTGCTGGTTTCGGTGCGGTAGCGTATCTCAACTTCCTCCGTCAAGGTCAGTTCATACTGTGCCTCGAAAATCTCCCGCAGCTCGTCCTGCACCTGTTCACGGAAATACACATGGTACTTTGCCGAGAGATAGGACGCCAGCTCATAGGGGTTATGGCCGATCTCGTCCACGGAATAGCGGTACTCGTCATAGCCGGGATGGGTGCTTTCGATGTTCGCTACCGTCTGCGCCAGCTCGTTTTCCAGTGCCGTGTAGTCCTCGTCCACGCCCAGCAGGTCCGTATCCTCCGAGGCGTAGGAGGTGCCGGATAACGCATTGGCAAGGCCGCTGCCAAGCGTGGGGAAAATGGAACTTACCGCCGACACAAGAAAACAGAGCAGCAACAGCAGGAGCAGGACCAGCACCGCCACGGGATGACGGGTCACAAACTGCGCCGCCCGACGGGTCGCAGTTCCCGAAGCGGCAGCGGTTTTCTTTGCGGTCTTTGCGCCCTGTTTTGCAGCCGCCTTTGCTTCTTTGGAATACCGGCGTTTCAGTTTCCATTTCTGCTGCACACGGGAAAGCGGATTGCTGGCAAGCTCCGGGTGCTCGGAGGCCATCTTCTGAAAATCCATATTGGCCCGGGCTTTTATGTCCTTCCGTTCCCATTTTGCCACCTTCCGGGCCGGGTGCTCCCGCCAGCGGCGTTTGGCATACCGGGTCAGTTTCCGGGCTCCGGCCTCGGCCACAAGTTCCGACTTATGGGCTCCTTCCACACCCACATTTTCATGCTCAACTTCGTGGATCTTGTTGTGGACATAGAACCATGCTTCTGTACGGGCTCCCCGGACAGCTTTCTTCGCAAGCCCCGGCGGCTTCTGCGCCGCCCGTTTCGCCTCGACCTTATCCAGCTTCTCCCGGGCCTTTCCCAGCTTTTCCCCGGCGCGCTCCGCTTTGGCCTGCGCCTTCTGGTACTTGTCCTTTTTACTCCCGGCCTTCTCGGCGGAGCCCTCCGGCTCCTGTGCCCTGCCGGTATCCTGCGGCCTGCTCGCTTCATCCTCCTGCCTCATGCGGTCAGAGGGACGGCTTTTGCGGCTGTCCTCTTGAAACTTGCCGCTTTTGGACTTCGGGCCATCATGGCCCGAAGGACTGTCCTGCCCGGCATCCTCGTCCTCAAACCGCAGACGTCGGGACGGTGCGGGGGAAGGTCCTTCCCGTTCTGCCGGTCCGGGGCGATTGTCCCCGGTATCCTCCGTCGGCCCCGGCTTTTGAAAATTCCGTTTATCCGGTTTCTTTCCGATGGCGTATCCCTCCTTTCCGAACCTCGGGCCAGCATGGCCCGAAGTGTGTTACGCCCGGTTCATTTCCTGTTTTTTGTCCTCCGGGCGGGTGGTCATAATGGCGTACAGCTCGGTATTCTGCGGGAAGCGGTCAACAAATGGGATGGTGGTATTCCCGAAGAACAGCAGCCCTTCGCCGGAATTGGTATGGGTCACATAGGAAAGCTGGTGGGGGCTGATCCCAAGCTGTTTGGCTAAAATCTGCCGGTCCCCCTGTGCCTGCGAGAGCAGCACAAGGAAGTCCGAGTTTTCAAAGATGTTCTCGATCTCCGGGCTTGCCAGAAAATCCTTTACATTCTGCGTTAAAGCACTCGGAACGCACCCTTTTTTTCGCAGCATTTTCCAGATCGCCACACAATAGCTTGCCGTCAGACGGTCACGGAGCAGCACATGAAATTCGTCGAAGTAGCACCATGTAGCGATACCGCGCAGGAAATTCATGGACACCTGCGAGTTTACCAAGTCCTGCATAATGAGCATGGCAATCGTCCGAAGCCCGGCCCCCAGCTTTTTTAAGTCAAGGCATACCAGACGGCGGTTCAGGTCCACATTGGTTTCATGGTTGAACACGTTAAGGGAACCCGACACATAGATTTCAAGGGCAGTTGCCAGCCGTACCGCCTCGCCCTCCGGCTGGGAACAGAGCAGGTCATACAGGGTTTGGAGGGTCGGCATTTTGCTTGTTTCCGGGTCCTGCAAATGTTCCCGGTACATCTGGCGTACACAGCGGTCAATGACGGTCCGCTCCACCGGCTGCAAGCCATCCTTGCCGCCGACGATCAGCTCCATTAGCGACAGGATAAAGTCGGCTTTCAGCGCCATCGGGTTTTCCTCGTCAAAGCTCAGGTCAATGTCCATCGGGTTGATGTGGTGGGGGCTGTCCGGGGCGATCTCGATGACCTGTCCGCCCAGCCGCTTGATAAGGGGCGAGTATTCGCCCATCGGGTCCACCACAATGATCCGGTCACGGGTGGCAAGGAACACGTTCACAAGCTCCCGCTTTGCGGCAAAGGATTTGCCGGAGCCCGGCACGCCGAGGAACAGGCCGTTGGGATTTTTGAGCTTTTTCCGGTTTGCCATGATGACGTTATGGGAAAGTGCGTTGAGCCCGTAATAGACGGCTTCGCCATCCATGCGGAGCTCCTGCGTCATAAAGGGAACGAAAATGGCCGTGGAGCTGGTCGTCATGCCACGCTTGATCTCAATGCCGTTATGACCCAGCGGAAGGCTGGAAAGAAAACCGTCCTCCTGCTGGAAGTCCAGCCGCTTCAAGGTGCAGTTGTATTTCTGGACGATACCCGACACCGTGAACAGGTCATTGTCCAGCTCCCGGCGGGTCGGGGCCATGTTTACCACAAGGAAGGTCAGCAGGAACATTCTTTCATTCCGGCTCTGTAAATCTTCCAGAAGGGTCTTTGCGTCGTTGCTGTACGTTACAAGGTCGGGCGGAAGTATGTCCATGTCGTACCCTGACCGGGCTGCCTTCTTTTGTTCCTCCACCTTCATCTTGTCAATGTCGGAGACTTTGGCCTTGATAGATTTTACGGCGGCGGCCTGATCGACGGTTTGGATATGGAGAGTGATGGTCATTTCCGCATCCATTTCCAAAAGCTCCGCCAGCAGCTTGTCCGAGAGCTCTGAGGCCAAAATCTGCAAGTAGGAGGCAGCGCCCCAAGTCGTCCCCACCCGGAACAGACGGCTGAAACGAAAATCGAAACTGTCCGGGGCGATAAAGTCTTTGGTGGAAAGCCCGGTTTTTGGGATCATATCCCATGAAAACCGGAAGGGGGAGCCGCTGCCGGGGTGGAGCTGCCCGTGAAGAAGCTCCAGCCGTTCCAGCCCCGAAAGGGAACGGCACTTGACGCCCAGCTTTTTGAAGTTCCCGCAAATGTCCGCCTCTACACGTTCCAGCCTTGCCCTGGCGGTGGAAAGGTCGTCCACGTTCACGCCGAAGGTCAGGAGCTTTGTGCGGACAATGCCGTTGTTGCTTTTGGCGATCTGGTTTTCCAGCATTTCCACATACTCGCACCGGACGCTGTTGTAATCGTCATCCTGCATGGGGATGTTCACGCTGTACCGGCTGCCCGGGCGGCTCCGGTGGTTGAGGAAGGAAAGCTGGAACGGAAGGCTGCTGTCAAAGTAGTTGAGGCAGGCGCTCCACCCATCAAAGATGGCTGCCTGATCCTCGGACTGTGCGAGCTGATAGTTGATGTCCTCGTATTCAATGGTTTTGGTGTAATAGCGGTCCGCTACCCGGCACACCCCGTCCCGGTACATTTCCCGGTAAGGGAGGGTCTGCTGGGCGGTGGTGGGAATGTTCTTTCCTTTCGTGAACAGGCCGAGAAGGCCTTGCTTTTCAGGCTTTTTGCCTGCGGGCTTTCCGGCCCTTCTGCTGTTTCGCAATCGGCTGCGCCTCCTTTCTGGCGCTAAGCAGCGCATAGAAGTTTTCGGTTTTGTAAGGCCGCACACGGGGATAGAGGAACCGGGTGCGGATGATGTTTTTCAGCACTTTTTCCAGCGGCAGACCGTCTCGTTCATACATAGCCAGAAAGAAGAACGGGAGCATGAGGCCGATCATCAGGAACATGGCGGCACTGTTCCCGATACTGCCACGGGAAAACAGGTAAGCCGGGAGGCCCACCGCCGCCGCGCTGGAAAAACAAACAAGCTGGCGCTTCGTTAGGTTGAAGGCCAGCTTTGTCTTGATTTTGGAAAGGTCTTTTGGTACTGGCACATAGGCCATTTTGGTACACCTCCTTTATTGCTTCGGGTCAGCATGGCCCGAGGTTATCTTGCGGCCTCTTTGGCCGGGGCTGTGCTGCGGGCAGCTTCGGCGGCCTCTCGTCCGCTCTGCCTTGCCCGCCAGTATTCGGGGTGATACTGCCGTATGGACTGATTGAGTTTTTCTTCAAACTGTCCTTTGTCCTTAATGCGGTCAGGGATTTTCCACAGCTTTTTGTCCAGCAGCTCCCGGAGCACTACGCTTTCCTGTGCGTCCTCCTCATAGCAAATATAGCCCTTGTCCTTGAAGCCGCATTTTTTGGCCGCTGGGGAGAGGACGGCGGCTACCTCGTTTGCCACCATCGTTCCGCCGTGGCTGGCGGTAGATACCAGAAACACCCCCGGACAGAGGGTTTCACAATTCCACAGCTTTTTGTCCAGCAGCTCCCGGAGCACCACACTTTCCTGTGCGTCCTCCTCATAGCAGATATAGCCCTTGTCCTTGAAGCCGCATTTTTTGGCC
Source organism: Butyricicoccus sp. OF27-2pH9A (assembly GCF_027693185.1). Classification (NCBI taxonomy): domain Bacteria; kingdom Bacillati; phylum Bacillota; class Clostridia; order Eubacteriales; family Butyricicoccaceae; genus Butyricicoccus; species Butyricicoccus sp. OF27-2pH9A. The sequence continues at coordinate 8,105 of NZ_JAQEXK010000029.1, forward strand.
GCTGGGGAGAGGACGGCGGCTACCTCGTTTGCCACCATCGTTCCGCCGTGGCTGGCGGTAGATACCAGAAACACCCCCGGACAGAGGGTTTCACAATTCTGCACCTCGCCCCACGGGGAGCTTTTCGGCGCATGGAACATTCCGCCCGTCCGGCTCCGGTCTGCCTGCATGAGTGCTGCCTTTTCTAAGATGGCTTTCAGTTCCGGGGAAAAATAGGCATATTCCCGAAGGACACGGGCGGCCTCCCCGCCGCAGGCGTTCATCAACAGGGTATAGGCGTCGCTATCCGCTTTGGTACAGCGGCCCAGCAGTTTTCCGTCGTAATAGCAGGCCGCGTCATAGCTCGTCCGTTTGCGTGGCATGGTTCCCGCCTCCTTTCTGCTTCGTGCCAGCATGGCCCGAGGTCAACGCTCTGCACTGCGGCTGGGCTTTTCCTTCGGAGGCCGCTCTGCCTTTGCCTGTTCGGCAGCCGCTTTTCCGGCTTTGAGTTGGTCGCTGATGGACGCACGCCCCACAGAGCCGCGCTCCGCCATCTGTTCCAACTTTGCCTCATAGGCTTGCAGAACAGCAGTATTGAGCTGTTCTCGGAACTCCTTTGTGACAGGGTAGGCCATATCCCGGTAGCCGCCTTTGCCGTCCGGCTGGCTGGGCATCCCAAGAAAGAGGCCCTTGCTGCCCTGTACGATTTTCAGATTTTCCACCACAAAGCAGTCATTGAATTTCACGCTGGCAAAGCCCATGAGGTTTTTCACAGGTTCGATGACCCGCACGCTTACATCCAGCTTTATAGGGGCGGCTGGTGTTCCGCCCGCAGTTTTTTCCTGCATGGATTTCTCCTTTCCGCTTCGGGTCAGCATGGCCCGAAGTCTCTTAATGGCAGCCGAAGATGGATTTTGCAAGACTGCCTGTTTTGAATAAGGTAAAACACAGCAGCACCGTATATCCCACGCAGCCCCAGATCGCCCCGATGGGGTCGCCGTCGGCGGCGATACTCTGGATCAGCACCGCATAGATGGCAACACAGACCAAGATCAACAGACCTTGAAAGCCCACCGCAAAGAGGGAGCGGAAATAGTTCTGCCCCATGTGTCCGGTTTCCCTGTTGGGGACGGTGGCAAACGGGATAGGCGCTAAACTTGTGAGTAAATAAATTTCAATCATACGGCCATATACGATAACGAAGATCACGATGTTTAAGGCAATCATGGTAAGCTGGATCAGGAAGGATTGTAGCCAGAGTCCGAACAGAGGGCCTAACTCCATCGCTTCAAGCTCTGTCCGCAGACTGTCCAGCACATCCGGCGTGATCTCTGTCCCGTTCTGGATAATGCCCGCTGACTGCTG
>NZ_JAQEXK010000003.1:0-191128 GCF_027693185.1 Butyricicoccus sp. OF27-2pH9A
GAATTTGAGCAATTCATTTTCTCGGCCATGCAGGAGAAATTCAAAGACTTTCAGATACTCCACGGCAGAGAGGAAAAAGTCAATCCGAAACTGACTGCCTGTCAAGTGGAGCTGGCACAGGTGGAGGCAGAAATTGAAAAGCTGCTGGATACGCTAACCGGAGCCAATGCGACCTTGCTTGCCTACGCCAACAAAAAAATTGAAGAACTGGACACCCGACGCCAGACCATTTCAAAGGCAATCGCTGAATTGAGCGTTGAAACCATATCTCCCCAGCAGATAAAGAAGTTATCCTATTATCTCGACAACTGGGACAGCATAGATTTTGACGACAAAAGAAAAGCCGCCGATGGTTTGATCTCTACGATCAAGGCCACCAGCGACCGTGTTCAGATAGAGTGGAAAATCTGACATTTCCGCTCTATCGCCCCTCATTTCTATTTTATCTCGTTTGTCCCCCTTGTACACCGATGTTTGCCTCCGCATAGAACTTATAAACACCGCCAACAGGCTGGAACTGCTTTTTAAGTCGATTTCCTTTTACCAATAGATATTTCCCATCAATTTCGATACGGAAAAGATATGCTATCGATAGACGAATGTCTTGTTTCCAGTATTTTATGTGCTGCATCCACAATTTCATGCCCTGCCCATGTGTATCGATAGACTCAAATATCATCGAAATAATTGTACCAAAAATTGCAGATGCAATTGCACCTAACATAGCAAGCCAAGATGTGTCAGTACCAACTCCAATACATGTAAAAATTCCTGCCATTATAAACAGTACGATTAGAACAATTGGACGCTTCATATTTTTCATATCCTTTCTCTTGTATTTTAGTTTAGGTAGCTTACAGGCCGTGAACAACATCCTGATCCAACACTTTCTTTCTTTCTTTCCAGTCAGGCATATAGTTCGAAAGGAACATATAGAACTGCTTACTGTGATTTGGATATAGAAAGTGAGTAAGCTCATGCAAGACAACATAGTCAATATAGGGCATCCGAGCTTTAATCAAGTAGAAATTGAGTGTTACAGCTCCACGATTTACACTGCAGCTACCCCACAGGGTTTTCATTTTCCGAACCGAAATCTTTGGCATAGGAATACCGTATTTTTCAATAATGGGGTACCAATGTTCTGTTCGTTCCTGAAGGATCGCCTTTGCCTGTTTTCTCCACCAATTTTCAAACTGCCGCTGAATTTTCGACTGGTCATTTGCATCCCGGCAGCAAATATGGATAATCTTTCCTTCTGAATATACTTTTTCTTTTTCGCATTCGGTAACTACAAAAAGCATATCCTCACCAAGGAGTTTGATAGAGAATCCGTCTCTGATTTCATCAGTCGCTGCATATCCAACGGTTTTCTGAAAACCATCCAGCTTTGACTCAATCCAGGTACCCTTATCCACTAAAAACTCTTCAGCCCACGTGGTCGGAACTGTTTTAGGCATAGACAATACAATTTCCTGAGATGGGTAAACCTTTAACCGACAGGTCTTCATGGATTTTCGATCCAACTTGACGTCAACTATCTTTGGGGATGATGGCAATGTGATACTGATTGTTTCCATGTTTAATAGCCCTTCTTTGCCACCATCATAATTTCATCTATAATGATATCGATTGTGTCCAAACTCCAGTCCAGCTTATGGTCCTCCAGATAATCAAAGAGAAGATCATCAAGTGCCTTTTTAATATCTCTATGAACAATGACATTATCCCGCCAGTCACGTTTTGTGTGTTTCACAATAACGGCTTTGATATCCAATGCCAATTGTCCTAATTCCTCCGAAATTTCTACATCTGTTGCTCCAGTTGATTTTTTTATACCAGCACAAACCGCACCATAGAAAGACTTTGCATCGCTGTCATCCATGATGTTTTCAGGATATTTGACAGAATTTCGACCTGCCCGGTAATCTTCTGCCATCTTCTCCATTGAAGACAGATACTTTTCACTATCACGCTCTTCCATATAGTCAGCAATTGTCTTTTTGATGCGCTCCATAAAGGTCATATAACGAATCGGGTCCACATACCGCTGACTTTCCAAGACCTCAACCTGTCGGGTCTGGATTGCTTCAGCTTTGGCCTCGTTAGAACCCAGTCGTGCCAATTGTTCCTCCATTTTCTCCTTGTTGGTGATATCCAGAGGTTCAATCAAAATCTTGGCATCTTCCGCATTCACATAGGTATTCAGAAGCTGACGAATGCCATCTTCATACCGAGAGAAGTCTACACGATCATTAAAGCGCAGAGCTACACTATCTTTTAATTTCTTGAAGAACAAATAGTCCTTGCGATAGGCCTCTGCCTGGTCAAATCCAACGGCTTCAAACAGTTCATAGCTGGAGTACATGAAGTCCACCATTTTTGCAAATGCAGACAGTTTTTCGTAAAAGTCCTTACGCACATCATACTCTCTCAGGCGTTCCTGCCAGACATTGGCGCTGGATTCATCAGGATCAATTCCCTTAAAAATTTTCCAGAGCTGCTGATGGACCTGAGCGAGTTTGTCCTTTTCTTCCGCAACAGCAGAGATAGCCGCATGGATTTCAGACTTGTTGAACAGGTTCATACCGGACTGCTCATCGCTATACAGATCCAGAGCAGAATTCAGCTTTTTGAAGATGCCCATATAGTCCACGACCAGGCCAAAATCCTTATCCGTGTACACTCTGTTCACACGGGCGATTGCTTGCAGAAGGGTATGATCCTTCAGCTTTTTATCCACATATAAGACCGCTGCAATCGGTGCATCAAAGCCGGTAAGTAGTTTATCCTTGACGATCAAAAGATCAATATCGCCTTCCGGATCAATGAATTGTCCAGTTACGGAATCTTCATAGGCATCATAGTTGTTCTTGAAAAGTGGGTCAATTTCCTTGCGAAAAAACTCCCCGATGATTTTCTGAGTCTGAGGTGTGTTGCTTTCATCATCACCCTCACGGCTGGTATTGGGCGTGATTACAACCGCCGGGGTGATACCGCCAAGATCCCGCAGCTTATAAAAGAGCTGTACTGCTTCGGCACGGGAAGAACAGGTTAGCATGGCCTTGAAGCCCTTGGGCTTTACAAAGCTGGTAAAGTGCTCGTGGAGATCAAAGGCAATCATATTAAGGCGTGCTTCCGTCTGGGCCAGAGCCACAAAGCGGCTGTACTTAACTTCCAGATCCTTTTTAGCCTCTTCATTCAAACCCACGGTAATGTGTTTCAGATGTGCATTGATCTGCTCACTGGTAACCTTCTGAGGAATCACACGACCTTCGTAGACGATGGGAACGGTCACCTTGTCATCGATGGCATCCTGAAGCGTGTATTTATCGATCAGGGGGCCGAATTTGGAGTAGGTATCCTTAGCAGACATAACATCTCGCTTATCGTCCTTTGGCTTCTTCTGCATCAGAGGGGTGCCTGTAAAGGCAATCTTGACTGCATTGGGCAGCACCCGGTTCATGTAGATGTTCAGCTTGCCGTACTGGGTACGGTGACCTTCGTCGATAAACACGAAGATATTCTCGCTGTTGTTGCAGTATTCCTGCTTCACAGCGGCTTCAAATTTGTTGACCAGAGCTGTGATGACGGTGTTTCCATCTTCCTTCAGCAACTCGATCAGGCCCTTGCCTGTTTTTGCACGGTGAGGGCTCATCTGTGTATGAATAAAGTTGTCCCGAATCTGCTTATCCAGGTTAATACGGTCAGTCACCATCACGAAACGGGGCCGCTTGATACTGCTGCCAGGCTTCATGCTCTCCCGGATAATCATCTTGGTCAGCATGATCATAGTGATAGTTTTACCACTGCCTTGGGTATGCCACACAACACCATTTCGAGTATCAGCACCGTCCTGAAGCAGAATTCGCTTCATGCACTTTTTAACTGCAAAATACTGCTTGTAGCGGCAGATCTTCTTCACATTGTTATCGTAGATGATAAAATTACGAATCAAATCCAGTAGCCGATCCGGGTGCAATAGAGAAACCAGAGCCCGATCCTGTTCCTTGATTTGACCATCCGGAGAACACTTACGGCACCAATCGTTCAGCCACTCCTTATCATCCTCATGCCAAGACACAAAGTATTTTGCAGGTGTACCGCAAGTACCATACAGAACTTTGTCCGGATTCATAGCCAGCACCAGCTGGGTGTAACGGAAGAGGTGCGGGATGTATTCTTCGCCCCAGTTGCGGATATTTTGGTTGACACCTTCCATCACATCCACACTGGATTTCTTACATTCAATGACCACCAGAGGAATACCGTTGACCAGCACCACAATATCTGGGCGGGCAAATTTACCGTTAGCACGTTCTACTTCGAACTCATCTGTCACTTGGAATGTATTATTTTCCGGGTGTTCAAAGTCGATAAAACTCAGATCAAAGGACTGACGAGTTCCGTCAGGCAGATCCTCTTCCATGCTCTTGCCGGCACAGAGAAGCTCATAGATCGTCTTGTTTTCAGCATACAGTCCAGCAGCACTGAACTGATCCACGGTCTGCATGGCTTTGGCGATGGAGCCTCCGGAAAAGTATCGTTCTTCTGTGCCAAACTGATACGTCTGGTGGCTCAGAAAAGACTGCAGTTCTTCCGTGAACAGAACAGCCCGACGAGAGCCACGTTTTTTCTCCGCTTCACTGCGGGGGACGATCGTATATCCCAGCTTTTCAATGACTTTCAAAGCACGATCTTGGGATTCCGGTCGTTCATTAAAAATGGTATGGTTTGGCATTATGATCCCTCATTTATATTAGCTTGCTGCCATATTTTTGCTTTAATTTACATTCCTGGCATATTGTTTTGATATTTAATCTGTGGGTAAACATGCTCTGCTCAGTTTTAATTTTGGATGCAATTTCCTTTTTCAAAACATCTTCCAAGCTGCCCTCAAATAATGGACTGGCTGTTATCGTCATAGCGTTAATCAGGTCTTCCGTTAAAGGAATTGCAATTCTATGAACCCCATATACATTATCAAACTCAGCTTTAATACGAATTTCCTTTTCATACGACCATGCCATATCTTTTATGTAGCCGGTGAGTTCTGGAATCCGAACAGCATTTTTAATATGGATGTTCTTGGCCGTACTCCACATTATTTTCTCTTCGTTCGTTTTTCCTTGAAGACTATCTGAATTACAATATGCAACGGACGAAAGTCTTAATGATATATCATACTCTTTCAATCGAAATCTGCGTCCAGTCGGCTGATAATCATTTGTAGAAATTTCAAGAATTTCGGTTATCGTTTTCAGCCATTTTTTAACAGCAGCTTTTGGTATCGAAATCTTCACACCTTTTTCCCACGGTTGTGCATACATACTCCACATACCAATGCTTTCTTTGTCTTCACACATAAAGCAACTGAAGAATAAATTACGCCAGCGAGTAGCATCACCATTTTTATATTCAAGGTTGTCGTTCATTCCTTTAGCATTTCCTAAGTGCCATGTACCACTTCGAATCATATCCACAACTCTGGAAACACTTGTATAATGGTGAAGGTATGGAGTGTTGTCCGAACGTCTCATTGAATCATCCAAGTAACATTTTAATTCTTCAGGTGTCTCAATATCTTGAAAAACAGTTGGTATATATGCTTTCGAGTTTGTCTTATTCGACATCGCATGTCCCTCTTTTTCGTATTAGTGGTACGCTGCTTCTATCTCCAGTTCAAGTGTCTGCTTCACCAAATCAATTTGGCGGCTCATTTCGTCCCGATCCTGCGGCCGGTAGCCGCTGCGCCGAATCAGCTGTTTACAAAAATGAGAAATCAGCTCACTTGCATGCTTTACTTCATCACGGCTCACACCACCAAGCAGGGCCAATTGTATGGTCTGAATGTAACTGCTTTTTAGATTTTCAAAATCAGTCACGGTTTCACCCTCACAATTCCGGTAAGAAGTAGCTGCATCAGAGCTTTTTTCTTCATCTCCCATTCATCCAATTCTGATTGTAGCAATTCCATCTTCTGGTCCACCATTGACAAAAGCTGTGCAATTTCTTTTTGCTGCGTCAGCGATGGAAAGCGGCAGATTCGCTTTTCCATTGCTTCTTTTGTAATATGGGACATGGTACCGCCTTGTTGCTCTTTGGCAAGTAGCCCAACATCATACATGAAATATTGATGTAAATAGTTCTTATCGATTCTGGCGTGGGGGATCACTTTCCAAATATGATAGTGGTAAATTACTTTGTCACCGGTCCAAATCTGTGGGCCAAATGAGGCTGACCACGCATAGATCAAGTCTCCTGAATCGATGTATTTATCCTCAGCAAGCTCCAAATCAGAATAATACCACTCGCCCTTTGTAAACAGATTACCTACACGTAAAACCGGATATTTTCCCACTTTTAGAAGTTCATCCTGCTTGTAGGCTCTTCCGTTGATAAATGTACATATGCTTCCGAGTGGCTCTTCCTCCCATCCCTTATGAGCATCAGAAGAGAATATACGCTTTACGATTCCATGCTTTTTCCGTTTCTCTTCGTCAATGCATTTCTGCTTAAGTGCAATCACCTTATCGCACTGTTCAAGAATCTCAGCAATCTTTTTCTGCTCTTCAACGGGAGGAAAAACAAGTGCCGCAGAGAAAAACTCAGGAGTAGATACATTTAACAGGCCGTGGTTTCTTGCGCCTTCCTGAGCAACCTTGTATATCTCCCGGTTAAACATTCCAGCTTCAAAATACTGTCTGTAGAAATCAGTATTTGTGCCCTCATTAGCTGAGAAACAGATATACAACGGAGAGACAATGCCTTTATCATACTTTTCCAGTTGCTTGATTGCACCATACGCATAATCCGCAGAATAGCTCTTGTTATATGCGAAATCACCTTTTTGAAGAAGAAAATACCCTGTCTTATCTTCGCTGGCGTAGAGGGTATTATAATAATCTAGCTGGCTGATTAGCCCTTGCTGTGCAGAAATAGTCAAAACATTTTGATTGTTCTCAGTATTTTTCTGCGTCAATCGATGGAAACATTCGTTGAAATGAACGACTTTCCACTCTTTAGGAATCACATAGCCGTGTTCCAGTTTATATCCTTCTGATACCTGTCCAACGGCAATACCAGCGTGTATCTGTTTGGTCATGTGCTTGACCTCCTATATTACAACCCAAGTTCTTTCAGATAGGTGTCCATCTGCTTCTCAGCCTCTGCAATCTCTGTTTTCAGCCGGGCAATATTGGACTGAACCTGCTGAAGATCAATCGGAGCTTCCTCTTCAAAGGTATCCACATAACGGGGAATATTGAGGTTGTACTCATTCTCCTTGATTTCTTCTAAGGTAGCCACATGAGCAAATTTATCTTGTTCTTTGCGCTCCTGATATGCCTGGACAATCGCATCTACATGAGCATCCCCCAGTGCATTCTGATTTCCCGCCTTGATATAACGAGGATTACCATCCTCGTCCCTCTTGCTGGCGTCGATAAAAAGCACATCTGTGTTGGGGCGATTCTTCTTAAACACCAGAATACAGGCCGGGATAGAAGTACCGTAGAACAGGTTTTCAGGCAGACCAATCACGGCATCCAGAAGATTTTCCTCAATGACTTTCTGACGAATACGACCTTCTGCAGCACCACGGAACAAAACGCCATGAGGCGCAACAGCGGCAATTCTGCCATTGACGGAGAGGCTGTTGATCATGTGTAGCAGAAAGGCCCAGTCACCCTTACTTGCAGGAGGAACACCCCAGTCGAAACGATGGAATTTATCCAGAGAAGCTTCCATCTTAAACTCCTTCTTGCCCTTACCGCTGGACTCACCGCCGGGGTTGAAACCGGATGCCCACTTATCCTTCGAGAAAGGCATATTTGCGACAATGGCATCAAAGAGAAGCAGATTACCGTCAGCATCCAAGAACACCGGGTTTGCCAGAGTATCACCCCAGCCAATCTTTGCATCTCGGATTTCATGGATATACATATTCATCTTGGCCATTGCCACAGAAGAACCGTTGACTTCCTGACCGTAGATGGAAACTTCCTTGCTGTTCTGCTTCTTCGCAGCCTTGATCAACAAAGAACCAGATCCGCAGGTAGGATCATACACACGCTCACCGGGCTGGACATTCACAATGCGAGCCATAATTTCGGAGACAGCTGCCGGGGTATAGAAGGAACCAGCTTTCTTACCTGCCATGCTGGCAAACTGGCCAATCATATACTCATAAGCGTCACCAATAACATCAGCAGGGACTTGACCGGGCTTCACCTCGATATCCGAGGGACGAAGGCTCAGCGGATCAAAGTCCTCCAGTAGATCCCGAAGGATTGCCTTTTTGTGATCCAGTGTACCCAGTGCATTTTCACTGTTGTAGTCCACAGTGTTCAGAACACCAGCCAGCTGCTGGTTGTTATCTGCCTCGATTTTTCGCATAGCGGCATTAATCAGCTGACCAATCTTGTCAGAATATCTCTGGTCATAGAGAGACTGGAAGGAGCACTCTTCTGCAATGGTAAAGGGCAGATATCGTTTCTGACGCTCCAGACGGATGCCGGAATACTCCTTTTTCAATTCATCCAGCGCATCTTCATAGGAATCACTCAGATACTTGACGAACATAATCGGCAGTACGTAGTCTTTATAGTTGGCTGCATCAATGGTATCCCGCAGAGTATCTGCGCCACGCATCAATGCATTTTCAATATCCTTCTTGGTCGTCATTGGTTAGTTCCTCCAATCATCTTTTCAATAAGATGTTCTGTTAATATACGTTCATTTTCGATCAGCTCACGATACATACATTCTCGTTTTCTGCTTAATCGGTCAATCTGTACCGCTTTCTGTTGAATATGCAAGGGCTGTAAGGGAATTTCCAAATCCAAGACCGTTTTGATTTTTACAGTCTTTTGGGCTGTTCCGCTTTCTAGGCTGAGAATTCGTTCCTGCACACTTTTCTGTGCCAGACACAGTCGGAGATACTCCGGTATAACCCCTGCACATCCTTTTACTCGCAGTATCGCAAATTGAGAGGGAACGAGAATATTTTCATAGCTAGGCTCGATAGACGCCGGGTACATTGGAGAGACCAGCCGAATTACAATATCTCCTACCTTTGTAAATAAGGCATTCTCCAGACTCTCACAGGCATGAAAAATCTCCAGCTCTGATCTATTAATATTTCCATTGTCATCGAATGCTCTAAGCGTAAGACGGCTGTACTCGAAAGAGTCCTCTTCCTGGTTTTTGGCCTCTTTTCGACTCAAAACCATTCCGCCTTGCACATCTGCAAGATCTGAAATCTTAGTGATCATCTTTTCGCCTCCAAAGAAAAGCGGCCCGCCCACAAATGGGCGGGCCACCTTATCATGTTATCTGGTGTGGCTTTCGGGGCAACAGTGCTCGCAGCCGTCTACGCAGTTGTAGTACTTGCGCGCTTCCTGAACAGCCGCCTGAGAGGTGTAAAACTCACCCAGGTAGATTCTGTTCGCTGCATTAGGCAGCCATGCGCAATCGGCACGATGTACCTCATGCTCGCCAGTCCACTGCTCATTCTTATTGACATAGAACTTCATTGGCTTGTTCTCCTTTCATTGAAAGTACAAGCCCACATTGACATTCCTGAGAATATCTGATATCATAAAGGTGCATAACTATGATATTTGCGTGGGAAGCTCTCGGAACAGTTGCCGCTGTATCCGGGAGCTTTTCTCTTGTCTGAAGATATAGTACCATACGGCTTGCAAGTTGTCAATCTTTTTATATAAATTATTTGTAATATTGAAATATGACATTTTTTCTACTCATAGTTCAGTTGAACGTATCATACTCCGTCACTGATTTTATGTAAGCCGCCGGGTCACAGGTCATCCGAGAAGCTCCCATTGGTAAAATCTCAATTTTCACGGCTCTACACAGGAATCAGTGATTTTCTTCTCTGGTCATATTTTTGGAGCGTTTGCGACCAAATAGGTACCACAGATCATACCTTTCAATCACAGCTTCATAGCCGTGAATCTTGCTGCGAAGCTCCTCATTTTCCTGTTCCAATTCTCTGGTACGCAACTTTCCACGGACAGACTTGTATTCTGCCAATTCAGCGGTCAGCTCAGCGATCTTGCTTTTTAGCTCCGAAATCAGTTTGTTGGCAGCATCCAGAAACTTTTGCATGCCGCTCTTTCTTCTCCTGAGCCACATATTTCTTTGCGGCAGCGGCAGGGCTCTCGTATTCGGAGCGTTCCAGCATCACCTTTGAGGAAAGAGGCACAGACTTTGCTTCGATTTTCTCAACGTTCTGAGCCGCCAGCTGCTGCTTCCTGAACTTTCTGTGCTGTCTGTTCCGTCAACTCTTCCAGCCGTTCCCGTTCCTTCATCACCTTAAACTGGTGCACGGTCAGATGTTCTTCACTGCTACCTCGCTCTCCACGCTGGATGTCGCTATAACCGGCAGCTTGCATGCCGTTGAAAAAGTCATCCTGCAAAACAGTGTAGGATTTCTTCAAAACTTTCTTGCCCGTCTTGGTCAACAGTGGCCGTCCCTGTTCATCCAAGTCTAGCAGAGAGGCCCACTTTTGGCTACTGCTGACCTGCATCACGGTTTCCTTCACAGTACCTACCAAAGATTTGTCTTTGCATCGCTTCGACCACAGAATCTGCTTTTCTACAACCGGAATATAGACCACATGAAGGTAATAGTGGAATACATCTTCGCTCAATGCTTCTGACATAGCACGGTTCCGCTCATCGGCGTGCATAACCGCAGATAGAATGTACTGCTCACCGCCGACGATCTCCACCGCTGCTTTGTAGGCATCCGCATAGAACTGTTTAGCAAAGTCGTAGCCACCGTGGTTGTAAAAATAGGCAGATCTTACATCGAAGATCAGCTCTCCGAAAAGGTGTGCATCTTCTTTCAGACCTCTTGTAGAGATTTCTCCATTCGCTTTCATTTTATCAAACATTGTCGTGGTCAAGCATTTTTGTAACAGTTATGGCTAAAAAATTGCTTATGGTTCCGTTGATATTCTTGCTTCATACGGGGTGCGGTAACCGTTAAAACTGTGCGGACGAACATGATTATAATCAATGTATCGTCCAGCTTGCCGGTCAGCAGCAGCGCGGTATAAGTACCGTACTTGTGCTGACGGAGATACCGGCGGTGGTGATGTCCCCATCTGCCGATCATTTTGCTGTTCGGCACGGTCAGGCAGGGGAGTTGATACTCCCCGCACTGCTCGTACCACAGGCCGTTTTTCGCATCAAAGGTGTACTTTTTCATCATCTTTCCCTCGTTTCGTTTTTTCTTCGGGTGGTGTGTTTAGCTGCTTTTGCCTGCTCCACCAATGCGTCAAGCTGCTGTTTGCCGAGCCGCTTGCGGAGCAGGGAATAGTTTCTGTTTTCGATTTCCAGCCTGTCATTTTTCTGGCTGAGCCATGCGTTATCTGCTCGCAGATTTTTGTTCTCATGGTACAGCTTTCCGTTGTTTGCATTGACTCGGAAATAATCGTTCAGAACCTCGAAATACCGCGCCAGCAGCGTTTTTGCCAGTTTCTTGAGCCGCTCCACCAGTGCATCAACGAATCTTGTTTTGTAGGTCTTAGCGGACATCAGCGCAGGCGGTTCCGGCAGCTGATACTCCGGTGCGGTTTCCAGCATATTCTCCGTCAATTTGCAATCCTCCAACGCCTGCTTATATTTCTCTGCCTGCTGCTGAAGATTATGAACCTCGCATCGGCGTTCATCAATCTCCTCGCCAAGCTGCTGCACCTCACGGCTGCGCTCCTGCTTCTTGTAATCGAGCACAGAAAGATGTTTGTCATGGGTGCCTTTCTGCTCCCATTTGATACCGTGCCGCTCCATTTTAACGGCAAGGTCAGCCTTTTCGGAGCGTACCCATTGGTTCCACTCTGTATCGCTCCGTGTGCCGCCTTTAAAACCTTGCGCAGCGAGTGCCTGCTTGCGTGATACACGGGTATCCAGTCCGCGCTTGCTGCCGGTGATGAACGGAACAAAGTCAATGTGCAGATGAGGCGTTGCCTCGTCCATGTGCAGGTGTGCGGAGAAAACATAAAGGTTTGGATTCCGTGCCTGAAAGCCCTGATAATATTCGTTCAGCACAGTTTTTGACAGTTCTGCATTTTCGCCCAGAGCGCTCATATCGTCCTTGTTGCCGATTTGAATGATGATCTCGTGAAAAGGTTTTTCCTGATGCCCGGTACAGATTTTTTCATAGTAGTTCGGAATGCGCCGATCGGCGCGTGTTTGCCTTGCGTTGAATCGTTCCTGCGCCGGTCCAAACAGCATTTGATAGACATCCTGGATGCGTTCGTTGCAGTAGTCGATATTGAGATGGCTGCGCGCACCGTCCACATTCTCCGCTTTAAATTTGCGGCTGTTATGGTTGACGGAGCCTTTGCCGACTTCAACGCTGATCGTTCGTTTCATTTCGTTCACTCCCTTCAATTCCTTTCGTAGACGGGTTCTGTTACTCTTGCCAAGAGTAACAAAAGCACTTTTGACAGCCTGCGGCCATCAAAAGATGCTGTTGCGCTCTCCGAGGGGGTGCGTAGAGTCGGTACATCGAGTGCCGCTCTACGTTTGGGCTTTGCCCCGGCAACTGCGGTTGCCGCCCCAGCAGGGCCGCCCTTTGAAAAGGGCACCCTGCACCCCGCCTAAACTTTACCTTCCGAAACGGTACCCCGTGACGGTGTGTGACGATGATGACGGTATTTGGGATACCGCCCCCCACTCATGGAAATATCGTCACACCGTCACATATCGTCACGCTTGATCCGCCGTCAGCTTTACGGTTCGCTCGCTGCGACTGCGGCTGCTTTCGTATCGAATGCCGTACTCATTCAGCAGCCGCCCTGCGTTGACATTCAGCCGCCTTGTCAGAGCATTGGGCTTCATATCCACACCGAGATGCGCCGCAAGTTCGGTGGGTGTTCCCACCCACTCCTTCCTGTCTAAAGAAAGGAAAGCAGAAATCTGCTCCAGCAGCGGCTCTGGTGGCGATTTCCAAAGCTCTTTTTCTACACGCTCCAGTTCCCACGCAAGGGTTTCCTCGTTGCGGAAAAGGTGCAGCCGCTGATCCGGTTGATCTCTGCCAGACACATCGAGGCAGGCAGCATTTCCGGTGCGCTTTTCCTTAGTGAGCAGGAATGCTCCATCTGCTGCACCCAACAGTCCGTTGGTGCCGGAGATCATATCAAACTTATCGTCCGATTGCTGCTTTCGAGTATGATGGACAAGGAGTAGGCAGATGCTATAGTTATCCGCCAACGTCTTCAACCGGGTGATGATTTGATAGTCGTTAGCATAACTGTAATTGTCTCCGCCGATTTCACGCACCTTCTGAAGCGTGTCGATGATGATAAGAGAAGTGTCTGGATGCTCCTGTAGAAAATTGGTAAGCTGCTCATCCAGACCGCTGCCAAGCTGTCCGGCAGAAACAGAAAAGAACAGGCTTTCGTTCTCTGCTGTGCCAAACATCCAGTAAGAGCGCTCTTGCAAACGGCGGTAATCATCCTCCAGGGCAAGGTACAGCACTGTGCCTTTTCGGACAGGGTAGTTCCACAGCGGCGTGCCGGTGCTGATATGATAGGCAAGCTGGGTCATCAGGAAGCTCTTGCCCAGCTTTGGAGCGCCGACAAAAAGGTAAGTACCCCGGTAGAGCAGGCCGTCCACAAGGGGCGGCTTGCTCTGGTACACGTTGTCCAGCAGCTCAGACATTGACACGGTTTTCAGGTAGGACGGATCCATCATTCGCAAAATTTCTCTCTGCATTTCGTCACCACCCTTGAAATTCGGGTCAAAATCGGTTAAACTATTATCAATAAGGTTTTGGGATGACTGCTCCGTATCTGCGCCAACAGATACATTTGGAGCGGTCATTTCTTTTTTGTTGGTCATTCAAATTCCTCCTTCATTCCGCCGAGAATATCGGATATCATTTCAATTAGGTCAAGCAGCTCATCATTGACTGCACCGCCAGTCTCAATGCGCTGCAATTCCCAAAGCACTTCCGCAAGCTTATTCCGCAGTGCTTTGAACACTCTGGGATTGCCCTGCACCACTACATCCTTGTGGGTGAGCCGCCGCGTAATGTAGTCCTGTTTGGTTAGGCCGGACAATTTCACATAGCGGTTGATCTGCTCATCTTCCTCCGGCGATACGCGGAAGCCTATGGTTTTACTTCGCCAGCGGTTCTTGTTATCACAATTTTTTAATGACACGCTTCGTCCTCCTTTCGTTCCATATCCAACTTGTTTGCCATTTCCGTTTGCCTTGTGGGAAACAGATGTGCATAGCGATAGGTAATGTCGATACTTTCGTGGCCTACGCGGTCTGCGATTGCCAGTGCCGAAAATCCCATGTCGATCAGCAAAGAAATATGCGAGTGGCGTAAACCATGCACCTTGATACGCTTAACGCCGGTTTCCTTGCAGCCGCGCTCCATTTCCCGAAACAAATACGATTTCGTAACTTGAAAGATCCGGTCATCCGGCTGTACAGCATACAGTGTTTTGATGTAGTCCCGTATTTCGTCACAGAGAAATGATGGCATTTGAACAACACGATTGCTTTTCGGCGTTTTGGGGTCTGTGATGACATCTCGGCCTTTCATGCGCTGATAGGATTTTGTGATAGAAACGGTTTGTTTCTCAAAATCAAAATCCGCAGGTGTCAGAGCAAGCAGTTCACCTTCTCGAATTCCAGTCCAATAGAGCATTTCAAAGGCATAGAAGGAACGAGGCTTGTCCATCATCGCTTCGATGAATTGCAAATACTCGGTTTTTGTCCAGAACTGTATTTCACCGTTCTTTGCCTTCCCCATATTGCCCGCCTGTGCTGCTGGATTCGCTTTCAGACCATAGTGCCTGACCGCATGGTTGAACACCGCGCTGAGCTGATTATGAAGCGTTTTCAAGTATACCGGAGAATATGCTTTTCCTGCTTCGGATCGGTGTCCCATCATTTCGTTCTGCCACGTCATCACATCTTTGGAGCAAATGTCGCACATCTTGCGCTTTCCAAAGTAGGGAACCAGTTTCGTGCGGATAATGTGTTCTTTCGTCAGCCAAGTGCTTTCCTTAAAGCGATTTTTCATATCTGCAATATATAACGGGACAAAATCTTCAAATGTCATATTCAAATCCGAGGTTTTCTGTTGCAGGAAAATTCGTTCCCACTCCAGAGCCTCCCGTCTGGTTTTGAAGCCGCGCTTCATCTTCTTTTCTTTTTTACCGATCCGGTTTTCATAGTAAAAGGACACATACCATGTGCCTTTTGCCTTGTCTTTGTACGCTGGCATTTTATCGCCTCCTATTGCTTGTCGTTCATACCGTAGAACTTTTCACTGAAGTAGCGGCGGCTGATTTTACCGGGAATGACCATAAATCCTTTGGCACTCAATTCACCATTCAAACGCTGAATGAGTTTATAGGCGTGTGCCTTGGATACACCAAGGATATTGGCAACTTCTTCTGCGTTCATAAATAATTTGTCTTGCATCTTTCTTGACTCCTTTCTATCTGTTGATTTCATATTCGCATAAATGTTAATGTTCTATACCGACATTATACATTAGCTTTTATGTTAATGTCAAGCAAACTTTCGCGTAATTGTTAATGTTTCTCTTGCGTATTTTTGCTATTCACGATATACTACATTCAAAGGCGGTGACACATTATGACGGTTGGAGAAAAAATTAGGACAATTCGGACCTTTCGTGGTATGACTCAGAAAGAACTTGGATTAGCGGTCGGCTTTCCTGAAAAAGGTGCGGACAATCGAATCGCACAGTACGAAACAGACTATCGCGTACCACGAAAAGAGATATTGGACAAAATTGCGCTTGCGCTGAAGGTCAATCGACTAAACTTTTATTCGGCTTGCCCGGGGGATAGCGCACCGGAAGATTTGATACGAACTCTGTTCTGGTTAGAGGAAAGCGACATTGGTGGTATCCGCCTGTTTCAACTTACACCGAATGAGTTGCCACAAAACTACGATGCGCGTATATCTGCAAGGGAAGATACCTCTGCTCGATACAATCCATCCGATGATTGGCCGCTTCGCCCGCCGATTGCTATGTACTTCAACGCTCTGGTCAATGACTTTATGCGGGAATGGTTGGTGCGGCAGCAGGAGTATCTATCCAAGCAAATCTCCAGAGATGAATACTTTGAATGGAAACTCAACTGGCCGGACACCTGTGATGATTTAGGTAAGGCTACACCGAATATCCAGTGGCGCAAAAATAAATAAGGACAAGCAAAAACCGCCCTGCTGAATTTTGTCGTTCAGCAGGGCGGTTTTACTTGTCCTTTGCAATTATTCTCAGCGATACTGTTCAGACTAACTTAGTATCAAATTAGTATCAGCAGGCAAAGCGACAGGCAAAAAAGCCTGTATTCATGCGGGTTTCGGAGATTTCCGAAATTATTCCCACTCAATCGTAGCCGGCGGCTTACTGGTAATATCATACACAATACGGTTTACGCCGACAACCTCGTTTACGATACGGCTGGAAGCCTTATCAAGCACCTCGTACGGGATGCGCGCCCAGTCAGCGGTCATGAAGTCGCTGGTGGTTACGCCGCGCAACGCGAGTGCGTAATCGTAGGTGCGGCTGTCACCCATAACGCCTACGGTGCGGGTGTTGGTCAGAACAGCAAAATACTGGTTGATCTCCTTGTCCAGACCTGCATTTGCAATCTCCTCGCGGAAGATTGCGTCTGCCTCACGCAGAATGTCGCACTTCTCCTTGGTGATCTCGCCGGTAATACGGATGCCGAGACCCGGACCCGGGAACGGCTGACGCATAACCAGCTGCTCGGACAGGCCCAGCTCAAAGCCGAGCTGACGAACTTCGTCCTTGAACAGCATGCGCAGCGGCTCGATGATCTCCTTGAAGTCCACGAAATCCGGCAGACCGCCTACGTTGTGGTGGCTCTTGATGACAGCGGCATCGTCCTTGCCGGACTCGATCACGTCCGGATAGATAGTGCCCTGTGCCAGATAGTCGATCTTGCCGACCTGCTCACCGATCTGCTTGCCCATCTTCTCAAACGTGCGGATGAACTGTGCGCCGATGGCCTTGCGCTTGTCCTCCGGATCGGTCAGACCCTTGAGAGCGCCGAGGAACGCGTCCTCCTCGTTCATGCGGATCAGGTTGATGTCCCACTTGGAGAAAGCTGCCTCAACCTCATCACCCTCGTTCTTGCGCATCAGACCATGGTCTACGAATACGCAGGTCAGCTGATTGCCGACTGCCTCAGCCAGCAGAGCAGCTGCAACCGAGGAGTCAACGCCGCCGGACAGCGCCAGCAGAACCTTGCCGTCACCGACCTTCTCGCGGATGGCCTTGATGGAGCTGTTCTTGTAGTCACCCATGGTCCAGTCGCCCTTTGCATGGCAGACTTCATACAGGAAGTTCTTCAGCATGAGCGAACCGTTCTCGGTGTGGTTTACCTCCGGATGGTACTGTACGCCGTAAAAGCCGCGCTTCTCGTCAGCGATGGCAGCAGTCGGGCACATATCGGTGTGAGCGACCAGCTCGAAGCCCTCCGGCACCTTTGCCATGTAGTCGCCGTGGCTCATCCAGGAAATTCCCTGCTCCGGCAGACCCTTGAACAGCTTGCAGTCCGTGTTGTAGAAGGTCTCGGTCTTGCCGTACTCGCGCGCGGTGTCCTCCTGCGCTGCAGTTACCTCGCCGCCGAGGGTATGCGCCATAAGCTGGCAGCCGTAGCAGATGCCCAGAACCGGTACGCCCAGCTCGAACAGAGCCGGATCACATTTCGGGGATTTTTCTTCGTAAACGCTGTTCGGACCACCGGTAAAGATGATGCCGATCGGATTGAGCGCCTTGATCTCCTCAATCGAGGTCTTATAGGGCTTGACCTCACAGTAAACATTATGTTCGCGGACGCGTCGTGCAATCAGCTGATTGTACTGACCGCCGAAGTCGAGCACCAGAACAAGCTGATGATTTTCCATCGCCAATCTCCTTTCTGTTTTCCCAATGTATATATAATAGAATTATGCCACATTTCTGCGTTTTCGGCAAGGGCTTTTGCGGAATTTTCCGTTTCCCGACAGGAAGAAAACATACACAGACCGGAATTCTGCCGATCCGGTATAAAATTTAACAGCCGCGTGCATACTTTCCGATAGAAGAAACGACCGGAAAGGGTGAAGGATTTTGAAAAACAGGCAGATTCGCATCATTGCGGTGCTGCTCGCAACCGTGCTCGCCTATGCGGGACTGATCGGCGCTGCCGCCGTAACCGCGCAGGCGGCGGACAATGCACCGGTGGTGCAGCCGGTCACGGCGCAGACCTGCGTGGATATCGCCGTGGAGGCTGAACTGTCCGCGACCGACGCGGATAACGACGTAGTGCTCTATCAACTGACCGAAAAGCCGCGGCTGGGCACAGCGAAGATCGAGGGCAGTACCTTATATTACACACCGGGCCGCAAAGCCGGACGCGACAGCTTCCGCTATACCGCCGTGGATGCCGAGGGAAACACAGCGCAGCCTGCCGCTATCACGATTGAGATTAAAAAGAATAAGACCGGACTCACCTACTCGGACATGGACGGTGATCCGGCGCATTACGCGGCGATCTATCTATCGCAAAAGGGTGTAATGACCGGAGAAACCATCGGCAGCTGTGCGTTTTTCCATCCCAGCCGACCGGTAACACGCAGTGAGTTCATCGCCATGACAGCCGCCGCGGCAGACCTGTCCGTTGAACCGACAGACCAGACCGACTTTGCGGATGACAGCGGACTTTCCGCGTGGGCCAAGCCGTATATCAGCGCCGCAGCCGCAAACGGACTGGTCAGCGGCTACGCGACCGTCTCCGGCGTGAGTGAGATTCGCGGCGAGAAAACCATCACAACGGCCGAGGCAGGCGTGGTGCTCGACCACCTGCTTGACGGCACGCTGAGCGGTGTGCAGTACGCTTGGTCGATGTCTGACCATTCTCCGCAGGATTGGGCACAGCCGGCAATCGCTCGGCTGGAACGCGCCTCCGTACTCACCGCTGCACAGGCACAGAACCCAGAACACCCGCTCGACCGCCGAACGGCGTGCGAAATGCTGTATCGCGCACTGATTTTGCTGGATTCTTGACGAAAATCAGCAGCAGTGTTACAATAGTGCAGGGAGAAGCTCGGACTTCTCCCTGCTTTTTTCTGATTTTGAAAGGACTGTATTCGTTTGCAGCAAATTGATTTTTCTCAGGGCAGCATCCGCCGCAGGATACTTGCGGTGGCCACACCGATGCTCATCGCGCAGTTGCTCAACCTGCTGTATAATATTGTAGACCGCATTTATATCGGCAAAATCCCCGGCGAGGGCACGCTTGCGCTGGCAAGTATCGGCTTGTGCTTCCCCTTTGTGACGCTCATTACCGCGTTTGCCAATCTGTTCGGACTGGGCGGTGCTCCACTGTGCGCGATGGCGCGCGGCAAAGGCAACCGGGAAGGCGCGCAAGGCATCATGGTCAACGCCGGCTTTATGCTGCTGCTGAGCGGTGCCGTGCTGACCGTACTCGGCATCGCGTTTCATCGCCCGCTGCTCTATCTGTTCGGCGCCAGTGAGGTGACGTACCCGTATGCGTCCTCGTACATCGTGATTTACTTGATCGGTACGCTGTGCGTCATGCTGTCGCTCGGTCTCAATCCGTACATCAACTGTCAGGGCTTTGCCCGAACCGGCATGCTTACCGTGGCGCTCGGCGCGGCAGCCAACATCGTGCTCGACCCGATTTTCATTTTCGCACTGCACCTCGGCGTGCGCGGCGCTGCTATCGCGACTGTGCTGTCGCAGCTTCTGTCTGCGGCATGGGTGGTCAAGTTCTTAACCGGCAAAAAAGCCGAGTTAAAGCTGGATTTCCGCGGTTTCCGTCCGGACTGGCACTGTATCCAGCGCATTACCGTGCTCGGCATCGCCAGCTTCGTCATGTCGTTTACGGATATGCTCGTGCAGGTGGCGTGCAATTCCATGCTGCGCGGTTTCGGCGGAGACCTGTACATCAGCGTCATGACCGTACTTAACTCCGTGCGCCAGATTGCACAGACGCCGGTGCTCGCCATCGCGGATGGTGCATCTACCGCCATCAGCTACAACTACGGCGCCGGTCTGTACAAGCGCACCCGAGACGCTATCCGGTTTATGACGCAGATTGCTATCGGGTACACCATGCTTGTCTGGATACTGGTCTCTCTTTTCCCTGCCCTGTTCATACGCATTTTCAATCAGGACGCGGAACTGGTCGCGGCGGCTGTTCCGGCGCTGCACATTTACTTTTTCGGCTTTGTGATGATGGCGTTCCAGTATGCCGGTCAGAGCACGTTCCGCGCGCTGGGCCGGGCGAAATACGCAGTGTTCTTCTCTCTCTTGCGCAAGGCGTTCATTGTTGTGCCCCTGACTTTGCTGCTGCCGTACTGCTGGAATCTCGGCGTGAGCGGCGTATTTGCGGCAGAGCCGGTGTCCAACTGCATCGGCGGTCTGGCGTGCTACTTTACCATGCGGCATGTGGTGATGCCGGAGCTTAAAATGGAGAATTGAAGATAGAGGATGGAGCATGAACTTCAAATTGAATCTCATGCTTATTCCATTTACCGTCCCTCGGACGGCATTCAATTATCTCCCTTCGTGCGACACCATAATTCTCAATTTTCCATTCCGACTCGCTAAGAGCCGCCTGCGGTGGGTGTCTCCATTCTCAATTATTATATAAGTACACTCGAAAAAGGAGTCGGACAAATCCGGCTCCCTTTTCTGCATTGCGAGGGGAAATCAGCAGCACTTTCGCTGGAAGGACTTACAGTCGGTGCACTGATCCATCGTTGGATTAGCCTCATGCGTGCCAACGGTAATGCTGTCCAGCGCACAGTAAGAAGCGGTCGGACAATGGTTTGCGCACTGCTCCACCGTGCAGTGGATAGACTTGTTGCAGCGATCGTTACTCATAGAGAATGACCTCCTTTTGTGATTTCGGTAATATTATCTCACTCGTTTCCACAAATTATACTTTGGAATTGCGGAAATGCTTTCCGTTGTGCTATACTAAAACAAAAAACATTACAATAAAGGTTGTGACATTCATGCAAAAGGGAGATTCCGCGAAGCTCAAGCTGCTGCTGGCAGGCATTTCAGCACGGCTGACCAAAAACCGCGATTTTTTTGTGCAGGCAGACTGCACCCTGGTTTCCGGCAAAAAGAAATTTGACGCAAAGCTGTCCCGCGCGGACGAGGACTACACGCTGCATTTTCAGGGCAGCGACCGCCGCGTAGACGCGGCTGAATTCTGCGCCTTCTTTGCCAAGCAGGCTGAAAAATACGACGAGAGCGTACTCACCTATACCGAGCGCAGCACGGTCGTTACGCTGTCCGTGACGGCACGCGGCGTACAGATGAAGCAGGCCGAGCGCGAAGCGACCGCCGAGGAAAAGGCGGCTGCCGCCAATCCGCTGCTCGACAGCGGCCGGCAGTACCTCATCCGCGTCGATCAGGCGGCGGCGCTGCTGCGCGAGATCGGCATCCTGACCGCAGACGGCAAGCTGAAAAACGACATGATCCGCAAGTACAATCAGATCGACCACTACGTTGAGCTGGTTGCCCCCATGTTTGAGCAGGACGACAGCGACGAGATCGTGCTGCTGGACTGCGCCTGCGGCAAATCCTACCTCAGCTTTGTCATGAATTACTACATCCACGAGGTACTGCATCGCCGCTGCCGTGTCATCGGCGTGGACATCAAGGAGCACGTTATTGACGAGAGCCGTGCGATGGCGAAGCGTCTCGGTTACCACAACATGACATTCATCTGTGCCGATCTGCGAACGTACCAGCCGCCGAAAAACGTCACCGCTGTGATTTCGCTGCACGCGTGCGATATTGCGACCGACCTCGCGCTCGGTACGGCAATCCGCGCCAAGGCGAAATACATCGCGTGCGTGCCGTGCTGCCACAAGGAACTGCTCGATCAGTACACCATGCCCGGACTCGAGCCGCTGACCAAATTCGGCGTATTCAAGGCGCGCTTTAACGATGTGCTGACCGACAGCATGCGTGCGCTCAAACTGGAAGCCGAAGGCTACAAGGTGTCTGTCGTTGAGTATATTTCGCCGCTCGATACCCCGAAAAACCTGCTCATCCGCGCAACGCGCACCGGCAAGGTGAACAACCGCGCGAAAGCCGAGTACGATGCCGTGCGCCGTACGCTCGGCACGACCTCTGAGCTGGACCGCCGGTGCGCGGAACTCGACAACGAGTTTTTCGTCACCGATGAGGACTTGATGGGTTAATTCCCCTGTTTGCGTTTTCCATGTGCATTTCAGACAATCTGCCGGATACGCTCTTGCTCTTTGAGCAAATCTGCATTACAATTTTTGTATGCTCTCACGGAGGTAATGCCTGTGAAACCACCCGACAAAGGCCTGCTGCTCTCGTCGCGTGTGGACTTTACCATTCCGTCTCCGTTTGCGCGGGAGCACCTGTATTATCTCATCCAGTACGGACACTACCCTGGACTGCCGCCTTCCCCACCGGTATTACGTCACCGGGTCGACCGAGCTCCTCTGGTTTCACTTTTCCGGCGGCGAAAGCGCGGCTTATGTCCGGCTGCTGACCGGCATCTGCTTTGATGGGAATCATGAGATTCTCCCGTATTTTGAGCAGATTTTCTACTACGGTGACAAGTAGGTGTACAATGAGCACCGCATTTCGATCGGCATCCAATCCGTGCTGTGCTGTCTTGCCGCGCCGGACACCAAGCCGGATATTCCCGAGGTGATTCGTCCGGCGGTCGAGTATATCGCCGAGCACTTTCAGGAAGAGGTCACGCTCGAAATATTTGCCAATTTGCACCATTTCAGTGTCACGCATCTCATTCGCTGTTTTGCCAGGTACGTCGGCTTCCGTCCGCATGATTATCTGCAGGAGTAGCGTCTGCGTTACGCAAAGGTTTTGCTGACCGGTTCGGCGCTCTCCATCGAGCAGATTGGCTTCAACAGTGCAAGTCACTTTTCCCGCGTATTCCGCAGCCGTGAAAAAATGACGCCGAGCAAATTCCGCTCCATAAACTTCTGATGTTAATTTCTGCATAGAACAGGTTAAGTTCCTGACGTAACTTTATGCAATTTTGTTCTATAATAGAGGTATAAAGTGAGCCACGAAGAACAAAAGGAGGCACAGATCATGGAGAAGAAAACGATTTCGGCAAGTATCATCGGTGCGGGCGGCTTTATCGGTCAGGAGCACCTCAAGCATCGCATCACAGACCTCAGGAACGGTAGAGGCCGTAAACTTTGATATGTAAAATGTAAGGAGTAATTACTTATGCTGAAATTTGGTATGATCGGCGGCGGGCTTGGTTCATACATCGGCAAATTCCACCGCTGGGGCGCTATGCTGGACGATTCCGCCGAGCTGGTCTGCGGCTGCTTCTCCCGCAGCATGGATAAGAACCGCGCGACCGCTGAGGCGTATCACCTGCCTGACACCAGCCGCGTGTATGCGGATTTTCACGAAATGGCAGACAAGGAGTCCACGCGTGAGGACGGTATTGATTTTGTCTCCATCATGACGGCAAACGATACGCATTACGAGATTGCAAAGTGCTTTCTTGAGCATGACATCCACGTTATATGCGACAAGCCGCTTGCGCTCCGCACTGAGGAAGCCGAGGAGCTTGCCCGCATTGCAGAGGAGCGCGGTCTGCTGTTCGGCATAACGTATTCGTACACCGGCTATGCGCTCATCCGTCAGGCGCGTGAGATGATTCGCGCAGGTGTAATCGGTGATATTCTGCACGTCCGCGTGCAGCATCCGGAGGACTGGGTCATTTCCGGTGCGGTTGACGGTAAGGTGGACACCTCGGCATGGCGTTTTCAGCCGAAAAAGGTCGGTTCCTCGCTGTGTGCAAACGATCTCGGCACACATGCAGAGCAGATGGTAACGCAGTTTACCGGTCTGCACGTCAAGCGCGTGCTGGCGATGATGGATACCTATCCGCGTGATCTGCCGCTCGATACCAATGTAAACGTGCTGATGGATTTCGGGGGCGGCGTAACCGGTACGCTCTGGGCATCCCAGATTGCGATTGGACACGAGTGTGACAGCGGCATCTACGTCATCGGCACCGAAGGCTCGCTCGAATGGACCGCGACCGACTGCGACCACCTGATCTACACGCCGCGCAGCCAGCCGAGTCAGCGGCTGTCCGCCGGTGCAGACTATCTGCTCGATGCCAGCACGCGGCTTTCCCGCGTCGGTGCAGGCCATAATGAAGGCTTTATCGAGGCGTTCTCGAATATTTACCGTTCGTTCTGCAATGTGCTCTCCGATCGCAAGGCAGGTCGTGAGAACACAACCGACACCTTTCCGACTGTGGAGGACGGCGTGCTCGGCGTTCGCTTTGTCGATGCCTGTGTGCGCAGCCATAAGGCCGGAGGCGTCTGGATGGACGTATAAAGCAGCCCCCTCCCTCTTTGACGGAAGTCCCCCTGTATTGAAGGTACAGAGGGACTTCTTAATGTAACACCCCGGAAAATCTCCGAATAGATTGATACTGAAGTTGCTTCAATTTTTGTTTGGAGGTAATATACATGGCTGAAAAAGTTTGCTGCCCGGGTCCTATCGGCGGCAATAACGGCAACAGTGCAGGCGGCTTCCGCGAAGCGGTCTGCGTCCACACCAAAAAGGTTTATGACTCCTGCCGCAGCAAGGAGTGCCTGCGTGACATTCGCGTGTATCTCACCCGCGATGCGCAGGAGCTGATCAATGCCGGCGGCATTGCATCTGTGAAGCCGCGTGAAGCGGAACTGCTCTGTGTTTCTATTGATGTTGAGCGGATTCAGTTTAATCGAGGTTTCTACAGCGTTGATATCCGCTTTTTCTACCGCATTGAATGTGAAATCAGCTGCGTAATCGGTCGTCCGCGTATTGTGGACGGTCTGGCGGTATTTGACAAACGCGTTGTACTGTTCGGCGGTGAAGGCGGCGCGCGCATCTTTTCTTCGCAATATATCGAGGACGGCCGCGATGTGCAGCTGCGGCCTGACAGCAACAAGCCGACTGCAGTCGTAGAAGTCGTTGATCCGATCATGCTGGACGCGCGTGTGGTAGCGCCGGAAACCAGCTGCAACTGCTGCTGCTGCGCTCTGCACGAAGTACCCCGTTCAATCTGCTCGTGCTTCGGCGGTGACGATCTCGTGCTCAGCAACGATGGCTATCAGCTGTTCGTAACCCTCGGTCAGTTCTCGATCATCCGGCTTGAGCGCGACATCCAGCTGCTCATGCCCGCTTACGACGTATGTCTGCCGCGGCGCGACTGCTCGAACAGCGGTGTCGGCGGTGAGCAGGACCCGTGCGAGATCTTCTCGAGCTTCGACTTCCCCATCGACGCCTTTTTCCCGCCGCAGAGCGACAAGGCAGGCTGTCTGTTCACCGGCAGTGCCGGCGTAAATGACAATCGCAGCGGCTGCGGCTGCGGCAATAACAATTCCTGCAGCGGCAATAATTCCTGCAGATAATCATCTTTACCCGTTTACGCGCAGCCGGCTGTAAATTCGCCGTTCTGTACGACGGCAAGCCGACGGTTTTCGATTGTCCGTTAAAAATGAAGCCGTCGGCAAATTCGATCTATGACCTGAAGGATGCCACTGCTTCATTCTTCATTCTCGTTAAGAATACAGACGGCGGCTTTCTGATCGGCAGCTTTGCAACCGGTATCTGATTACTGCCGCACAAACCGTTCAATCTGCTGAAAAATTTCTCTATTAGTGCAAAAAGTTCCTCATCAACTGATGAGGAACTTTTCTTGTGCAGCTTTTCGATTCTGAGACTTCACTTAGTACGCGATGCCCCAGACAACCATCTTGTTTGCAGGCTTGCCGCAGACCGGACAGGTATCTGCGATATGCTCCTGCTCGAACGGCATGCAGCGGCTCGGCATACCGGTCTCTTCCTTGACCTTCTCCTCGCAGGCGAGGTCGCCGCACCACATGGACTTGATAAAGCCGGTGTGCTCAGCAAGGATGGACTTCATCTCGTCAAGAGACTTTGCGGTATAGGTATGCGCCTCGCGGTTCTTGAGCGCCTTCTCATACAGCGACTTCTGGATATCCTCCAGCAGTGCCGGAATGGTCTTTTCGAGATCCTCGAACTTAACAACGGTCTTTTCGCGGGTGTCGCGGCGAACCAGTACGCACTGACCCTCAGCGATATCGCGCGGACCAACCTCCAGACGAAGCGGAATGCCCTTCATCTCGTACTCGGCAAACTTCCAACCCGGGGTATTGTCGCTCAGGTCGATCTTGGCACGGATGCCCGCTGCTTTGACCTGCTCGTACAGCTCGGTTGCCTTCTCCTTGACGCCTTCCTTGTGAGCCGCAACCGGAATAACAACCAGCTGGGTCGGAGCGATACGCGGCGGCAGAACCAGACCCTCGTTATCACCGTGCGTCATGATGATCGCGCCGATGATACGGGTAGAAACGCCCCAGGAGGTCTGATACATATACTGCAGGGTGTTGTTCTTATCGGTGTACTGCATGCCGAATGCGCGTGCAAAGCCGTCACCGAAGTAGTGCGAGGTACCGGACTGCAGAGCCTTGCAGTCGTGCATCATAGCCTCGATGGTGTAGGTGTTCTCTGCACCGGCGAAGCGCTCCTTCTCGGTCTTTTCACCCTTGAGCACCGGAATCGCCAGCCACTCCTCGAAGAACTTCGCATAGATGTTCAGCATGCGCAGAGTCTCTTCCATAGCCTCCTCAGCGGTAGCATGAACGGTGTGACCCTCCTGCCACCAGAACTCACGGCTGCGCAGGAACGGACGGGTGGTCTTTTCCCAACGGACAACCGAGCACCACTGGTTGTACAGCTTCGGCAGGTCGCGCCAGGAACGAACGATCTTTGCGTAATGCTCGCAGAACAGCGTCTCCGAAGTCGGACGAACGCACAGACGCTCCTCCAGCTTGTCGTTGCCGCCGTGCGTTACCCATGCACACTCCGGCGCGAAGCCCTCAACGTGGTCGGCTTCCTTCTGCAGCAGGCTTTCCGGAATGAAGATCGGCATTGCTACATTCTCGTGACCGGTCTCCTTGAACATGCCGTCCAGCGTGTGCTGAATGTTCTCCCACAGCGCCTGTGCGTACGGGCGCATGATGATACAGCCCTTTACGGACGAATAATCGGCCATTTCAGCCTTTTTAACAATATCTGTGTACCACTGCGCGAAGTCCACGTCCATAGACGTGATCTCGCTGACCAGCTTTTTCTTTTCTGCCATTATTCTTCACCTTTCTGGTTCGCAATAATCTTATCTATTTTCTCTTGTTCGTTTTCCAGCGCATCGTTGCCCCAGATGTAGAATACATCATCGGTTGCAGACCGGACGGTAATTCTTCCGTCTTTCAACAGGCAGGTATAGTGTCCGCTTCTATGGCCCTCTGTCGGAATAGCGATTGCGAAGCGAACAACACCGCTTTTGACCGTCTTTACCTCGTCGATCAGAATGTCATCGAGTGTTGTAAGCGTGGTCTGCGTTCCGTCCGGCGCGATACGCACGAGCATATCACCCGCCATGTATCCGATACCATCCGAATAGTATTCCGTCCGCTCAGACTTATCGCAGGAAACAGCATAATAGGCCCCATCGGCATCCTGCTTTACGCTGATGACCGGAGAGTCTGTCACCTGCACCAAACGGCCGTTTTCTTCGCGGTACAGCCCGGCTGTGCCCCAGAACAGCGCACCGTCACTGCCGAATATCTGCGGTGCAAAATGCTTGCGCACCTCGGCATCATCCGACTGATACGCATTGGAGATGGTATAGCCGTCTGTCTTTTGACCGTCCCAGTTATACGCCGTCAGCACGGTTTCGTCCGCCGTACATTTCTGCGTAATAATCATGCCGTCCTCGGTCAGTTGGCAGATGCCTGCCGCCACGCCCAACGGCTCCACGCCTGTTTCCGTGAGCTTATAACCGGTCGTCTCGTCCGTGCAGATGATGCAGCCGCGTGCGCTCTGATAAACAGTGCGTGCTGCCTGCTGCTGTGCTTCGGTCAGGGTCAGTTCGGTTTTGACCGTATCGCCGCGTACCGAGCACAGCGAATACGTTTCCGTTTCCTTGTTGAATACCAACAGATAGTCGGTTTCTCCAGCGCTGCCGAGATATTCCACAGAACTTTCTTTCGGCAGCGAGAGCACTTGCGTCAGCGCCATCGTCTTGCTGTCCATGCGGTACAGGATCAAGTCCGACTGCCTCATATCACTCTGTGCATAACGGTCTGTACCGCTGACAGGCTGCACTCCGTCAATCGGACACTGCGCCACTGTCACATCTGCGATCTGGCAGACGCATGGCGAAGCAATCAGGTTCCATTTGCCATCGTACTGGTAATCATTGCCGTAATCACGCGGTAGAACGTCCCATGCCGCATTTTTGAACTGTTCCGCCGTGAAAACGCCGTCGTCGATCAACTTTTCCGCCACACTGCGGTCGCTTTCATCGCCATTTTTCGCGTAGTTCGTACTGAGCAGCCGCGCCAAGAGCGAAACCGCATCTCCGCGGATAAAGCCCTCCTCGTCCGTCTGCCGTACCTCATCGTTATCGACAAAAGCCGTACCCTGATAGCTGTCCGCATCCAAATGTGCCCGGGTCAGAAAAACGCAATACTGGTCGCAGGTGACATTGCGCTGCGAGCCGTACTTTGTCGCGGAAACGCCCTTGGTCAAACCATTCTGATACAGCCAGCCGACGTATTTGTCCGCCCACTGCGGCACATCGGTAAACGGATGCTTCCAGTTTCCTGCCAGCGCGGTCTTTTCTGCGCCAAGCAGACGGGTCAGCATCACCGAGGCCTCTGCGCGGGTCATGGATTTCTCCAGCGCAAAGCCCTTGTCGGTGCCTTTGAACAGTCCGAGATCGTAAAGCATCTGCGCCTGCGCTTCGGTATCGCCGGGATAATTGTTGTTGATCGTACCGACCTGTGCCGCACCGGCGGCACAAGTCAACAGACCTGCCATCAGACACGCGGAAACAAATTTTTTCATGCCGCACCCTCCCTGCATACATGACAAAACTCTATGAACCTTTATTCTATTGTGACGGAGAACGGAATACAGCTTCCGCTCTCCGTTTTGCTGCTTACTTCAGCCTATTCTCAACCTCATACGCGAGCTTCTCGATAAACTCGCCGGTCTCCATAGCGGTGGTCTCGCCGGTCTTGCGGGTACGAACCGAGATAACACCCTTTTCCTCGTCCTTGTCGCCAATGACGATCATATACGGAATCTTGTGAACCTGTGCTTCGCGGATCTTATAGCCAATCTTTTCGTTGCGCTCGTCCATGGTTACGCGGAAGCCCTTATCAGTCAGCTGCTTAACAACTTCCTGTGCGCACGGAATATTGCGGTCGGTCATCGGCATAACGCGAACCTGCTCCGGTGCCAGCCAGGTCGGGAATGCGCCTGCAAAATGCTCGGTGATAACGCCGATGAAGCGCTCAATGGAGCCGAGGACAACGCGGTGAATCATAACCGGACGGTGCTTCTCGCCGTCTGCGCCGGTGTACTCAAGCTCGAAACGCTCCGGAAGCTGCATATCCAGCTGGATGGTGCCGCACTGCCAGGTACGACCGATGGAGTCTGCCAGATGGAAGTCCAGCTTCGGACCGTAGAACGCGCCGTCGCCCTCGTTGACAACGTAGTCCTTGCCGATCTCGGTGATAGCCTCTGCGAGGGTCTTTTCCGCAAACTGCCAGTCCTTCAGTTCGCCCATGTGATCCTCCGGCATGGTGGACAGCTCGATCTGATAGG
Source organism: Butyricicoccus sp. OF27-2pH9A (assembly GCF_027693185.1). Taxonomy (NCBI): domain Bacteria; kingdom Bacillati; phylum Bacillota; class Clostridia; order Eubacteriales; family Butyricicoccaceae; genus Butyricicoccus; species Butyricicoccus sp. OF27-2pH9A. The sequence continues at coordinate 29,804 of NZ_JAQEXK010000003.1, forward strand.
TCAGGCCGAAGGTGGAGTAAACCTCATCGAACAGACGAACGACATTCTTGATCTCGTCCTTCATCTGATCCCAGGTCATGAAGATGTGGGCATCATCCTGCGTGAAGCAGCGCACGCGGAACAGACCGTGCAGTGCGCCGGACAGCTCATGACGGTGTACCAGACCCAGCTCGCCGACACGCAGCGGCAGCTCCTTGTAGGAGTGCGGCTGAGCCTTGTAGACCAGCATACCGCCCGGGCAGTTCATCGGCTTGATTGCGTAATCCTCGTCATCGATGACGGTGGTGTACATGTTCTGCTTGTAGTGATCCCAGTGACCGGAGCGCTCCCACAGCTTGCGGTTGAGGATCATCGGGGTGGAAACCTCAACGTAGCCGTAGCGCTTGTGTACCTCGCGCCAGTAGTCGATCAGGGTGTTCTTGAGGATCATGCCGTTGGGCAGGAAGAACGGGAAGCCGGGGCCCTCCTCGGTCAGCATGAACAGGCCGAGCTCCTTGCCCAGCTTGCGGTGGTCGCGCTTCTTGGCCTCCTCCAGCATATTGAGGTACTGGTCGAGCTCGTCCTTTTTCGGGAATGCGGTGCCGTAAATACGCTGCAGCATCTTCTTGGAGGAATCGCCGCGCCAGTAAGCGCCGGTAACGTTCATCAGCTTGATGCCGTTGCCCTTTACGCGGCCGGTGGAGTCCAGATGCGGGCCTGCGCACAGGTCGGTGAACTCGCCCTGCTTGTAGAAGGAAATGGTAGCGTCTTCCGGCAGATCGTTAATCAGCTCTACCTTGTACGGCTCCTCGCGCTCTTCCATGAACTTGATGGCCTCTGCGCGCGGCAGCTCGAAGCGCTCGAGCTTCTCCTTTTCCTTGCAGATCTTGCGCATCTCTGCCTCGAGAGCATCGAGGTGCTCCTGCGTGAAGGAGAACGGCGCATCAAAATCGTAGTAGAAGCCGTTGTCGATGGACGGGCCGATGGCCAGCTTGACCTCCGGATACAGGCGCTTGACTGCCTGCGCGAGAATGTGCGATACCGTGTGACGGTAGGTGTCGCGGTATTCCTTGTTTTCAAACGTGTACTTGTTTTCTTCGGACACTTTTATTCAGACCTTTCTTGTAAAATCATAACGAGTGGAGTAATTGATAATGGAGAATGGGAAATGAAGGTATCCGTCCACGGGACGGAATTTTATGACGCGCTTTGCGCGTAACCACAATTCTCAACTCTCCATTTTCAATTTTTCATTACTGCAGAGTAACAAAAAAGCGCTCACCCCTGTATCTCTCAGGGGTGAGCGCTTGCCCACGGTTCCACCCTGCTTGCAGCCCTTGCAGGACTGCCGCTCGGAGTTCTTAACGCGAACGACACGGCACAGCATACTGCGGTTTTCCGCTGTGCGGCTCGGGAATCGGTACTGTTTTCTCCGCATTGCGTGTGCTTGCAGCCGTGGCGCACGCTCTCTGCCAAATGCTTTTCGGAAAACAGGATTTCCGTCATTGCCTATAACTTAATAAATACAGATTTATTATAACGCTCATATCCGCGCTTTGTCAACCGATTTCGCACGAAAAATGAAGAATTGAAAAATGCAGGATACCATCATCCTCTATTTTTCATTCACCATTACTGTGCCTTTGCCTTGGTAATCTTATCTGCAGCAAGCAAAATGCCCAGCTTGCCGGATTCATATGTCAGGCCGCCCTGCATATAGCAGACATACGGCTCACGCATCGGTGCATCGGCGGAAAGCTCAATGGACGCGCCCTGCACGAACGCGCCTGCAGCCATGATAACCTGATCGTCGTAACCCGGCATTGCCCACGGCTCCGGCGTTACATAGGAATCGACAGGCGCACCGGCCTGAATGCCCTCGCAGAAACGGCGCAGCGGGTCAGGCGCACCGAACGCGATGGTCTGGATGATGTCGTAACGCGACTCCTCTGCCTTCGGGCTTACCTCGTAACCGAGCTTTTCCATGACCTTTGCGCAGAACATCGCGGTCTTGACGGCCTGCATGGTAACATGCGGCGCCAGGAACAGGCCCTGATACAGCAGGCGGTTCTGACCCATCGTACAGCCGCATTCGCCGCCGATGCCGGGTGCGGTCAGCTTGTACGAGGCGTTCTCGACCAGATCGGCACGGCCTGCAATATAGCCGCCGGTCGGGGCCAGACCGCCGCCCGGATTCTTGATGAGCGAGCCTGCGATGATGTCCGCACCGACCTGCGTCGGCTCGATCTCCTCGGTGAATTCGCCGTAGCAGTTATCGACCATGATCGCTGCAGTCGTATTGACCTCACGCACGGCCTTGCAGATTTCGCCGATTTCCTCAACGGAAAGTGTCTTGCGGACGCCGTAGCCGCGGCTGCGCTGGATGAATACCAGCTTGATATTCTCATCTGCCGCCGCTACCTTGATGGCAGGCAGGTCAGGTTCGCCGTTCTTGAGGTCAACCTGCCTGTAGCCGATGCCGTAGCTCTTCATGCTGCCGCAGTAATCGCCGGTGATGGTGTTCTGCAGCGTGTCATACGCCGGTCCGGTGACGGACAGCACGGTGTCGCCGGTCTTGACGGCGGAAAACATCGCGCAGGAGAGCGCGTGCGTGCCGTTTACAAAGCCGATACGCACGAGTGCGGCCTCGGTGCCGAAAATATCGGCGTAGATCTTGTCGAGCGTGTCACGGCCGTAGTCATCGTAGCCGTAACCTGTCGTACCGGCAAACAGATTGTCGGATACTCGGTTCTTCGCAAATGCCGCCAGCACCTTCTCGGTGTTGCGGTCACAGATCTCCTCGAGGCGCTCGAAATACGGACGGATCTCGCGTTCAGCCTCACGGCCGAGCGCACGAATCTCCGGTGAAATCTTAATATATTCAGACATTTATGTGTAATCTCCTTCTATCAGAGTGAAGAGTGGAGAGTTAAGAGTGAAGATAACGAAACGGTTTCGCTGTCTCTCCACTCTGCAATCTCCACTCTCCACTTTTTCTATATAACGCTTTCGCCGTCCGGCAGCGTAAACAATTCACTGTCCGGCGTTTCCGTGCTGAGCTCGCTGACGGTGACTTTGCGCGTCAGCGTATCGCCGTCATAGAACGACGCCTGCGCCAGCAGACCGCTGACCGTTGAAACAGCATATACGCAGCGGTAGCCGTCCTGCTCAAACGTAACGGCAATACACGGTTCACCGTTAATATCCTGCCGGCCGGCAGCAGTCAGCTGTACTTCGTCAGCCAGAACATCCTCGTATGTCGGCAGCATAGCAGCTGCGTCATCAGTAAAATCGCCGGCTTTGCCCTGATAAGCAGTGCTGTCCCCTGCATTCCACGCGTACACCTTGCTGTCCGGAACGCGAATCAGCGTAGACTGCACCTGATTGTCACTGCCGAGTGTATCCGTGCGCATCACATTATCCCGCACATAGCGATGGCAGTACAGAGCCGCCGAGCCGCCATCATAGTAGATCGTGTTCTCGATCCTGCTGCTGTATGCCGCCGGACGTGTGAGCGTCGCAATGACGGTCTTGGCGTTATTGACATCAATGGTAATATCATCCACGCTCTGCCCGGTGAGCAGCGCACTGCCTGTGCCAACTGTTGGCGAATCGCCCTCACTGCCGGGCAGGATAATGCCGGTGCTGCTGCCGTGCATCCAGCCGGAGGACAGCACAAAGCTGAGCACCACCAGCAGCACGAGCACGGTAGCGCCCGCAGCCGCAATCTTCGGCGTAGTGTCCGGCAGATAGTGTTTCGGCGTATGCTTCTCTTTTTTTACGGGTTTCACGGGTTAAACGGAGCCGGACCGTCCTCGCGCAGACCAAAATACTGCTCGATCGCCTGCACGATACGCTGCGAGGTCTTTCCGTCGCCGTACGGATTGACAGCGTGCGCCATTTTTGCGTAAGCGTCCTTATCGTCAAACAGCTCGCGCGCGAGCTTAACGATATTGGCCTGCTCCACGCCTGCCAGCTTGACCGTACCGGCCTCGATGGCCTCCGGACGTTCGGTCTCGCGGCGCAGTACCAGAACCGGCTTGCCGAGGCTGGGCGCCTCCTCCTGCAGTCCGCCGGAGTCGGTCATGATGAGATAGCAGCGTGCCATCAGGTTGTGCATCTCGTCCACGGCCAGCGGATGAATGAGGTGAATGCGGTTATTGCCGCCGAGGAATTTCTCCGCAGTCTCGCGGACATACGGGCTGAGGTGCACCGGATAAACGAAGTGTACATCCGGATATGCTTCGCTCAGCTCGGCAATGGCGCGGCAGATGTTCTCCATCGGCTCGCCGTAGTTCTCGCGGCGGTGCGCGGTAACGAGGACAACGCGGTTGTTCTCGAAGTCCAGCGTTTTGAGCTGCTCATCGCGGAACTCGAAATCCGGCTTTACGGTCATGTGGATTGCGTCAACAACCGTGTTGCCCATGACAAACACGCCGTCTGTGATACCTTCCTTTGCAAGATTATCGCGGTTGCGCGGAGTCGGCGCAAAGTGCAGCGTTGCAATCTGACCGGTCAGCTTGCGGTTCATCTCCTCCGGGAACGGGCTGTACTTATCGTAGGTACGCAGACCGGCCTCTACATGGCCGACCGGCACCTTGTGGTAGAATGCAGCAAGCGCACCGGCAAAGGTAGTGGAGGTATCACCGTGGACGAGCACGATGTCCGGCTGTGCCTTTTCGAGCACCTCATCCAGACCGTGCAGGCTCTTCTCGGTGATGGTCGCCAGCGTCTGACGCGGCTGCATGATGTTCAGGTCATAATCCGGCTTAATATCGAAAATATCGAGCACCTGATCGAGCATCTCGCGGTGCTGCGCGGTAACACACACGATGGACTCGGTGTTTTCATTCTGCTCGAGCGCATGCACCAGCGGCGCCATCTTAATGGCCTCCGGGCGGGTGCCGAAAACCGTCATTACCTTGATTTTATTCATCGTCTTTATCCTCCTTGTTTTCGGATGCGTGTTTGCTCCAGTGCTCCGCACCGTAAATGATGCATGCACCTACCAGAATTGCAGCCAGAACCGCCAGCAGCAGCACGATCGCCTTAACCTCGCCGGACGAGGTGAGCACCACGGCGGTAAGACCGAGCGTTGCGCTGATAGCGTACAGAATAGCAACCGCCTGCTTCTGGTTGAAGCCCATGTCGATCAGCTTGTGATGCACATGGCCGCGGTCCGGGCTCATCGGACTTCTGCCTGCCGCCACACGGCGGATGATGGCATTGGCTGTATCGAAAATCGGCAGGCCGAGAATCAGGAACGGCACCGCAAACGAGATGACTGCGTAGAATTTGAACAGACCCATGATGGACACGGTTGCCAGCATGTAACCGAGGAAGGTCGAGCCGGTGTCGCCCATGAAGATCTTAGCCGGGTTGAGGTTGTACGGCATAAAACCGATGCACGCGCCGGCGAGCGCCGCCATCGTGATGGCAATCGGCATGTTGCCGGTCAGCAGTGCAACGGCAAGCATGGTAATCGCCGCGATAGACGAAACACCGACCGCAAGTCCGTCCAGACCGTCAATCAGGTTTACCGCATTCGTGATGCCGACAATCCAGATAATCGTGACCGGCACTGCCAGAATGCCGAGATGGACAAACGGCGTATCCGACAGCGGATTCAGATTGGTGAACAGACCAATCTGCAGATCGCCGATGCAGACCGGAATAGCTGCCGCTACAATCTGCACCACGAATTTGAGCTTGGCGCCGAGCGCCAGCACATCATCGAAAATACCGAGTGCGACAATGATGGCCGCTCCGAGCAGGACGCACAGCATGGTCTCATCGAGCTGCCCGAAAATCAGAATCGAACACAGGAAGCCGCCGTAAATGGCCAGACCGCCCAGCCGCGGGATCGGCTTTTTGTGCATGCGGCGTGCATCCTTTGGCACGTCGATCGCGCCGACCTTATGTGCAAAATTCTTGACCGGCGGTGTGAAAAAATAGCTCAGCACGGCAGCTACGGCAAACGCTGCAATAATCGTGCCGATGACAATATATTCAGACATGGTTTACTCCCTTTTGGCTCAGCGTGCGACAAAGCCTACCTTTCGATAAACCTTATCCAGCGTTTTGCGCGCCAGATAAGAGGCCTTCTGTGCGCCCTCCTTGTAGACCTGCTCCAGATAATCCTTGTTGTTCAGCAGATCGGTGGTCTTTTCACGAATCGGACGCAGCAGCTCGACAACGGCCTCGCCGACTGCGGGCTTGAACTCACCGTAACCCTTGCCGTCAAACTCGGCTGCCGCCTGTTCGATGGTCTTGCCGGTCGCCAGTGCGTAAATCTGCAGCAGGTTGGAAACACCCGGCTTGTTCTGCGGGTCAAAGATGATGCGGGAATCCGAGTCGGTAACCGCACGCTTGAACTTGCGCATAATATCCTCCGGCTTGTCCATCAGCAGAATATAGCCGTTCGGGTTCGGGTCGGACTTGCTCATTTTGCTGTTCGGGTCAACCAGGCTGGTAATCTTGGCACCCTCGCCAACCTTCGGGTAGTAGCCCTCCGGAATGGTAAAGGTGTTCGGATGCAGATTGTTGAAGCGGTTTGCAATGTCGCGGCAGATCTCGATGTGCTGGCTCTGGTCCACGCCAACCGGAACAAGATCGGTCTGGTACAGCAGAATGTCTGCCGCCATCAGAACCGGATAGGTGAACAGACCAACATTGATGTTGTCCGCATGCTTGGCGGATTTGTCCTTGAACTGGGTCATGCGGGAAGCCTCGCCGAACATGGTGAAGCAGTTGAGCACCCACGCCAGCTCCGCATGCGCGGGCACATGGCTCTGGATGAACAGAATGCTCTTTTCCGGGTCCAGACCGCAGGCAATGTACTGCGCGATCAGCTCAAGCGTTGCACGGCGGAGCGCCGCAGGCTCCTGCCGGACCGTAATGGCGTGCTGATCGACCACGCAGTAAATGCAGTTGTACTGCTCCTGCAGGATTGGGAAATTGCGGATAGCACCCAAATAGTTACCCAGCGTCAGCTTGCCGGACGGCTGCACGCCGGAGAAAATCGTTTTCTTCTGGTTATCGCTCATGTATATACTTCCCTTGCTTAGAATTTTTCGGTTCAATTCACCCCGAAAGGTTTCCATACTTAATTGTAATGATACCACAATTTATCATACGTTGCAACCATTCATAAAAAGGCAGGAGATAAGAGGCAGGAGAAACCATGCCGTAGAGGCGAACCGTGTTCGCCTGTTCAAGCGATTTGCAAGGGGGAACGAAAAAGGGCGCACAATGTGCGCCCCTACGGTAAGCCGACACGCAGGAAAATTCCTGCCTCCTAACTCCTCATTGATTGTTTACTCCGGTCTTTCCTTGACCTTCCGCAAAATAGCCCACTCGCTGACCTTGAACGGGAACGCAAAGTGTACGCGCATCTGCGGCACGTTGAACAGCTCACGCTCAGTGCCCTCGTCATCGGTGACGTTTTTCGCGCAGAACGTATACGGTGCCTGACCCGGCTGAATCAGCTCCAGCTCTTCCCCATCGAAAAAGCGGTTCTTGAGTGCGAACACGGCTTTGCCGCTGTCGTCACACTCGACCGGCATGCCGACAACCTCGTACTCGCGGATATACTGGCTGTCGCCGTAATGCTGTCCGTTTTCCTGATTGCCGAAGTAGAAGCCGGTGTAATACTCGCGGTGGCTGACCTTATTGACCTCATCACGGCAGAACTGCGGCAGAACAAAGTTTTCCGGGTCCTTTTTATAGGTGTCGATCGCGGCACGGTATGCACCGGTGACACAGGCTGCATAGTACGCAGTTTTGTTGCGGCCCTCAATCTTGAACGAGGTAATACCGGCCTTAATCAGCTCCGGAACGTGCTCGATCATGCACATATCCTTGGAGTTATACAGGTAGGTGCCGCGTCCGTCCTCCTCGACCGGGAAGAACTGCCCCGGACGCTTCTCCTCCATCAGAGAATAATTCCAGCGGCACGGCTGTGCACATGCGCCGTGGTTGGCGTCGCGGCCGGTCATGTACTGCGAGATCAGGCAGCGGCCGGAGTACGAAATACACATGGCACCATGAACGAAGGCCTCAATCTCGAGTTCCTTCGGAGTTTTGGCACGGATTTCGGCGATCTCCTCAAGGGAAAGCTCACGCGCGAGCACGATACGCTCGGCGCCTTCATCCGCCCAGTAGTTTGCCGCCTCGTGGTTAAGGATGCTGGTCTGAGTCGAGATGTGCACCGGAACCTTGGGCGCGTATCTGCGCGCCATGCGCAGCACGCCTACATCCGCGATGATGAGTGCGTCCGCGCCTGCGTCCTGCAGCAGCTCCAGATAGGCCGGAAGCGCCGGAAGGTCGCGGTTGGACGGCATAATATTGACTGTAATGTAGCACTTGACGCCGTGCGCGTGCGCGTAGGCAATGCCCTCGCGCAGCGCGTTATCGTCAAAGTTGGTTGCAGCGGCACGCATGCCGAAGCGCGTTCCGGCCATATAGACCGCATCCGCGCCGTAGGCAATGCCAAACCGCATTTTGTCCAGATCGCCTGCGGGCGACAGTAATTCAGGTGTGTTATTCACCGTTTGCCTCCGTTGTCGTCGTATCTGCCGAAGCGTTTGCAGCCTGCGCCTGTGCCTGATTAGAAGCCTCGATGTTGCGCTCGTGCTCCTCATAGCTGCTTGCAAACAGGTGCGAGCCGTCCGGCATAGCAACGTAATAGTAGTAATTGTTGTCCTCCGGATGGCTTGCTGCGTACAGCGAAGCATGACCCGGGTTGCAGATCGGTCCGGGCGGCAGACCCTCGTGGTTGTAAAGGTTGTACTCGGAATCCGACTTGAGATCCTCGTCACTCAGCTTGCCGCCGGTGCGTCCCAGACCATACAGAACGGACGCGTCCACCTGCAGATACGGGAACTCGGAGGAATTGTTCAGACGGTTGTAGATAACGCCCGCAATGCGTGCGCGCTCATCGTCGCGCTGTGCCTCACGCTCGATGAGAGAGGCGATCGTGACAATATCGTGCATCGAGCGGCCGAGATTCTCCGCGCCGGACTTGATGTCCGCATCGTACTTGTTGCCAAAGTTGTTGAGCATCTTGTTGATGGTATCGACTACCGCAGCGTTGCCCTTGTATACCTCATAGGTATCCGGGAACAGATAGCCTTCCAGCCAGCCTTCCGCGGCCGGTTTTTCATCCTCAAGGAAATCGTGCTTGAAGGAATATTCATTCAGCACCTCATCCAGTGCATCCTCGGTGCAGATATGGTTGTCAAGCAGCACCTGACGGATCTGCGAGATGGAATAACCCTCCGGGATGGTAATCTGCACGGTCTCTGTGCTTGCAGTGTTGGTCAGCGCGTCTACGATCTGACCGTAGTCCATCGACGGGTTCAGCTGATACGCGCCTGCCAGAACCGAGGTATCGGTCTGGTGCTTGAGCTTCAGATACAGCTTGAACACCGAATGATAATTGATAACGCCCTGGTCGTCCAGTTCCTTGGCGAGCGAGGATACCGAGGTGTTCTCCGAAACCGTGATCTCCTTGACCGCATCCGCCTTGACAAAGGCAAAAATGTCGTTTGCCATGAACAGCGCTGCAATCGACAGCACCAGCGAAGCACCGACTACTGCGATCATGTACACCATCGAGCCTGCACAGCCTGCGTTCATCCGGCGGCGGCTGCGGCGGCGTTTGGGCTGCTTCTGCGGCTGCTCCAGCTCCCGATCGTCATCGAAATGCTCCGGCGTGAACTGCTCGGGCACCGGCGATTCCGAACCCGGCAGCGGTACGCGCCGCGTTTCATCGTTGTTAAAATGATTATCCATAATTCACCTCTCTGCGGATCAGCCTCAGCCGATCCAGTAATTCAGAATGATTTTACCGGCAAATGCCAGCACGAACACAATAAATCCGGGCTCTTTCACCAGCAGCCACAGGTCGTACCAGCCGGCGCTGACCTCAAAGTGCGGAATGGAACCGCGAGCCAGCATTTTTCCCAGCGTGTCCAGCGTTAAGAACACAAACAGCAGGAAAAAGAGCACAGTCAGCGGCAGCAGGATGTTCCAAATGCCAAACGGTGCATAGGTATCTGCTATCCACTGCATCACCACGGTGACAAATGCCGCCGCAGCATGGGAAAGTACCGCCGCCCATACGGTATCAAACACATAGGTCAGATAGGTAAACGCCAGTCCGGCGCAGAAGCCTGCCGCCAGATCAAGCGGGCTGCCATGCAGCAGTGCGAACACGATGCCGCCGAACAGCAGGCACGCCGAGGTACCGACTTCTTCACCGTATACGCTGAACAGCGCACCGCGTAAATAGATCTCCTCGACCAGAGCTGCTATCACAACGCCGATCAGCAGCCGCCATGCAAACGACATACCGCCGAGCGGCATCGGCAGGGATGCAATCGTCAGCCGGAGACCGGTATGCGCCAGCAGACGGTATTCCAGCATGTTCAGGCTGAGGGCGGCAAATGCGGTCGCCGCGCCCATAAACAGGATGAGCAGCCAGCCGCCCTTACGCGGCATCTTGAATGCAAGCCGCTGCTTAAAGCGCTCCCGATCCATGCCGGGCAGCGCCATTGCAAGCGCCAGACCGAAGCACACGATCTCACCGAGCGCCATCAGCGACGGAGGCAGATTGAAGTGTGTGATCAGCTTTTCCATACCTGTCAGCAGGCAGAAGCACACAAACAGGCTGAGACCCGGCAGCAGTGTGCGTTTATCTTGATTCATCGGTGCGCAGCACCTCTCTTTCGGTGATGATGTAATGACAGCGGCGATCGAACGCCTCGCGCGGCAAAGTTGCGCTCATGCGCTGAGATGCACACAGCGCCGCACAGGCCGCGTTTGTCCGGCTGAGAAACCGGTCATAGTAGCCGCCGCCGTAGCCGAGACGGTACCCTTTTCTGTCGCACGAGAGCGCAGGCGCAAGAATCAGGTCGATGTTCTCCGGTGCAATCTCCGGCGCCGTGTCGGACGGCTCCAGGATACCGTAGTGACCGGTCCGCAGTTCAGAGAGCGCGGTGATTTTCCGCGCGGTCATGCTGCCGTCCTTGCCGCACAGCGGCACGCAGACCGTCCTGCCGGACGCAAGCGCGTTTTCGAGTACCATGCGGGTGTCAATCTCCTCAGCAGTCGAAACATAGCAGAAAATGCATTCTGCCTGCTGATAGAACTCGCTTTGCAGAATGTTCTGTGCGATGGCGCGATCAATCACCTGCTTTTCCGCAGCAGACAGACTTGCCCGTTCGGCAAGATAGCGCCCCCGCAGCGTTTTCTTATCCGTACACATGATGTACGACCGACTCTGCGATCTCGTCTGCCTTGGCCTTGCCGCACAGCGCGGTAATCAGCTCGCACGCGAAATCCAGTGCACCGCCTACGCCGCAGCCGGTGATGATCCTGCCATCGGTGACTGCGTTTTTCTTTTCCGGGGTCGAACCCTTCATGCCGTCCTCCATGCCCGGATAGCAGGTCGCCTTTTTGCCTTCGAGCAGGCCCATGCCGCCCAGAATGATGGACGGAGCCGCGCAGATTGCCGCAATGTACTTGCCTGCATCCGCCATCGTGCGAACCGCATCGGTGACACGCTTGTCCGCGTACAGGTTAGTTGTGCCCGGCATGCCGCCCGGCAGAATCAGCATATCTGCCGCTGCGAGGTCAACCTCGTCCATGGACAGGTCGGTTACGACATTGATGCCGCGTGCACCGCACACGGTTGCACCGGTCACACCGACCAGCCTGGTCTCCACACCTGCGCGGCGCAGAAGATCGACCGGAGTCAACGCCTCGACTTCCTCGAAGCCCTCTGCCAGTAATACATATACCATGTTTGTCACACCTTTCAGTTGAGCATTAAATTCATATATCCAGCGGTTTCATCCGCTTTTTTATGCCATTTGCATACACCGAGTGCGGTTTCCGCGCCAATCTCCGTCACGGTAAGCGTGCCGCGGCCGAGCGTTTGCAGCAGACCCTGCAACTGCGCGTCATCTGCGCCGAGCAGCTCCTGCACATTGTCCTCCCAGCAGAACGCATAGCCGGTGAGCGTTTCGTCCTTGAACCAACCGTATACGCCCGCACCAAGCGTGTCGAACAGCGCAAGCTGCGCGTTCCAGTACGCCGTGTCCCGCTCGATGCGGCATTTCGGCACCAGTTTGTCATACAGCGCCGCCAGTGCAGGCACATCCGCCGAGGTCAGCCGCTGAGGTGCTTCGCGCTCCCCTGCCGTGCAGGTAATCTCCCGGCGGGAAATATGGAAGAACGGCTCGTAGCCGAACGGTTTGTAAAAATCAAACAGCCACTTTTCTGCCGGAATGAGCACGGACGCAATGCGTCCCCCCTGCCTGTCCAACTCGAACGAGCGCTCGAGCAGCCGCGCCATATAACCCTTGCGGCGATGCTTCGGGTCGGTGCATGCACCGTAAATATACGTTGCCTCGCGGGAGAGGCCGTCCACCGTCATGCGGTACGGGAGCATCTGCACCATCGCCACGAGCATTTCGCCCTCAAGATATAGCAGCGTATATTTCTCTTTATAAAAGTGCGCGAAGAAGTAGTCGTTGAAGCCGCCCTCATCCGGAAAACAGGTTTCCCAAAGGGCACGAACGGCAGGAAAATCGCCCTTTTCTGCAAATCGCATCATTTCTGATTACTCCTTAGGCACAGCCATATATTTCACGCCGCGCATTACCGGATAATAGGACTTCTTCGCCTTGCGCAGACCCTCGAGTCCCAGATCCTCCTCGCGGTTGACATATTCCACATCATTGCAGTTGCGCTGTACGAACTGCTGGTTGATCATCTGGTACGCGCCCTGAATCGTGTGATCAGCCTTTTCAATCTGTACCACGAACATATCCGGCATAGCCTTGCAGCCGAATGTGAACGCGATAACCTCGCCGTCCAAGCGGAGCAGTCCGCCGCGCAAATTCAAGTAGTCAAAGTTGTGGAGCGCCTGCACGATTGCGCAGGTCTCGCCTTCAAAATCGCGCTCGCGTGCACAGCCGTTCAGGTTGCACCAGTGGATGTGGAACGCGAATGCGTCCTTGATGTTATCCCTGGTCATATCCTCGTAGCTCCAGCGGCCCTCATAGGCGGTCTTGAAGCGGTTGACGAGGTTGCGCTTGCTCTGCAGCTTTTTGCCGGACAGCGTGCGCAGCTTTTCCGCGAGGTAGATATAGTCGTCGCCGTCCTCGCTGTCATGCGAGAACATGAACTTGCCCGGACGAACGGCTTCGATACGCTCGATCATCGGCTCAGCGACCGAGACGATGACGAACGGAAGACCGCGTTCAGCGGCATCCTGCTCGAGCACATCCAGTGCAGCGCCGAGATCGCCCTGACCGACAGGCGCAAGATAACAGTCGTGCCCGCCGTCCAGCGGAGACATTTTCACCAGCATAAAGCCATCTTTGAAGCAAATCTGCGTATTGTAGTGGCTGCGCCACATGAAAAGATCGACAAAGCAGCGCTCGCACAGATGATAGTTGTAATGCGAGCCGCAGTGCTCGACCATTGGTTTATCTTCTAAAGTAATTTCTCTAAACGGTAACATATAATGCCTTTCTCAAGATTGATTTGAGGGTTACTTGCCCTCGCGCAGCGCCTGATAGTGCGCGCGCACTTCTGCGGCCTTGCCGCAGGACATTTTGCCCTCTGTGCAGACACCGTCCACGCAGGCCGGTCCGCAGTGACCGAACAGCGTCGGCGCAACAGCGTATACCTGCCTGTACATCTCCTCGGCAAGCGCACGGATCTCCCACTGGGCGCGATTGCAGCAGCGCAGGCGGAAAAAGTTCTTGAGGCTGCGGGCGTTCGCCGTCATGACAATGCGGGTCGCGCAGGCGTTCGGCAGAACGTAGCGTGCGTCCTCAATGGCGTGCTTTTCAGCCTTGCTGCGGGCGGTCTTCTCCGGAACGCCTTGCTCGAGCAGCTCCTTGAGGTAGCCTTCCATCAGCGCGGCCGTCAGTTCCTCGTAGGTGCGCTGATCGTCCTCCATCGCCTGAATAAATTTTGCCCGGGCAGCCGGAATTTTATCAATCTCCGGCGGAACAACATACTCGAAGCCCTTCTCACGCACATAGCGCTGGCTCTGTACCGAGAACGATGCAATGCGGTGGCGCGTGATCTGCGCCAGCAGAGAACGCGATACACCCTCGATTGCAAAGGTGAACGACACATGCTCGATCGGGCTTTCGTGGCCGATCTCGGAAAGCATGTTGACAAAACTCTCGGTCTTTTCCTCGGTCAGACCATCCAGCACGCTGTCAACGTCCGTGGAGGAATAGCAGTTCTTTGCTGCAGCCGCGACCAGCTTTTCCGGGTCCGGCGTGTAAGCAAGCAGTTTTACTTTCATTCTTGTCACTTCCCCTTTCTGCCAAACAGCCGCTCCTTGATAACGATGAGCAGAAATTTCGGCAGCTTCATCATACGGCCGATACGGCTGGGCTGCTTGAGCAGGCGGTAAAACCACTCCAGACCCAACCTGATGAAAATATCCGGCGCGCGCTTGGCAACGCCTGCAAACACATCCAGCGAGCCGCCGAGACCGCAGAACAGTGTGCTGTGGATATCGTCCATGTTGTCCGCGATAAATTTCTCCTGCTTGGGCGCACCCAGACAAACGAACACAACATCCGCACCGCCTGCGGCGTTGATGCTGTCCACAACCTCCTGCGGGTCGGAGAAATAGCCGTCATGCGTGCCGGCGAGCACCAGTCCCGGATACTTCGCACACAGGTTTGCACCTGCCTTTTCGGCAACACCGGGCTTCGCACCCAGCAGATACAGGCGCATGTTCTCCTTGGCCATCGCGGCAACAAGGCTCTCGGCAAATTCAATGCCGGCTACCTTGCCGTGCAGCTTTTCACCGAGGATCTTCGCCGCATAGATGATGCCGATGCCGTCCGGCAGGACAAGCGTCGCATGGTTGACAACGCCCATGAATTTTTCGTCATGGCGGCAGAGATCGACGATCTCCGGATTCGGGGTAACAACATAACCCTTCTGCCGGGAACGGATCTTGCTCATTGCAAGCTCAACAGCCTGCTGCTTGGTAACGGCGTGAAATTGCACGCCCAGAATAGAAGCAGTATTCATCTTCGTATCTCCCATATTTTCCAGCCTTTTATTTGGCGATGAACATTCCTAATCTATTGTATTATACAGCAGCAAACTAAAATCTGCAAGCCCAGCTTGCAGAGAGTGAGGAGTAGATAGCGATAAACGTATCATGCAGGGTGGGCTGACCCCGGCCCGCCGCCTGTATGCATGTGCAGATCGTTGCGAACGGCGGCATGAGGTCATACCGCCCTACAATATGCCTGGCAAACATCGTTCTCGTTCCGCATAAGCTGATACAGAGGGAGGTGAACCCATGGAAGAACTAACGCAGTATATCAAGGCGGATTTCGCGGTTCTGGTAGCGGTTTTGTACTGCATCGGACGCGGACTCAAAGCAATACAGCGGTTTCCCAATCAATTTATCCCTCTGGCACTCACGTTCTGCGGGATCGGACTGGCTTGTCTGTCAGTCGCATCGCGCTATGCCAGCTACGGCAACTGGGCAGCCGCTCTGTTTGAAGGTGTGGTACAAGGTGTCCTGTGTACAGGCATGTCGGTCTATCTGAACGAAGTCATAGCACACTGCAGTTCAAACAAAGGAAACGACCCGCCGAAATAACACGCGAAAACAAAAAGAAGAACAAAGTGTTCCAACGGTCTCAACGGCTTCGGATTCCCGAAGCCGTTTTCGTTTATCCTTACTTGCATCAGCAGGCAATTTGCGGTACAATACCCATATAAACTCTGTCCCCTGCTTTTGGGACACCAAGGAGAGAGACACGCCTTGTACGATTTACAAACTCTGATTTTTTACGCCAAGGAGAAAAACACCTCCGATGTGCATTTAACCGTTGGTCTCCCGCCGATGCTGCGTATCGACGGTGAGCTGCGTACCCACGGTGACGTACCTCTGACCGAGCAGGATGTACAGGATGCGGCACAGCAGCTTGCGGATGAGCATCAGCTGCACGAGCTGAAAACCATCGGCGAGTCCGACTTTGCGGTGACGTTTGCCGATTCCGTGCGTATGCGCTGCAATCTGTTTCGCCAGCAGCACCACACGGCGCTGGCGCTGCGTCTGCTGCCGATGGAAATCCCGACTGCGGAGCAGCTTCGCCTGCCGGATATCATTATACAGCAGGCAGAAAAGCCGCGCGGACTGGTTATCGTGACCGGACCGACCGGCTCCGGTAAAAGTTCCACGCTGGCGGCGCTGATCGACCACGTCAACCGCACCGCGGCACGCCATATCATCACGCTTGAAAACCCAATCGAGTATGTACACCCGCGCATTCGCTCAATGATCAACCAGCGCGAAATCGGTGCGGATACGGACAGCTTCGCAAGCGGCCTGCGAGCAGCTCTGCGGCAGGACCCGGACGTTATTCTCGTCGGTGAGATGCGCGATCTGGAGACCATTTCGACCGCTATCACGGCTGCCGAGACCGGTCACCTTGTATTCGGCACACTGCACACCAAGGGAGCTGCCGGTACGATCGACCGTATCGTAGATGTATTCCCACCAGAGCAGCAGGAGCAGATTCGCATTCAGCTTGCCGAGGTGCTCGAGTGCATTGTCTGCCAGACGCTCGTACCGCGCACCATGGGTGGCCGCGTAGCTGCATTTGAGATTCTGACCGGCACCCCTGCCGTGCGCAACCTGATCCGCCAGAACAAGTCGTATCAGCTCATCAGCACCATGCAGACCGGCCGCAATCAGGGTATGATGCTGATGGACGATTCGCTCGGTGAACTCGTCCGCAGCGGAGAGGTCCGCATCGACGATGCCGCCGCAAAGGCAGCCGACCCGGAAGCGTTTCCGCAGTCTGTCTTCCGATAAGATAACAAATCCCGCGTTGAATTTCACGCGGGATTTTTATGGCAATACCGCATAAAGGAGCCGCGGCTTTAATTATGCGGTGTTGCCTTATGCTTACTTTGCTTTGCGCCTGCTTTGGGAGCAGGATGCCGCAGGTTCTTACGTTAATTTTCCATTCTCCATTCTCAGTTTTCCGCAACTCTACGGAGCGTTCATTGTATTCTCCTCCGTTTTCCGTATAATAGAATGCAAGGGAGGTGATCCTAATGGATCAGGTAAAAACCGGCAGACTGATCCGCGCTCTGCGGACAAAACTGGGACTGACACAGCTTGCGCTGGCCAAACAGCTTGGTGTCAGCGACAAAGCGGTATCCAAATGGGAGCGTGGAGTTTCCCATAGTTAAAGATACCACACCAAACATAACAACACCACGCTTATACGGGACTTAGCACACCCCAAAAGAACATACAGAAATCCCCCATAAGCAACAAGGTTTGCTTTATGGGGGATTTCTTGTTTTAATTGTCGTTTTTGATATTATTCAACAGTCTCAATAGAATCCACAATGCTCATTCTTGCAATAGAACGCAGAGGAATTGCCGTTGCAAGCAGGCAGGCCACAATAGAAATAATCGCAGCTTCCACAATCGCCATAACCGGAACAGCGACAAGCTGTAAAGCATCGGTCTGTGCTGCTCCGACAAAGATACAGCAGACATAGCCAAACACTGCTCCAATCACTGACGCAATGATACCGTAATAAGCGCCCTCCCACAGAAATGTTTTATAAAGGCTTGCGGCACTCATTCCAATAGCCCGCTGCATCCCGATTTCACCGACACGAGTATGAATATTGCTGTAAACGGTATTGATGATGTTCAGGATGCCAATGATACCGATAAAGATGATAAGCACCCAGCACAGCATTTTGATCTGTTCAAAGCTTTCTATCATCTCATTGCTGCTTTGGAGATAGGAAAGCCAATGTGTTCCTGGATAATTGCTGCACCAGCTATCCAACCAGCTTTCAAAGGTATCTGTATCGGCGTTATCCTGTAATGTAGGATAGACTTCTGAATAACTGTCGTTTCCGAGCAGTGAACAGTATATTTCGTCATTCACGATGAGTTGAACACCATTCGTAAAGCCATCATTATTGATTGTGATTGCTGTATCGGTCAATCCTAATACAGGAAGTGTTCTGTCTCCCAGTTGAATGGTATCACCTACGGTAAGATCAGTCTGCTGAACAGTTGTATCTCCATAAGAAAAGGCAATGGGATTTTTTACAAGGCAGCCTGTTCCATCTTTCAAAGCCTGTTTATCCTGAGCAGACAAGTTAGGAGCATAGATTTGTAATTGTGCTTCATCCACATTTACAAGCTGCAAGGTTTCATGGCTCTGTACGGAAAGATCAGTTTCAAAGGGCAGTATATCACCGGCACCTGGCATAAATACAGAAAGCCGTGTAGTGGAAACACTTTCTACTGCGTCATTTTCCGCTAATGTTTTTACGGCTTCTGATGGGATGCCAACGGTTTCATTTGTAACTGCATAGTCGCTGAAATACATGTCCTGAACGGAACTGCTGGCATCAAGCAGCCCTGTAAAGCTCTGCAAGGCAACAAATACGGTAATACTCATAACCAAAGACAGAATGGTAACTGCTGTTCTTCCACGCCCTCGTTTTAGGTTGAGCCTTGCATAATAGGCTTCAAAATTACGGATGTTGCGGTTCCTTTTTATCCTGCGTTTGATTTTCACAGTCTGCCCCGACATAGCAACAGTAGGAGATACATGGGATGCGTACCGGGCAGCAGGAAAGGCAGCCAGCAGAGCAAACAGAAGTATGACTGCGATACTGGCAAAGAGCATCGGTAGTTTTACCGTACTGGCGGTGTTGATTGCAGAGTTCAATTCGGAAGTGCTGTTTGCCATGAACAGATCGGGATTGAGAAGCCCCGTAGCCGCAATCAATACACCTTTTGCCGACAATATACCGAGCAGCAATCCGATAGGAATACCGGCTCCACAGAGAATCAAAAGCTGCAAAGAAACCAAACGATAGATTTGCCCTCGTTCTCCACCAATCGCACGAAGTGTTCCGTATTCTTTGATGCGTTTTGTGATAGAGATTTTCAGAATGTTGTAGATTACCAGCCCAGCCGCCAGCAAGACCAGAACACCCACCAAAATACACGCCGCAGTCATAAATGAAAATCCCGTACCGGTATCGCTGTCTGCCGCTTCATCATAGGAAATACCAATAGCGTCAAGCAAAACCCAGTTATATTGGATATACCGTTCATCCACGTTCAAATCTTCTGCGAGAGCATAAATGATGCTTTGAAAATTCTGCTTGTCATAAGTCTTAAAATCTGTGGAATAAAGCAGATACTCTTCTGGCAACAGTTCTTCTGCGGTTCCCTCACCGACAATCCCCTCAACCGTACCAGATGCGTAGCCGATATAGCTGCTTTCCAGAATGCCCGTCAATACAAAATCAGCAGAATATTCTAACTCTGACAGCGATCCATCCATAACGGAAACACTCAAATCCAGAGAAACGGTATCGCCAATTACAGCGTCCAATCCAAGATATTGAAGCGCATCCTCCGACAGGGCAATCTCAATCGCTTCCTCTGGTAATCGTCCCTCTTTTACGTTTCCGATTGCCGGGTACATAGATAATGCGTTATCGTGATATTCCCGAAGATATAAAGATAAACTACTGTTGCCTAATGGTGTGCTGCCGATAAAGATCGTATCGCCTACATCATATAGGCGATCATCTTCATGCAGCTTTTGCGCTTGTTCCTTGCCAAGCTGATGAAAGGTTGCATAACGGTTTCCGTTCAGACCCGCCGCCTGCTGAATACGCATGGATTGCAATATACCAATAGACTGACCGATCACTGTCGTCATAATCGTGGACATGATAACTGCAACCAAGATCAGGATTGCCGTGATTTTCTGTGCTTTCAGTTCTTTCCATGCAAGAGCTAAATAAGATTTCATCTTGCTGTCACCTCCGAAAGAACACCGTCCACAATTACAAATTGCCGGTCTGCCATTCTTGCAATGCGGCTGTCGTGAGTGATGATAACAAGCGTTTTCCCCATCTTTTTCCATATGCTTTGCAGCATTTCCATAACCTCGCCGCCGCTCTTGCTGTCCAGATTTCCAGTCGGTTCGTCAGCAAAAATAATATCCGGCTTTGCGATCAGGGCGCGGGCAATCGCTACACGCTGTTGCTGACCGCCGGAAAGTTCATGGGGCAAATGGGTCAGCCGTTCACGAATACCTAACAAATCCGTAAGCTGATTTAGATATACTTCGTCCGGCTGCTTTTTGTCCAGAAGCAGGGGCATGATGATGTTTTCTTTTGCGGTCAGCACAGGGAGAAGATTGAATTGCTGAAAGATAAATCCGATGCGCCGACGGCGAAATGAGGACAGTTCTTTGTCATTAAAACGATAAATGTCTTTTCCATCGTATGTCAGACTGCCGGAAGTCGGCTTGTCCAGTCCAGACAGCAGGTGGAGCAAGGTACTTTTGCCGCTGCCAGATGGTCCCATAATAGAAATAAAATCGCTGGATGCAATTTCAAGGTTGACTTTATCCAACGCAACGACACGGCTCTCGCCGCTGCCGTAGATTTTCGATAGTTCCTTTGCTTCAATGTTCATAAAAAACACTCTCCTTGTTTATAATATAAGGAGAGTGTAAAACAGAAATCTCAAAAAACGCTCAAGGTTTCTGATTTATTTGGAAAGAAGCAGTAGCCGTTGCACCATAACTTTTGCTGTTTTCCAGTGTAAGTGTTCCTCCATGCTTCAGACATAGTATCTGGCTGCTGTATAGCCCCATACCAAAGTGTGCGGAGTCTTCTTTCATTTTTCCAAACGGTTTCGGGCCGCTTTGTATTAACTCCACAGGATAGCCTGGCCCATCGTCTGTAACTGATAGATGCAAGAAGTTTCCTTTCCGTTCCAAATGAATTTCAATTTTACTCTTTGCAAACCGAGCCGCATTTCCAATTAGATTTTCAGCAACGGTTAAAACCAATCCATGATCTAATTGTATTGTCCCCTTATCAGGTGCGGAAACAGACGGTTCTAATGCTCCTGCAAGAATTTTTGCTGTTTCCTCTAATTCAGAATGTAGCAGTGAATAGGAATACTCGTTTATCCGCACCGGCATTTGTTCTAATCGTTGGATGCTACTCATAGCTTCTGCATACTGTTCAATCCGTAATGTATAGCTTTCCAATCTGTCAATGGCTTGTTCATCTGCTGTTCCCTGCCGCAGTAATTTTATAGTTCCCTTTAAGACCGTGATCGGATTGCGCAAGTCATGGGAAAAGGCGGCATTTAGCCTTTTCCGTTCTTCTGCCTGCCACCACAGTTCCTGATTTGATTTCAGAAGTTCTTCACGCATAGTATCAAAGGCGGTGCAGAGCTGCCCCAATTCATCATCAGAATGGACAGGCATAGAAAAGTCAAGGTCATGGTTCCGAATCCGTGAAATCCCATTCCGTAGCGTGGAGATCGGCTGTTTCAATTTGATATGATAATATAATATGCCGGATAGAGCCAGCCCGCCCATAGGGAGAACAATGCAGGACACAATTTGAATGATTCCAAGCATGGACAATATATTTTGCTGGGTCTCTGTGGGGGTTTCCATTTTAACGATTGAACCGTCTGCTAAAATTTCTATTCCACCGGAGGGAAAGTTGCTGCTGATTGAATTGCATATCATAAAGACTAAGCCTAACATCAGGAGAGCCACCAAAACACAGGAAGCAGATAGGACGAGAAAAGTTTTCTTTAATTCCATATTTTTCAGACGTTCCACCGATAACCACACCCCCAAACTGTATCAATATAACTGTGAAGCGTACAAGCAGCCAGCTTCGCCCGGATTTTCCTGATATGTTCCATGACAGTATCACTGTTACCCTCGCCGTCAAGTCCCCACACTGTTTCATAAATACGCTCCCGGTCAAATACCTGTCCGGCATTCAGCGAAAGCAGCTCCACAATATCAAATTCCCTTTTTGATAAAGCAACAGGTTCACCCGCCACTGTGACGGTTCGGGCTGAATAATCAATCGTCAGTTCACCAAAGAAGCGAATTGTCGCTTTATTCCTGTGTCGCTGCTCCCTCCTCAGATGTGCGGCAACTCTCGCCCCTAATTCGTCCAAATCAAAAGGCTTAATGATATAATCGTCGGCACCTGCCTGAAAGCCGATGATTTTATCGGCAGATTCGACCCTTGCCGTCAAAAAAAGAATGGGGCAAGTAATAAGCTCCCGAATTTTCTGACAAAGGGTCAATCCGTCTATGTCCGGCATATTGATGTCGAGCAGGATTAAATCGGGCTGTCTTGCTAATTTTTGAAGTGCTTCATTTCCGCAATAAGCGGTCAACACCTCATATTGAGAAGAAAAATAACTCGCCATCATATCTACAATTCCCGGTTCATCATCAACAATAAGAAGCCTTTGTTTCATGCTATCATCTCCATTTGCAATTCATAATATTTATCGTAACAGCCAAATCTCAAAAAACGCTCAAACTTTTGCCGTCAGGAAAGTATAAAATCAATAGACTGATAAATTTATTATAATATTACTCTGCTGATACAGCCAGTCCGTAAATTCTTTCGGGCTGGCTGTCTTTTCTTTTACAGCCTTTTTTCTCTTCAATGCTTCTTTCTTGAACGCTTCAAAAGCAGTCAGCATTTCTTCCAGCTGGTCAGCCGGGAATCCCGCTGTCCTCTTCGCTTTGTTGATCTTATTGCGCCAGTTCTGGCATTCATTTTTATAAAGCAGGTCATAGTTATTTTCTCTTGCCCTCTCGTCAAATTCCCGCTTGTTTTGAAGCGCCTGTGCTTTTCGGCAATTGTCGCTGCACAGCTCATACCGCTGGCTCTTTGCCAGAAAATATTTTCCACAAACCTTGCACCGCCGGAAGCAAAGCCCCCAGTCATTCAGCCTGTTCAGATAATAGGTAATCAACGGGTAGAGGGACGCATAGGCAGACACACATTCTTCTGTGCGCCGGTTGTCCGGGAACCAGAGGTCAAGCCGGGTATCTTCTGACGGTGCGCCTTTGAAATAAAGGCTGCCAGCTTGAAAATGTTTCGGTTTTCCTGTCTCCCTGTCAAAGCTCATGGTTTCGTTATGGAATACCCCGGTCAGGCTGCTCATTTTATCCATGAAGCGGTCACAGGCAGCGTTACGGTCACGGGGTTCTCTGGCAAGCAGATAGCTGTTCCAGATACGGAACGCCACATACATTTTCAGAGGGTCGTTGCTAAGATATTTCTCCCAAAGAAATTCGCTTGCCGCCTGCTCCAGCTCCGGCTGTTCCCATCGGTTGGAGTGGAGGGCTTGCCGCAGCGGAGAAAGCCCGTATAAGTTCCAGTCTCTGTCCGTGTCACGCTCAAAGTTTATCAAAAAAGTTCCCAGTGGGCGTGTCATATCACAAAGCACCTCTGCGTTTTGGCTCCCGTTCAAACGGAAGCGGATCTGCTGTTCTTCCCCAATCAAAATCCGTTCTTTCATTTTCTTCCTGTCCAGCGTCAGGACAAACAAAATCCTTTCAAAACATGGCTCATGCCGTATAAATTGATTCTCCATCCCTATCCCCTGCCTTTGTTTATGGTAATTATATAATTTAGTTATATCCATTACACTCATGGTATCGCAGAAGCATTGTTTTGTCAAGGATAGTCCGCTATGATGATTGCAGTTGGTAATTTCGTACCAAACAGTACTTTGACAAGTGAATGACCGTCCAAAAAGGATATGACCGGCAGGAGAAGTGACGCATCCGGCGCACCAATGCAGGGAAACACCGCAGGAATGGGGCAGGAAAACGGCTTTTGGGGAGAACGGCAACAGGAAGCATTTTAACCTATTTGATTTATGGGAGGAACAGAATGAACGATAAAAAGAGATTGAACAGCTACGAGGATTTACCGCTGGTTCTGGATGTGGCGGACATTCAGTGGATTATGGGAATTTCAAGAGCGAGCGCCTATGAGCTGGTACACACACCCGGCTTTCCAGCGTTCCGCAGGGGCAGACTTATCAAGGTCAGCAAAATTGCTTTCTTTGAATGGATGGCAAAAGGCTCCGAAACCGTACCGGGAAGCGACAAATAAGCGTGAGGTATCATTCCCTGACTTGCAATACTGCCGCACTTTCCAAAGGGGCATACAGAGGGAAAAAAACTTAAAAATGATACCGAGACGCTACATCAAAACAGCCTATCTGCGTACATCAGATAGAAACGGAGAAAGGAGCCGGTTATGGCAAGAATGAGTAACAAGCGGCGGTTGGAATGGTCTTTCTTCTTAAATGACCGCAGCCGTATCACTTACAACGAACTGTGCCGGAAATGCCAGCACGAATGTAAACAGAGCTTCCGGGCGGTTGTGGTTGACTGCCCGAAGTATCTTTCCAAGCGTTCCAAGAAAAAGGACAAGACTGCCGGAAACGGCAAAATCCCTTAGGAACTAAGGGCGCACTTCTATACATAGTCTAAAGACCATGTATCGTGCGTCCTGCGGAGCTTACCTCTGCCGCTGATAAAATCAGCAATCCGAGGTCTGCGTTCGCTTCGCTCCGACAAGGTGGCTACACCCCCTTGCGCCGCTAAAGCGGCTATCCCCTGTGTACTCGCCGCAAAGAGAAATCCGCTCTGCGGTTTTCCCTTTTCATCGGGTTTTATAGAAGCACTGACACACGGACTGTCTGCGGATGGTCTTTCTTTATCTTATCAGCAAAGGATGTGAGAACATGGAAAAATCTTTGGAACAGTTGAAGCAGGAATATGAAAAAACCACTGTCCTGCTGGAACAGGAAAAACGGAAAATGCAGCGTTTGAAAAACCGGCAGGCGTATCTGGAAAGCGGTTCCCGGAAACAGAGGACGCACCGGCTGATTACCCGTGGGGCAGCTATTGAGAGCATTGCACCACAGACAAAGGAGCTATCCGAAGCGGAATTTTATTCCCTCATGGAAAGCATTTTGAATCTGCCGCAGGCGGAGCCTTTCATCCGGTCTGCCGCAGAAAACCACGCCCGTATTTCCGGGCAGGAGAAAGGCGGTGACTAAGGATAGCACTTTATCATTTTTCAATCGCACAGATAAAGCGCAGCGCCGGTCAGAGCGCCATTGCCAGCGCAGCCTACCGAGCCGGGGAGCGTCTTTACAGCAGCTACTATGGAGAAGTCAGCGACTACACCAAAAAGGGCGGCGTGATCGCTTCGGAAATCATGCTGCCGCCCCATGCGCCGGAAATATATCTTGACCGGGCGACCCTCTGGAATGCTGTGGAGAACTGCGAGAAACATCCAAAAGCACAGCTTGCCTATTCATTTGATATTGCCATGCAGAATGAATTGACGCTGGAAGAAAACATGGAGCTGGCGAGGAAGTTCGTGCAGGAGCAGTTTGTGGCAAAAGGCATGATTGCCGATCTTGCTTTTCACAGTCCGGAGAAAGAGGACGGCGGTATCCCAAACCCGCATTTCCATGTGATGACAACAATGCGCCCTTTGAACCCGGATGGCACATGGGGACAAAAACAGCGGCGGGAATATCTTCTTGATGAAGATGGAAACCGAATCCGGGATAAAAATGGCGATTATATGTTTAATGCTGTCCACACAACAGACTGGCACGAGCCGGAAACGCTGGAACACTGGCGGGAGCAGTGGGCGGTTGCCGTTAATACAAAATTTGAGGAAAAAGGGCTGGATGTACGTATCGACCACCGTTCCTATGTGCGGCAGGGGCTTGACCTGATACCTACTGTCCACGAGGGAGCTAATGTCCGGCAGATGGAAGCAAAGGGCATCCGCACCGAGAAAGGGGAACTGAACCGCTGGATTAAAGCCACCAACCGGCTCATGCAGGATGTGAGGAAGAAGATCAAAGCTCTGTTTGTCTGGATGGCAGAGGTAAAAGAAGAACTTTCCAAACCCCAGACACCGAGCCTTGCCGACCTGCTGATCGCTTATTACAACCAGCGCAACGCAGGGGCATGGAGCAATAAAGCCAGAACCGGAAACTTAAAGCAGTTTGCCGAAGTCGTCAATTATCTGACGGAAAACAAGCTGCTCACATTAGAGGATTTGCAGGAGCGTCTTTCCTCTGTCAGTGAAGAATTTGAAGCATTAAGCGGCTCCATGAAAAAGAAATCTGCCCGGATAAAGGAATTGCAGGAATTGATACGGGAGGGCGAGAATTACCAGCGGCTAAAACCTGTTTATACGGAATTGAACAATATCAAGTTTAAGAAACAGAGGGAGAAATTTGAAACATCCCACGATGCGGAGTTACGGCTGTTTTATGCCGCCCGCCGTATTTTGAAAGAAAAACTGGACGGAAAACCCATTGCCTTGAAAGCATGGAAACAGGAATACGCACAGTTAAAAACAGAGTATGCCGAACTGTCTCCGCAGCACAAGCCGCTCCGAGAGGAAGTGATACGGCTGCGGCAGGTACAGAACGCCGTAGATACCGCACTGCGCCGGAGAGAGCAGCCACAGGAAGTACAGAGAAAGAAACACGAGATGGAGCTATGACATAACCGGCAGCTTTACCGCTACCGGCATTTTTATGGAGGGAGCATTTGAATGTATTTGAAGCGGTGAAACAGTCTGTTACCACCCGGCAGGCTGCTTCATTCTATGGAATCCGGGTGGGAAGAAACGGCATGGTCTGCTGTCCATTCCACAATGACCGCACGCCCAGCATGAAAGTGGACAGCCGCTTTTACTGCTTCGGCTGCGGGGCTTCAGGGGATGTGATCGACTTTGCCGCTTTGCTGCATGGATTGGGGAAACGGGAAGCTGCGGTCAGGCTTGCGGAGGACTTCGGTGTTTCCTATGAGAAATCCGGCAATGCGCCGCCAGATAAGAAGCGTCACAACAGGTCACAGCCCCGACAAAAATCAGCGGAGCAGAGATTTCGGGAAACGGAACGGTATTGTTTCCGGGTGCTATGCGATTATCTGCGCCTGCTGGAGCATTGGAAAACAGCATACGCCCCACAGCCGCAGGATGCCATCTGGCATCCTCTTTTTGTGGAAGCGTTGCAGAGGATAAGCTACACAGAATACCTTTTGGATATTTTGTTATACGGAGAAATAGAAGAAAAAGCGGCATTGATCGCCGCACAGGGAAAGGAGGTGCTGCGGCTTGAACAGCGAATTTCAGAGCTTGCCGCCGGAAACGCAGGAAGCGGTCAAAAGGACGATGGACACAATGGAACCGGCGCAGACACCGGAAGAAATCCGGGAGACGTTAGAGGGGACGCAGAAAGGCGGCGTGAAGAACAGCATCCGAAACTGCCTGACGGTGTTCCAGCGTGACCCGCTGTTTCGTGGGGCACTGCGTCTGAACCTTTTGACGGAGCAGATTGACATTGTGAAGCCGCTGGGCTGGGAGCGCACCAGTACCACGCTGACCGACATGGACATGAACTACCTGCTTTTGTATCTGGAAGAAAATTACGGGCTTACCAGCGAGAAAAAGGTGCAGAGCGCCATCAAGATTGTTGCCAATGAAAACCGCTACCATCCGGTCAGGGATTACCTGAACAACCTGCAATGGGACGGCACAGAGCGCATCCGTTACGCCCTGCATCACTTTCTGGGAGCCGATACGGACGAATACACTTATGAAGCCTTGAAACTGTTCCTGATGGGAGCCATCCGGCGGGTATTCAGACCGGGGAGCAAGTTTGAGGTCATGCTCTGTCTGGTTGGTGGTCAGGGAGCCGGGAAATCTACCTTTTTCCGGCTGCTGGCAGGCAGGGACGAATGGTTTTCAGACGATTTGAAGAAGCTGGACGATGAAAATGTGTACCGCAAGCTGCAAGGGCATTGGATTATCGAGATGTCGGAGATGATCGCCACAGCCAACGCCAAGAGTATTGAGGAAATCAAGTCATTCTTAAGCCGCCAGAAAGAAACCTACAAAGTGCCGTATGAGACACATCCGGCAGACCGGCTGCGGCAATGTGTATTTGGAGGGACGACCAACCGGCAGGACTTTTTACCCCGTGACCGCACCGGCAACCGGCGCTTTCTCCCCGTGACGGTGTACCCGGAACGGGCGGAGGTTCACATACTGGACGATGAAGCGGCGGCGAGGGCGTATATCGAACAGATGTGGGCGGAAGCCATGACGGTTTACCGCAGTGGGAAGTATAAGCTGTCATTCAGCATGGAAATGAACCGATACCTGAACGCCCATCAGCAGGACTTCATGCAGGAGGACACACAGGCTGGCTTGATCTACGCCTATTTGGAGGACTACACCGGCGACAGGGTATGTTCCAAGCAGCTTTATGAGGAAGCGCTGGGGAACTTAAATTCCCCGGCAGACTGGGAGACACGGGCAATCTGCGAGATTATGAATACCGGCATTGCGGGCGGCATCATACAGGGCTGGGCAGCCTACAAAAGCCCGAAGCGGTATAAGAAATACGGTTCTCAAAAAGGCTGGGAGCGTGTCAACCAAGACCCGCCGGAGGGGGACGGTTTTCAGGAAATCACGGAAGAAGAAGCCCGGCAAATGGAACTGCCATTCTGAAAAGCCACCGGTTGACAGTTTGGTTAACGCTTCGGTTGACAGCCGGTTGACGGGGAAAAGCCTGATATTTGGGGCATTTCTCTCCTTTGTCAACCATGTCAACCAAGAAATCAAAGAAAAAGTAAAAAGTAATCATAGAGCGCCTATGGATTGTTTTCAAAGTCTTTTCTGCCGGTTGACACAGTTTGGTTGACATGGAGACAGTCTGCGGCTGTACACCTGCCTGACATTCCCTTGTCGGGCATATTTCATTTATGGAGCATTCCTGTTAAGTAACAAATAACCGGTTTGCAAAAAATGAGTGCCACCCATAGAATAATGATTGTTAACTTGGCGGTTAATAAGAATCATTGTTCAAAGGAGACACCCACAAATGAATTATAAGCAGAATGAAAAAATCAATCAAGTAAAAGAATCAACTTTGGTAGTTGGAATCGATATCGGAAGCACGACACAGTATGCCAGGGCATTTGACTGGAGAGGCATTGAGCTTGGGAAAGTCTTTCCGTTCAGCAACAGCAGAGAAGGATTTGAATCTTTCAAAGCATGGATGCAGCATTTACAGGACAAGTATAAGAAGCTGGATGCAATCGTAGGTATCGAGCCGACAGGTCATTACTGGTTTGACCTCGGCGCTTATCTTGAGGATGAGGGCATCCTCCTGGTTATGGTTAATCCTTATGCGGTAAAGCAGACCAAGGAACTGGATGACAACAGCCAAAGCAAGAATGACAGGAAGGATCCGAAGGTAATTGCAAAGCTGGTTACCGAGGGCCGGTATTCTGCACCGTATACACCGGATGGTGTGTATGCTGATTTAAGAATTATGGTGGCCAATCGTAAGAGACTCATCAGGGAGATGACCCAGATCAAAAACAGGTTTGCCAGATGGTTCGCCATATATTTCCCCGAGTACACAGATGTGTTTGGGGACTATGAAGCACAGAGCAGTATGCTGCTTCTAAAGAAAGTTTGTACTCCGGAAGCAATCGTGGAACTGGGAGCCGAGAAAATCAATCAAATCTGGCGTGATGCAAAGCTTAGGGCTGTAGGAATGAAAAGGGCAACGACCCTGTGTGAGACAGCAAAACGCAGCATCGGCTTAAAGAAAGGCTCTTCGGCTGCCCGGTATGAAATGAAACTGTTGCTCGAGGATTACGAATACAAAAAGGCACAGCTTGACGCCGTTATGGAGGAGATAGAAAAGCTGTGCAGGAAGATACCCGAAAGCGAGCAGATGCTTGCCATCAAAGGTATAGGAGTGATCACGGTAGCCGGATTTCTGGCAGAAGTGGGTGATGTGAGGCGTTTCGAATCACCCAGACAGATACAAAAGCTGGCAGGACTCTCATTACGGGAGAACAGCTCAGGAAAGCACAAAGGACAGACGTCCATAAGTAAAAGAGGTCGGAGTAAGCTGCGGGCAGTACTGTTCAATGCAGCGATTCCGTTGATAGCGAAGAATCCGGAGTTTAAGTCATTGCATGAGTATTACACGACAAGAGCGAACAATCCGCTCAAGAAGAAACAATCCGTGATTGCGATCAGCTGTAAGCTGATAAGAGTCTTTTATGCCATCCTGGCAAATGGAGTGACCTATGATGCGCAGAAGATGCTTTCTGACATTCACAGGCAGCCGCAGGCAGCATAAGAAGATCGACTGTGAGATTCAGGAGACGTCCGCCGCAAGGTGCTGAAAGGAACAGAAGAAATTCATAAACATAGAGAGCCAAGTCAGATTTCTTACCATCAGAGCAGAGACTCAGCAATGGAGCATCATGACGCCCCTTTATGGATAAGCAGAACGAAGGAATTAAGGACCCTGAAGTAAAGGAGATCCTGTATGACATGGGAGGTTAGGCTGCCGTAAGGAGTTGGGGGAAGAAAGGCCGATCATAACAGAATAAGACGACGTCTTGTTTTGTGTACCCTAAACATCCGAATATCCATGATTCATGGCCAAGGGGAATGACATAGACTTAGAAAAAATCTCTATGAAGAAATGAAAATGTGAGAAAAAGCGAGTTAACAAGAGAAAAACAAAGATTATTATGGGAGGTAACTGCCTATGGCAAAAAGCAAAAACGAGAGCAATAACAAAAACAGCGGCACCCTGCTTACCGAAAAAGACGGCACCCAGTATTTTGTCATGGGGAAAGTCCGTATCAAAGTATCGGAGCATTTCGCACAGGATGGGAAGCCGCTTGACAGTCTGCTGGAAGATGTGATCCAGCACGCTGCCGCCGCTTCCTGAAAAAATACGGAATAACGACTGTCAATCAGCCCACGCTTATGATATACTTGTACCAGCGAGTATTGTATAAGCGTGGGTTGTTTCTTTTAGAAGGAGGATTTTTAACCGTGAAACAACCATACAATACAACGATTTATAACACTGCACTATATTTGAGATTGAGCCGTGACGATGAATTACAGGGGGAAAGCGGCAGTATCCAGACCCAGCGCATGATGCTTAGGCAGTATGCCGCAGAGCATGGGCTGACCGTTGTAGACGAGTACATTGACGATGGATGGAGCGGGACAAATTTCGAGCGTCCAAGTTTCCAAAGGATGATTGATGACATCGAGGACGGGAAAATCAACTGCGTTGTCACAAAGGATTTATCCCGTCTGGGAAGAAACTATATCCTGACCGGTCAGTACACGGAAATCTATTTCCCCAGCAAGGGAGTACGCTACATTGCCATCAATGACAATGTGGACACCATCAACGGAGAAAGCGAGCTTGCCCCGTTCTTAAACATCCTGAATGAAATGCACGCCCGACAGACCAGCAAAAAGGTCAAGGCTGCCATGCACACAAGATTTGCCAATGGCGCACACTATGGAGCCTATGCACCGCTGGGCTATGTAAAAGACCCGGACAAAAAAGGTCATCTTCTGATCGACCCGGAAACACGCTGGATTGTAGAGAAGATTTTTGACCTTGCCGTACACGGGAGGGGTGCCGCCAGCATTACACGGATTCTGGTGGAAGAAAAAGTACCTACCCCCGGCTGGCTGAACTATGAAAGATATGGGACTTTCGCCAATATCTACGCCGGTGCGCCCGCAGAAAAAGCCTATGCGTGGACGATAGCACAGGTCAAGAGCATTTTGAAAGAGGAAACCTACATCGGTCACAGCGTTCACAACAAGCAGAGCAACATTTCATTCAAGAACAAGAAAAAGGTGCGGAAGCCGCAGGAAGAATGGTATCGTGTGGAAAATACCCACGAAGCCATCATTTCCGAAGAAGTGTTCCAAAAAGTTCAGGAGCTGATTGCAAGCAGACGCAGACGACAGAAGAATGGCACAACGCAGATATTTTCCGGGCTGGTAAAATGTGCGGACTGCGGATGGTCATTGGCTTATGGTGTAAACAGCCAGAACAAAAATCCCTATGCACACTACCATTGCAGTAAGTACGGACAGGGATTACGCCAGTGTTCCATGCACTATATCCGCTATGATGTACTGTATGCCTATGTGCTTGCAAGACTGCAATACTGGTCTATGATGGTACAGAAAGACGAGGACAAGCTGCTGAAACGGCTGCTCAATGCCAGCGACAGGGAAAGAAACTCTGCGAAGAAAAAGCAGGCTGCGGAGCTGAAAAAGGCAGAGAAGCGTAAAGCCGAGGTTGACGGGCTGTTTGCTAAAATGTATGAGGACTGGTCTGCCGGACGCATAACCGAGTATAACTTCAATATGCTGTCCGAGAAGTACCAGAACGAGCAAAAGGAACTTGAAACAAAAATAAGACAGCTTCACGAAACGATGGAAGCCGCCGTACAGACCGCAGCGGATGCTGAAAAGTGGATTGCCCTAATGAAACAGTATGTCAACCCTGTGGAGCTGACCGCCGAACTTCTGAACACTCTAATTGAAAAAATAACCGTCCACGAAGCTGTCAAGGGCGAGGACGGAAGTCGTGAGCAGGAAGTAGAAATCTACTACCGCTTCATCGGCAAAATCGACTGACCTTTCTTTTTTACCCAACAATATCTTTAATTAAGGGAAACGGGCGGCGGTGCTCCCGATATCTCGCTCCTCCCGTTGTTATCACAGGCCCTCGGCGTGGACACCGAAGCCCTGCTGAGAGGCGATCTGGAGGAAAACGATATGACTAACGGCAATATGAAGAAAATGCGGTTTTACCGCTGTCCTGCCTGCGGCAATCTGCTGTTCTCGACCGATGACGCAGATGTGACCTGCTGCGGTGCAAAATTGACCAACCTCGTTATGCACAAACCGGACGAGGAAAATGCACTGCAAATTGAGCACAGCGACGGCGAATGGTATATCACCGCACCGCATGAAATGCACCGCGAGCACTATATCTCGTTCGTTGCATTTCTCACCGGAGACACGATGATCGTCAAAAAGCAGTACCCGGAATGGGGATTAGACGTGCGTCTGCCCTATATTCGGCACGGCATGCTGCTGTGGTACTGCACGAGGGACGGACTGTTCTATCAGAACATCTAAGCAAAGGCAGGGCAACCTGCCTTTTTTTATTTTTGCAGGAGGCTTTTTGCAATCCTTCATCTTTGGTTATATTTTTCGTAAAATCGACTTGCTTTTTTAGGAGGGCAATGGTATAGTCAAAGAGAACTTTATACTACTAAAGCTTGGAGGTAGTTCAAATGTACAAAGAAATGATGGATTCCATCGGTATGATCCAGTCGATCGACCCCGAGCTGGGCAGTGCGATGAACGAGGAGCTGCACCGTCAGCGCCAGAATATCGAGCTGATCGCCAGCGAAAATATCGTTTCTCCCGGCGTTATGGCTGCTATGGGCAGCGTGCTGACCAATAAGTACGCAGAGGGTCTTCCCGGCAAGCGCTACTACGGCGGCTGTGAATTTGTTGATAAGGTAGAGCGTATCGCAATCGAGCGCGCATGTGAGCTGTTCGGCGCAAAATATGCGAATGTTCAGCCGCACTCCGGTGCACAGGCCAACCTTGCGGTTTACTTCGCTCTGCTCGATCTGGGCGACACCGTTATGGGCATGGATCTGTCTCAGGGCGGTCACCTGAGCCATGGCTCTCCGGTCAACCAGTCCGGCAAGAACTACCACTTTGTTTCCTACGGCGTAAACGAGGACGGCTTCATCGACTACGCTGAGCTTGAGAAGGCTGTCAAGAAGCATCGCCCGAAGCTGATCGTTGCAGGTGCATCCGCGTATCCGCGCGCCATCGACTTCGAGAAAATGGCCGAGATCGCACATGGTTACGGCGCTTACCTGATGGTCGATATGGCGCACATTGCCGGTCTGGTTGCCGGCGGCCAGCACCAGAACCCGATGCCGTATGCTGACGTTGTTACCACCACCACCCACAAGACGCTTCGCGGTCCGCGCGGCGGCCTGATCCTGACCAACAACGCGGTTCTGGCAAAGCGTATTAACTCCGCTGTATTCCCGGGCACCCAGGGCGGCCCGCTCGAGCATGTTATCGCGTCCAAGGCGGTTTGCTTCGGCGAGGCACTGCAGCCGGAGTTCAAGGAGTACGCACGCAAGATCGTCGAGAATGCCAAGGCTATGGCTGCACAGCTGCAGGCACGCGGTGTCAAGCTGGTTTCCGGCGGTACCGACAATCACCTGCTGCTCGTTGATCTGACCGACGAGGAGTGCACCGGCAAGGATCTGGAGGCGCGTCTGGATTCGGTTCACATCACCGCCAACAAGAACACCGTTCCGGGCGAGAAGCGTAGCCCGTTCATCACCTCCGGCGTTCGTCTGGGCACTCCGGCCGCTACGACCCGCGGCATGGGCGTGAAAGAGATGAAGGTCATCGCGGACTGCATCGCAGACTGCATCTACCACTACGATGAGAAGAAGGACGAGATTTCCGCACGCGTTCTGGCACTCACCGAGAAGTTCCCGCTGTACGAATAATCTCTGGCTGCCGCGGAACTGCTCATCCGGATTTCCGAACAATGCCGCATGAAGCTCCGGAGCACGCAAGTCCGATGATACTCATACAAAGAAACAGAGCGTTTCATTGCTGTGAAGCGCTCTATTTTCATTTTCGGGATAGTCTCAAGCCTCTTGAAGTAATCCATTAAGCACATTTGCATCTGTAATTTTTCGACAACAGAAAAAGGCCGACGCCTGCAAAATGCAGGCGTCGGCCTTGTACATATCTGATGCTTTTCCACTGACGATTGTCACAAGTTTGCCTTTTAACCCTCGAAATCCCCAGTGTTTTCAGCGTTTTTCGGTACTGCTTAGTACATGCCGCCCATATCCGGTGCAGCCGGAGCAGCCGGAACCGGCTCCTTCTTATCAGCAACCAGGCTCTCGGTGGTCAGAACCATCGAAGCAACAGATGCTGCATTCTGCAGTGCGGAACGGTTTACCTTGGTCGGGTCAACGATGCCGTTTGCAATCATGTCGC
This sequence comes from Butyricicoccus sp. OF27-2pH9A, assembly GCF_027693185.1. NCBI lineage: Bacteria > Bacillati > Bacillota > Clostridia > Eubacteriales > Butyricicoccaceae > Butyricicoccus > Butyricicoccus sp. OF27-2pH9A. Next base: position 64,670 of record NZ_JAQEXK010000003.1, read on the forward strand.
CGTAGGTCTCGGTTGCAGCGTCAAAGCCGTAGCCAACCTTGTCAGCGTGCTTTACCTTATCAACAACGATTGCGCCCTCGATGCCTGCGTTGGCAGCGATCTGCTTCATCGGTGCTTCCAGACCGCGTGCAACGATCTGCATACCGGTCTTCTCATCGCCGGTTGCCTCTGCAGCCAGAGCCTCAACCGCTGCGATAGCGTTTACATAAGCTACACCGCCGCCTGCTACGATGCCTTCCTCAACAGCTGCGCGGGTTGCGTTCAGTGCATCCTCGATGCGGAGCTTCTGCTCCTTCATCTCGGTCTCGGTTGCAGCGCCAACCTTGATAACTGCTACGCCGCCGGCCAGCTTAGCCAGACGCTCCTGCAGCTTCTCACGGTCGAAGTCAGAGGTGGTGCGCTCGATTGCGCCGCGGATCTCAGCAACGCGGTTTGCGATAGCCTGCTTGTCGCCTGCACCGTCAACGATGGTGGTATTCTCCTTGGTTACCTTAATCTGACGGGCAGAACCCAGCATATCCATGGTAGCGTCCTTCAGCTCGATACCAACCTCCTCGGAGATTACGGTACCGCCGGTCAGGATTGCGATATCGCGCAGCATATCCTTGCGGCGATCGCCAAAGCCCGGAGCCTTAACAGCTACGCAGGTGAAGGTACCGCGCAGACGGTTTACGATCAGGGTGGACAGAGCCTCGCCCTCAACGTCCTCAGCGATGAGCAGCAGTTTCTTGCCGGCCTTAACAACCTGCTCGAGGATCGGCAGCAACTCCTGAATGTTGGACAGCTTCTTATCGGTGATCAGCACCAGAGCATCATCCAGGTTTGCTTCCATCTTCTCGGTGTCGGTGCACATATACGGGGTGATATAGCCGCGGTCGAACTGCATGCCCTCAACAACCTCGGAGTAGGTCTCAGCGGTCTTGGACTCCTCAACGGTGATAACGCCGTCGGTGGAAACCTTCTCCATAGCCTCTGCGATCAGGGTGCCGATCTCGTCGGAGCTGGAGGAGATAGCGCCTACACGAGCGATGTCGCCCGTGCCGTCAACCTTCTTGGAGTTCTCAGCGATTGCTGCAACAGCAGCCTTGACTGCCTTGGAGATACCGCGGCGCATTACCATCGGGTTTGCACCTGCAGCTACGTTCTTCAGACCCTCGCGAACGAAAGCCTGTGCCAGAACGGTAGCGGTGGTGGTACCGTCGCCTGCGATGTCGTTGGTCTTGGTGGCAACTTCCTTAACGAGCTGTGCGCCCATGTTCTCGAAAGCGTCGTCCAGCTCGATCTCCTTGGCGATAGTAACACCGTCGTTGGTGATCAGCGGACCGCCGTACTTCTTATCCAGTACAACGTTGCGGCCCTTCGGACCGATGGTTACCTTAACGGTATCAGCGAGCTGATCAATACCGCGCTGCAGAGCCTTGCGCGCGTCCTCGCCGTAAATAAGCTGCTTAGCCATGATGAATTACCTCCTGAAAATTACTCTACGATTGCCAGAATGTCGCTCTGACGAACGATGATATACTTCTCGCCGTCCAGTTTAACCTCAGTACCGGTGTACTTGCCGGTGATGACCTTCTGGCCCTTCTGAACTTCCATCTTGATTTCCTTGCCGTCAACAACGCCGCCCGGGCCTACTTCGATGATTTCAGCAACCTGGGGCTTCTCCTGTGCGGATGCGGTAAGAATAATGCCGCTTGCGGTGGTCTCCTCCGCCTCGACCATCTTGATAACTACGCGGTCGCAAAGGGGCTTGAGCTTCATAATGGATTCCTCCTATGAAAAATAAGATTTTACAATGTTGGGGGTTAGCACTCAAATTACCCGAGTGCTAACTTCGAGTATTATCTTACACCAAGGAGCCGCAATATGCAAGGGGGTAATCCGGAATTTTCACAAAAATTTTCTGAACAAATTATGAACAGTGCCCTGTACTGCTCAGTGTTTTGCCGGTCGTTTAGCAGACGGACGGTCAGAGTGCTTATTTACCGACTTATCCTGTGCAGATGGGTCTTTAAAATACATATGCAGCTCGCACTTGATCATGCCGTTATACAGCTTGCGGCGCTTATCCGCCTTGCGGCCGTAGCAACGCTCGAACAGCGGGTCCGAGCTGAGCAGATACTGCTTCATCGGGCTGTTTTTTGTCGCTCTGCCGAGGTCGGCGTACAGCTTTTCCGCCTGCTGCAGGTCCAGCAGACGCTCACCGTACGGCGGATTGGCAAACAGTACGCCTGCACCGCTGTAATCGCGCTTTACTGCGTCCGCGCGCTCGAAGAACACCGTGTTCGCTACACCGGCCTTGCGCGCGTTCTCGATGGACAGCTGCACGCAGTCCGGGTCGATGTCGCTGCCGACGATATCGAATTTTGCATCCGGCTGGGCAAGGTCGAGCGCACTCTCGCGCGCCTGCTGCCAGACCGACTTGTCAAAGCAGCTCCACTTTTCCGCGTCAAAGCGGCGCAGCAGACCGGGGGCACGGCGCTGCGCGATCATGGCCGCCTCAATCGCGATCGTGCCCGAGCCGCAGAACGGGTCGAGGAACGGATCGCGCCCGCGCCAGCGCGCCAGCTTGACCATAGCCGCCGCCAGCGTCTCACGAAGCGGCGCCGCATTGCTGTTGGCGCGGTAGCCGCGCTTGTGCAGACCGGCACCCGAGGTATCGAGGTACAGCTCAGCCACATCGTGCATGATGGCGAACTGAATCTGATACTTTTCGCCGATCTCGTCAAACCAGGTTTGACCGTACTTCGCGCCCAGACGCGATACGACTGCCTTTTTGATGATCTTCTGGCAGTCCGGAATCGAGTGCAGCGCGGAGTCCAGACTGTGACCCTTGACCGGAAATGCGCCGTCCGCCGGAATGAACTGCTCCCACTGGAGTGCTTTTACGCCCTCGAACAGCTGATCGAACGTTTTGGCTTTGAATGTGCCGATACGGATGAGCACGCGCTCGGCGCACCGCAGGTTCAGGTTCGCCCATGCGAGCGTGTTCTCGTCACCGGTGAACAGCACGCGACCGTTTTCCGCGTGTACGTCGGTCAGCCTGCCGCCAAAGCGCAGCTCGTCCGCGACGATGCCCTCCAGCCCGAACAGGGTCGGGCAGCATAATGTGAGTTTCATATGGTTTTCCTCCAAAAAGGCTCCCGCCGTCAGAGCAGGAGCCGAAAGTCCTTTTTAACCTTTATATTGTATCGGTTTTTAAGTATTTTGTCAAGATTTGCGACGAGATAACGCGGTTTGCTGAATGCCGCTATCCGGAGCGTTATCGCTTGAGAAGCGAACAGGCTCTTGCCTGCTCTGCACGGGCACAAGAGGGAGACACCAAGGTTTGCCCGTAGGCCACTAAACCTTTTTCCCGCGCCGTGTGCGGATTAAAGCAGTGTTCGATTTGTGCAGGTAGAGCCAGCGCATTCATGTAAGCAAACAGATAGAATCGGCAATGGGTAAAGAGGGCGTTGTCCATTGCAAATTCCAAACAGGAGTGTTTCTATGAACACAGTGGGTATTGATGTTCCAAGCAGAAAGAGCACGGCTGCAGCGCTTCGTTCTTTGGGCGAGGTTGTTCAGCTGCCGTTGGATGTTGTCCGCAACGCGGGAGGATTGGCTTCTCTCGTCGAGCACTTGAAGGCACTTGACAGCGAAACCCGCGTTGTGTTGGAACACGCATCGTAGTTCGTGAACGCATCGTCATCCGGCGGTTCCGGCCAACTCCACTGCTCGATCGGCTCATTGATATGCACATCAAAGAACTTTGTTTCCGGTTCGCCGCACTCGCAGTTCGTTTCAAAGAAGCAATCCGGCATGAACTCTGTTTCGTGCCAGCCTTTACCTTCTCCAGTTTCGGCATTATACTGCGTAAAGTACCAGCCGCTGCCCTCTGCTTCTCCCTCTTCCTGCTCAAAACGAACATATGGGAGATAGATCATTTTTTCATTTTTCACACCTTTTTCCTCCTTATTTGAGGACTATTTTTACTGCGGACAAATAAAAAAGTGCCAGTAATGAGGATTTCATTACCGACACTTTCGATAAGGAAGGCTCTTTAGGGTCTTCCTTTTCTTTTTATCAAGAACTACCCCGATTTATAGGAGTTATCGCCTATGCCCAGTAATATACCATCAAAGTCCGATAAAAACGGCGCAGCCGAATTCATCAAGCACCAGAAACTATGTGGCTTGGATTACTATTCCCGCTTTTCGCGCGAAGAATTGGAAACCAAGCACGCCGATATTCTGCATTTATACGAGGCCCTTAAGAAAGACACCCGCTTTTGGATTGTCTTATCGTTCGCCCTGATTCCGGTCAGTGCGCTTATCTTATGGGACTTTTATCTGCTGCTCACCAATCCCACCTATGCCTTTTATGCATCAAAAAATATAAACATCGCAGAGATTATAGATCTTCTCATACATATCGGAGCCCTTCTGCTGCACGCAGCATTCATCGCATTTTCCGTTTCTGACGGTTTCTATCTCGGCTTTCTTCGCCGGCAGAAAGAGACGGTCGAAGAGCTGCTTACCATCAACGAAGCCAAATAAAGGTTCTTCTCTATGCATTTATGTACAGCTTCGTGAATCTCAGCAAAGGTCATATCTGCCCTTGCTTATTTCCCAGCATTGAGGCCGCTATTGCTGACCTTGACGACCGGCAGAAACGCGGCTTAATTCTGGAATACAACGTTATTGCTTAAAATCAAAAGATCCCCCCTGCTCATTTTGAGCAGAGGTTTTCTTTTGCCGCAAGCCGCCCATCACCTGCGGATCCGATTCTTCATTTCTTTATCATTTTTCGGAACACATACATTCCCTTGCCGATTCCTTTCCTTTGGGCAAAGAAAAAAGCACCAGCAATGAGAAAAGTCATTACTGGCACTTTTAACGTGTCATTTATTGATTTTTTATCGTTACGGTATCACTGCTCACGCATCTTTGCGAAGCACTCGCTGCAATATACCGGGCGGTCAGATTTCGGCTCGAACGGAACGCGAGCCTCGCCGCCACAAGCAGCACAGGTAGCGGTGAAGAACTCACGCGGACCGCGTGCAGCGTTCTTGCGCGCGTCACGGCAGCTCTTGCAGCGCTGCGGCTCGTTCTGGAAACCGCGCTCTGCGTAAAACTCCTGCTCGCCGGCGGTGAACACGAACTCCTTACCGCATTCCTTGCATACTAAAGTCTTGTCTTCGTACATGGTTTTTACCTCTCTTTGATACTGTTCCCTCGGGAAACTTGAAATATATGCGTACAGACACTGCGCCTGCTATCGCCTAAATAGGTTTAATGGCTGCCGATTTTCGCTTGATGCGCTGGACGGCATTATCCACAGATTTGATTGGTTTGTGCAGCGCTTCGGACATCTCTTCATACGATAAGCCGTCCAAAAACAACGTCAAAACCTGTGCCTCAAATTCAGACAAAAGCGAGTAGAGCTTCTTTTTCCGCTCTTCCCTCTCCTCATTGCCGATAACAAGCGATTCAGGATCACCATTCGGTGCAGTTACCCGGGTACGCGATTCCGCAAGGTCTTCAAACAGAGGTCGATCGATTGACATAGACTGATTGAGCGGGTCGTGCTTGAGCGACGCTGCCGCCTTCACTGCGGAATAAATCTTCCGCGTGATGCACAACCGTGCAAACGCTCCAAAGGGTGTGCCCTTGCTCTCGTCGTACTCCCGGACGGCATTCAGCAGCCCGAGCATGCCCTCCTGCATCAGATCCTCTGCATCGGCGCCTGCCAGAAAGTAGGGCCGTGCACAGGTCTTGACCAGACGGGTATAACGACGGATCAGATTCTCCATCGAGAGTCCGTCTCCTTGCCGTGCCAGACGGCACAGCTTTTCATCGGGAATCCCGTTCGATGGCTGTATTTGATAATCATTTCTCATGTCAATAGCTATTATACGCGGTAGAATTGGAAATGTCAAGAAACGATTGTCATCTTTACCGATATCACACAAAAACGCGCTTCTGTTTTTGTGTGATTATGACAATATTGTTGACGTTTTACTCTACAGTTACCGACTTTGCCAAGTTGCGCGGCTTATCGACATCACAGTTGCGCTCCACTGCGATATAGTATGCCAAAAGCTGCATCGGAATAATCGAGAGCGAAGCGGAAAATTCATACAGGCACTTCGGCAGGCGCACGATGTGCTGGCAGACCGACTCGTCCCCGGTGAAATCGTCCGTGGTGACGAGCACGACGCTTGCGCCGCGCGCTACAACCTCGCGGATATTGGAGACCGTCTTCTCAAACAGTGCCGGCTGCGTTGCCAGAGCAACAACCAGAGTACCCTCCTCGATCAGCGAAATGGTGCCGTGCTTCAGCTCACCGGCAGCGTACGCCTCCGAATGAATATAGGAAATTTCCTTCAGCTTGAGCGAAGCCTCGAGCGCGGCGGCATAGTCCAGTCCGCGTCCAAGGAAGAACACGCTCGAGCGGTTTGCATACAGCGTAGCGATACGCTGCATATCCGACTGGCACCCCAGTGTCTGCTCAATGCATTCCGGCAGACGCTGGAGCTCAGCGCAGAGCGCACGCTCGTCACCGATGGAAATCAGGCCGCGCACACGCGCGATCTTAACCGAAATGAGGTACAGAGCGGACAGCTGTGCGGAATATGCCTTGGTTGTCGCAACCGAAATCTCCGGGCCGGCCCAGGTATACAGCACACCGTCTGCTTCGCGCGCAATCGTCGAGGAAACGACGTTTACAATTGCAATCGTGAACGCACCTGCCTGCTTGGCCAGACGCATGGCAGCCAGCGTGTCCGCCGTCTCGCCGGACTGACTGATAACGATGCACATATCCTTTTTGCCGATAATCGGGTTCTCATAACGGAACTCACTGGCAACCTCTGCCGTGCAGCGAATACGGCACATTGCCTCAATCACGCGCTTGCCGACCATGCCTGCGTGCAGTGCAGAGCCGCAGCCGATGATATGAATATGCTCGATTTCACGCAGACGCTCGTCGGTCAGACCGTTGTCCTCGAATACAACCGCATCATTTTTGATACGCGGCTTGACCGTATCGGCAACTGCCTTGGGCTGCTCCATGATCTCCTTGAGCATAAAGTGCTGGTAGCCGCCCTTTTCCGCTGCGGACATATCCCACGTTACGGTCATGATTTCCTTCTCTACCGCATCGCCGAACTCGTTCATGACAACTACGCTGTCCGGGCGAACGATTGCAACCTCGTTATCATCCAGAATAATGTAACGCTTAGTGCGATTGATAATAGCGGTAATATCGGATGCGATCATGTTCTCGCCCTCACCGATACCGATAACCAGCGGGTTGCCGCGGCGTGCAGCGACGATCTCCTGCGTGTTATCCATCGAAACTACGCCCAGTGCGTAAGAGCCGCGCAGACGCTGTACAGCCTGCAGAACGGTCTTTGCCAGATCCTCCTGTTTGCCTGTGTGCAGATAGTCCACGAGGTGCGCGACAGTCTCCGTATCAGTCTCGGACTTAAACTCATAGCCGTGTGCCTCCAGACGCTCACGCAGCTCCTTGTAGTTCTCGATAATGCCGTTGTGTACAACTGCTACCTTGCCCTTGCCGCCCAGATGCGGATGCGAGTTGCGGTCGGACGGCTCGCCGTGCGTTGCCCAGCGGGTGTGGCCGATACCGCAGGTGCAGTACATGTCGCCGCCTTCCTCCTTGATCTTCTCCTCAAGGTTTGCAATGCGGCCGCGCGCCTTGACAACGCGCAGACCGTCCTTCGTGAAGGCAGCCACACCGGCAGAGTCATAGCCACGGTATTCCAGGCTGTACAGACCCTTGATGAGAATCGGAAGCGCATTCTCGCGTCCGGTGAATCCAACGATTCCACACATAAAATAATACTCCTTTGCAACGGTAAATATAACATATCTTCCGCAACATTTCAGTATGAGCCTTAGACAGCACGGAACAATGAAAGCTGCGGCTTCTTGCACGAACTCCGGTCGCGCTGCCGCGCCGCTTTGTGAAGATTTTACGTCCTGACTGCGTTGCGATTTTACGATAATACATCAAGCATTACCGCCAAACACGCCTTGTTGGTCCGCAAAACTCTCTCACAAATCGCTCTTGTTTAATTATTTCGTATTGCCTTACCTCAATATATGCGGTGAATTTCTAATTTTGGGTATAAAAATAGTGCGTTACGCATAGCTGCTCTGTCGATACGGTCGCCCGTATGTTTTAACAGCCTGCTGACGATCAACCCACTTGTGACCGAAGGGCACCCGCCGAATACTTTCGATTAACCCTTTCCTCGTCAACTGCGATACCGGCTGCACCGCAGTTCTGGCGCTTAGCATATTATGGAATTGTGCGCAAATGCTCCCACCTCCCTGTTCAGAATGAAGAAAGTGGGTGTGCAAACCACACCCACTCCCGTTGGCTCTTTTACATTATACAACAGACTCGATGACTTTGGCAACCTTTTTTGCCAAAGTATCTACCTGCTCACTGTTCGTGCCCTCTACCATGACGCGCACAAGCGCCTCCGTACCGGACGGACGAACCAGGATTCGGCCGTTATTGCCCAGCTCCGCAGAAGCCGCATCGATAGCCGCCTTGACCTCGGGCAGCTGCTGCAGGGTAGCCTTTTTATCGTTCGGCACCTTGACGTTGATCATCAGCTGCGGCCACGGCTCAACCTCAGCTGCGATCTCCGAGCACTTCTTGCCGCTCGCCTTGAGGATAGACATAAACTGCAGTGCAGTCAGCTCACCGTCACCGGTGGACGCATACTCAAGAAAAATAACGTGTCCGGACTGCTCGCCGCCCAGAATATAGCCCTTCTTGAGCATCATTTCGAGCACATAGCGGTCGCCGACGTTGGAGCACTCAATCTTCATGCCGTTCTTATCGGCGTAGGCGTGCAGACCCATGTTGGACAAAATGGTGGCAACAAATGCGCCGCCGCGCAGCTTGCCTTCCTTCTTCATGTGCGCCGCACAGACTGCCATAATGCGGTCGCCGTCCAGCTCCTCGCCAGTCTCGTCTACAATCAGGCAGCGATCCGCATCACCGTCAAAGGCAACGCCAAGATCAAAATTGCCCGAGCGGACGCGCTCCTTCAGCTGACCGAGATGGGTGGAGCCGCAGTTATCGTTGATGTTGATGCCGTCCGGCTCATAGAAGCGAATTTCCGCCTTGCACTCGACCAGACGCATGAGGCGCTCCACCGTTGTGGAGGAGGAACCGTTTGCACAGTCCACCGCTACGCGCAGACCGGACAGGTCGCCCTTGATGGTATCTGCAAGGTGGTCGGTGTACTCGACTACCGGGTCGATTTCGCTTTTGAGTACACGGCCGATCTTCTCGTGGGTCATCTTCGGAATAGACTCGAAATCGTCGATCAGGTCCTCAATTCTTGCCTCGGTTTCGTCCGGCAGCTTGTAGCCGTTGCCTGCAAAAATCTTGATGCCGTTGTACTCAAAGGAGTTGTGGCTTGCGGAAATGACAATACCCGCATCTGCCTTGTGCTTAATGGTGAGGAAAGCGACCGCCGGCGTCGGGATAACGCCGAGCAGCTCTACATCCGCGCCAACCGAGCAGATGCCCGCGACCAGCGCGTTCTCCAACATATCCGAGGATACGCGGGTGTCCTTGCCGATTAGCAGCTTCGCCTTGCGGCCGTGTGCAGACTCCTGTGTGAGTGCGTATGCCGCTGCCGCGCCGATCTTGAACGCCAGCAGTGCATCAAGTTCCGAGTTCGCTACACCGCGAACGCCGTCTGTTCCAAAATATCTACCCAAATGAAACACCTAACTTTCTTGTATGATAAAGGCGGAGAAATGATTGCATTACAGCATTTGCTGTCCGTCCGCCGGTTCCAGATTCAAATGACGGTAAGCCTGCAGCGTCACGCAGCGTCCGCGCGGCGTGCGGCTGAGAAAGCCGATCTGCATGAGATACGGCTCATAAACATCTTCCAAAGTGATCGCTTCTTCGCCGATGGTCGCAGCCAGCGTATCCAGTCCGACCGGACCGCCGCCGTAGTTCTGGATGATGCTTTTGAGCATCCTGCGGTCTACGTTATCCAGACCTAACTCATCAATCTCGAGTGCACGAAGCGCAATGTCGGCACTTTTTCTGTCAATCGTACCGGTGCCGATTACCTGTGCGAAGTCTCGCACACGGCGCAGAAGCCGGTTGGCGATTCGCGGCGTGCCGCGGCTGCGGCGCGCAATCTCGAATGCGCCCTCATGCTCGCACGGTACATTAAGAATGCCTGCCGAGCGTTCAACAATACCGCACAGCTCCTCCGGCGAATACAGCTCCAGACGGAGCATGACGCCGAAGCGGTCACGCAGCGGACTGGTCATCTGACCGGCACGCGTAGTCGCGCCGATGAGCGTAAATTTCGGCAGGTCGATACGGATCGAGCGCGCCGAAGGCCCCTTGCCGATGATGATATCGAGTGCATAGTCCTCCATCGCGGGATAGAGAATCTCCTCTACCGCACGGTCGAGACGATGAATCTCGTCAATAAACAAAATATCATTCTCTGAGAGATTTGTCAATAAAGCCGCCAAATCTCCCGCTTTTTCGATCGCCGGACCGCTCGTAACACGGATATTCACGCCCATTTCTGCGGCAATGATGCCCGCGAGTGTGGTCTTGCCCAGACCCGGCGGGCCGTACAGCAGCGTATGGTCGAGCGATTCACCGCGCATTTTCGCGGCCTGTATGTAAATACTCAGGTTTTCCTTGGCTTTTTTCTGACCAATATAGTCCGCCATGGATTTCGGACGGAGCGAATTCTCGGTCTCGTCCTCGCTGAGCTGGCGGGTGGAGATGATGCGTTCATCATCCGTCATGCCGCCGGAAAATTCAATACTCAAAGGTACACTCTCCTACTTGACCAGGCTTTTATCGTCCAAAATCAGGACTTGACCAGCTTTTTCAAGCACTGACGGATGATCTCGTCCGCCTCCATGCCGGCAGCATCCAGACCCTCCATCGCGTGCAGCGCCTCTGCCTGCGTATAGCCGAGCACCATAAGCGCCGCGACTGCCTCCTGCGTGTGGTTGACACCGCCGGAAGCGGCGGCTGCCGCCACCGGAGACGCTGCAGATGCGGTCTCGAGCTGCTCCTTGCTCATCTTGTCGCGCAGCTCGAGTACAATGCGCTGCGCGATCTTCTTGCCGATGCCCGGCGCCTGCATGAGCATTTTTTCATCGCCGGTGATGATGCTGAGCGCCAGTCTGTCCGGCGGTGCGACCGACAGGATGGACAGCGCCGCCTTCGGGCCAACGCCGTTGACACTGGTCAGCATCAGGAAGCAGGATTTCTCCTCCTCGTCGATAAATCCGTACAGTTCAAACACGCCCTCCCGGACATTGAGCCAGGTCAGCAGACGCGCTTTTTCGCCGGTTTTCAGCTTGCCGATGGTGTTCTGCGAAGCGTGACAGGCATAGCCTACACCGCTGCAGTCGATCACTGCAAGACCCTGCTGGAGCACGGAAACCGTGCCGTCTACATAATAAAACATCTATTTCAACCTCATAATAAGCCTTCATAGCGCATGGCCTGCCGGGAATGCCCGTGGCAGATGGCAAGCGCGAGCGCATCCGCTGCGTCATCCGGACGCGGCAGCTTGGTGAGATGGAGAATGCTTTTTGTCATTTCCATCACCTGTTTTTTCTCCGCGCCGCCATAGCCGACAACGGACAGCTTCACCTGATTTGGTGTATAGGATACCGGATGCAGTCCCTTCCGGGCCAGCGCCAGCAGAATTACACCGCGCGCCTGCGCAACCTGAATGCCGGTTGTGACGTTTTTCGAGAAGAAAAGCTCCTCGATTGCCACCTCGTCCGGGTGAAAGGTGTCCACCAGCGTACAGATATCATCGTAAATCTCACATAAGCGCAGGTGCATTGGTATTCCGGGAGCGGTTTTTGCCGCACCGTACTGCACCGGCGTAAATTTCATATTATCGAACCGCACCACGCCATAGCCAATCGTGCCGTAGCCCGGGTCGATGCCAAGAATCGTTATCATTTCTTTATAACCTCAAAATTATACCACGTTCGCACACATTGTGCAATAAATTTTAGTGGCAGGTTAATGGAAAATTGAGAATGGCGAATTGAGAACCGCGGTTACGCGCAAAGCGCATTATTGAATTGCCACTCTGTGGGCGGACACATTCATTCTCCATTTCCCATTCTCAATTCTTCTTCCGTTGGCATAACCGCGCCCTTATGCTGCACGGTATACGCCGAACATTCGGACGAAAATGTCAGATAATCCGCAAGTTTCTCCTGCGGGATGTCTGCGAGCGTTTCCGCTGTCACGCCGTCGCGGGTAAGCTGATACAGGAACGACCCGATGAACGAATCGCCCGCTCCGGTGGTATCCGCGACCGTCACCGGCAGCGCTTTGGTCTCGGCACTCGCGTTCGGCGTGTAGACTGCCGCGCCGTCCGCGCCGCGTGTCACAAGCAGCAGCCTGCAGCCCTGCGAAAACAGAAGCTCTGCCGCTTCCCTCTCGGTTTTGCAGCCGGTGCAGAATTCAACTTCATCATCCGACAGCTTCACGAGGTCTGCACACGGCAGAAACTCACGAATTGCTGCCTGACAGCTTTCCGGGCTGCCCCACAGCGGCAGACGCACGTTAGGGTCAAACGAGAGGAACGCGCCTGCGTCCTTTGCCAGCCGGATGGCCTTGCGATGTGCCTGCTTGACAGGTGCATCCACCAGATCGACCGAGCAGAAGTGCAGCACGGCACAGTCCGCGAAAATATCCGGCGTAATCTGTGCTTCATCGAGAAACAGGTCTGCCGAGGGATTGCGATAGAAGGAAAACTCGCGGTTGCCGTTCTTATCAAGCGAAACAAACGCCAGCGCGGTATTCGCCCGTCCAGTGCGGAACACCGTTGAGATGTTCACGCCGTTTGCGTGCAGCGTTTTGAGAATGTGCGTACCGAATGCGTCCTCTCCTACCTGCGAAATCATCTGCGCTCTGCCGCCGAGACGCGCCACCGCGGTTGCAACATTGGCCGGCGCACCGCCCGCGACACGCTCAAACTGCACGACCTCATCAAGTGCACAGCCGCGCTGCTGCGGCACGAAATCAATGAGCAGTTCGCCGATTGCCACTACTTTTTTCATCGTTTATTCCCCCAGAATATGTCGGTAAATCGCCTGTGCGACACCGTTTTCCATATTGCTGCCGGTGATAACGTCCGCTGCTTCGCGGATGCACGGCTCACTGTTTGCCATGGCACCCCCCAGACCGGCCATCTGCAGCATAGTCAGATCGTTTTCGCTGTCACCGATGGCGATGACGTTGGCCAGCGTGCAGCCGAGGTGATGCGCCAGCCATTCCAGTCCTCGTCCCTTGTGCACACCCACGCGGTTGACCTCGACATTGCGCAGCTCTCCGCCGTACATGACGGACGGCGCAAGCTCGAAAATACCGTATTTATCGAGCGCAGCCGTCAGCGGCGCGATTGCATTCGGGTCATCGTGATAAAGAATCGCCTTGGTGAACGGGCGCGGCTCGTCTGCGAGCACAGCGCGCCACGCATTCTTGTCCCCAACAAAGTGATAACCCTCGTCGGCCTCATCCATCACGACCCGTCCGCGCCGCTGCAGGTTTTCGAGGAAATGCCGAAAGGCATGTCCATAGTACAAATCCTGCGTGGTATACAGACATGGGTCGGTGTCAATGGCGGTGCACTCGTTCAGGATGATGTCCACCATTTCTGTGCTCAGGCCGTCGAAAAACGCCGGTTCCCTGTCGTCCGGATGCTGCACTGCCGCGCCGTTTGCGGTGACGAGCCAGTCCGGTGCGGCTTCCAGCTGTTCGCTGAAGCGGCGCACCTCGCGCACATTGCGGCCGGTGCACAGCACAATCTGCACGCCCGCCTGCTGCGCCATGCGTACCGCGCGGGCGTTCTCCGGCGTGATGCGGCTCTGCGCATCCAGCAGCGTTCCATCTAAATCCAATGCCAGAATTTTGTATTGATTCGTCATATTCATACTCGTTTCCTGTTCTCATTCGCGCAGCATGGCACGCCGCGCACGATAATCGGGTAAATAGCGCTCCACCAGCGCCCAGAACTGCGGTCCATGGTTTTTATGTGCAATGTGCGCCAGTTCATGCACCACCACATAGTCGATAGCGGGTTCGGGATAGTCCATCAGCCGCCATGAGAAGCAAATACTGTTTTTGCCGCTGCACGAGCCGAACCGTGTTCTCGCTGAGGTGATCTTCAGTCCAGTCGGGTACAGGTTCATCAGTTTTGCGTAATGCTGTACCTTGGGCGGCAGCTCTATTTTCGCTCGGCGGATAAGCTCAGCCTGCTTGGCCTCATCCGGCTCCGGATGTGCCGCACGGCGGGACTGCTGATCGACAAGTGCGCGGACGATCCAGTCCGTATGCTCCGTGACAAACCGTTCAATACGGTATTTTGCCAGCCGCAGCGGCGCACGAACGATTACACGGCCTTCGCGCGTCACCTGCACAGCAAGCGTCTTGCGTTTGGAGCGAACCAGTTCGTACTCGATCATATTACTGTCCCTTGCGCTCCAGATTGCGGTTGTAGAAGAACACCGCGACCGAAATGCCGCAGATCAGCAGATAGCCGAGGACGCTCCAGCCGTCCGGCAGCTGGCCGAACAGGAAAAAGCCGAGGACAGCCGAGAAGATGACCTGCGTGTAGTCGAACACCGAGATCTCCTTGGCCGGTGCGTTAGCGTACGCGAGCGTTACGCCGAACTGTCCGAGCGCGGCTGACGCACCTGCACCGATCAGGCAGAAGAACTGTCCCCATGTCATTGGGTGGTAGTCCGTGATCATAAACGGTACGCATACCAGCGTGGAGAACATCGAGAAGAAGAACACGATGCGGGCGCTCTTTTCGCCTTTCCGGCTGAGTGCGCGCACACAGGTGTAGGCCGCGCCTGCACCCATGCCACCCAGCAGGCCGATAATTGCCGGGAAGGTTGCCGAGGAAAAACCCGGCTTGATAATCAGCATGCTGCTGCCGAATGCCGCAAGCACCGCCGCGTACTGGAATACGCTGGCCCGCTCCTTCAGCAGAATGAGCGAGAAGATGATAGCGAAGAACGGCGACATTTTATTAAGAATGTTTGCATCTGCCAGTACGAGATGGTCAATAGCGTAGTAATTGCAGAAAATGCCGAGTGTGCCGCAGGTTGCGCGTATGATCAGCAGCGGCAGGTTGCCCTTTTCCCACTTAAAACCAACCTTTTCGCGGCACAGCACCACGGCGGCCACTGCCACCGCGACCAGATTGCGGAAAAATGTTTTCTGCGTGAACGGCAGATCACCCGCCAGACGCACGAATGCCGCCATCATCGCAAAACCGAATGCGGACATGATGATAAAACCGATTGCCTTACTTTTTTTAGAAAGCACTGAAGTCTTCCTCCTTTTTCGCTGTGAGTTTTCTGACTGCTTCTATTGTAACACACAAACTGTTTCGCGTGTCAGAGAAATCGTCTGTTTTTCACGTTTTGAAATTTTTCAAAAAAATTTGAAAAAAGGTGTTGACATTTGGCGTTCACATGGATATAATAATTCTTGTCGCTGACAGTGAGGCGACTCGATGAGAACAGAATGCGAGTGTGCTGGAACTGGTAGACAGGCACGTTTGAGGGGCGTGTGTCGATCGACGTACGGGTTCAAGTCCCGTCACTCGCACCACCTTCTTTCAACAACAAAATATGCGGATGTGGCGGAATGGCAGACGCGCTAGCTTCAGGTGCTAGTGTTCGCAAGGACGTGGGGGTTCAAGTCCCCCCATCCGCACCAAGTGAAAGAGCTGGAATCTTTTGATTTCAGCTCTTTTTCTGTATATTTTAGAATATTTAGTTTTACGATGTAATTAGCGAAAAACTGCTGTCTACCACAAGTGTCTACCAAAATCGCGGCGCTTCATTTAAGTGCAGGTTCAGCATCTTTTTAACGAGTTTTAGGATGACCGGATATCGTTTCAGGACATATGCTACCGATCAGCAGCAAAAGCACAATTTCCGTATCACCCAAAGAGCTGAAACCCAAAAGTTTCAGCTCTTTCCCACATTTTCAATTACACCCTGTCTCCGCTACCTTCATGCGCGAATACCCAATCGGCATATTCAACGGTACGCTTGCACGAATCGAGTAATATACACCATTTTCGGTCTGCAGCAGCACACGATCGTCCTTAGAGAGATTCGGCAGCCAGCCTGCGTCCTGCTGCGCTGTCTCGTTATAAATGCCGAGATTATATTTGCTGCCGGGTATCGTCACCGCAAACGCGCTGACTGTCTCACCGTTTCCCAGAAAACTGTAAAACGGCTTGTACTTCACATCTTGCGTCAAATACACATTCCGGTAATAGCCGCTGATCGAATGCGAACCGACATTAGCCACCTCATTCAGTGCCGTACTCGATACCGAAGCCGCTTGCTTCGGCACTGTCCCCCCGGGATACAGCGCCGAGAACTCCGGTACCGGCTCTACTGTGCCGTCGCTGTGCTGAATGGTTACCGCACCGTTCACCGTCCACGCCTGACTGCCGTAAATGACCTTCTCGCGTGCGGCTTCTGTGCCGATATTCGCCGCACCGGCGCTCATCATCAGCGCAGAGACCGCCATGCAGCCTGCCAGCGCGGCGCTCAGTATTTTTCGAAATCTGTTCATCATTTAACCCTCCCTGTTTGCTCTCTAATTACTATCCACACCTTACCGGTTTTCATTTCAACATACCATCGCACTCACCTCAAAAAAGCAGTTATCTCAGCAGATAACCCATGCACATTGCATTTGTCATGGTCTATCTGTAAGATAACTGCTTTTCACCGAAATTGCAACCGGCTATTCCTGCTTAGTCGTTATTCGTTCCTGCTTTGCACGTTAAGGAGCAAAATATCGCAGATGAACCGGTCGTTCTGCTCGTAAAACCGAATCAGTCCCTGATTACGTTCCACCGCCTGCCGCATATTCTGAATGCCGAAGCCGTGGCGATACCGGATATTTTTCGTGGTACGCAGTGCCGGATTGTCCGACAGCACCGGATGTGCGATATCATTGGCAATCACAATCGAGCTGTATGCTCCCTGCGGCTGAATATGAATATCCACCACCTTGCGCTGACTGTCTTTTGCGGCACGAATCGCGTTGTCCAGCGCATTGCCGAGGATGATGGTAATATCCTCCGGCGAAATACCCGCCAGCGGGGTTGTGATAATAGCACTCAGCCGAACGCCTGCCCGTTCCGCGGCTGCACTTTTGCTGTTGATGATCGCATCCAGCACCTTGCTGCCCGAAAACATGATCAGCTTGTTGACGGTATTCTGCTGCTGCAGAAGCTGCCCTGTGTACTGCTTGATACCCTCGACATCCCGTTCTTCCGCCATGGATAAAATGCAGAGCAGATGATTTTTGAGGTCATGCCGCAGCGCACGAACCGTGTCATACATGTTCTCAATGTCCTTGGCGTTTTCCTGCAGACATTCGTTCTGCAGCGCGAGCAGCGCCATTTCGGTTTGGATTTTTCCGGCTTTGCCCAAACGGATAAACAAAAAGTAGACAACGATATTCAGTATCAATACAATACCTACGGCATACAGAACAATCGTCTGAATGCTCGGTTCCTGTATCGCCGCATACATCATCAATGTAATAGCCAGGTCGGACAGCATCGGTACGATTACCAGTGCGATAACGTCCATCCCTTTTAGCTTTCCGCTTTCCTTGATACGCAGAATAATCCGCGTGATAACAAAAAACAACAGCTTGGTCAGGCAGATGGACGTAACGCGAATCCCGCTGAAATGACTCAGCAGAAACGCCACCTGATTACCGGACAGCTTGGCCACCAGCAGTGTTGTAAGCGTTGCCGTAATGGCCACCAGACCCATAGTAAACGCGGACACGAATATTTTTTGGAAAATATTACCCCTTAATAGGGTAACGCAAAATAGAATATTGACCAGAATCTGCAATGAGCTTGCATAATTTTCATACAAATGTGTCCACGAGAAAAACGCTACAATGCAAAACGAGAGAATCCATATCAATGCGGTTCCCCAGTATTTCGCTGAGGTTTCCGTCTTATATCCGAAATACTGCACCAGAAAACTGAGAATCAGCGTTACTTCCACGGCATTGACTGCCATCTCAAACCAGAAATTCATGGGCGCAGGCTCCTCATATACGCCATGAAGGCGATCTGTGTTTCCTCAGCTTTGGCGCGGCTGACCGGCAGGACCGTCCCGTCCGTCAAGGTGACGCTTGTCCGGCTGCAGATTTGAACAAACCGGCAGTTCAGCAGATAGCCAACGTGGCAGCGCACGAAAAAATATTTGCTGAGTGCCGTTTCGATATCGCTCATGCGTGCCTTGAACCGCAGGGATTTCTCGTTGTAATGTACAACGATATAATGTCCCTGGCTCTCAAAATACGCAATTTCCGTGATTGGAATGCGAGTGCTGCTGCCGTTCATCGTAACCGTGTAGTGAATCTGACGGCTGTTGAGAAGCTGCAGCATTTTCTCGGTTACCTGCGGCAGCTCCTCCAGATGCGTTTTGCGGAGAAACCAGAACGGCTGAAACGCAAACGACTGATACACCAGATCTTCCATGCCGGACAGGAAAATGATAAGAGGCTTCGACGGCATGGCTGACAGCTCTTCCGCGACCGAAAAGCCGTCTTTTTCAGGCATATCAATGTCTAAAAACAACACATCCGTCGGCTTGCATGTAATCTCGCGCAAGGCTTCCACGCCCGTGTGCGCGGACACGATCTCCGATATGATTCCGTATTTTTTGAAAACAGTCAGCAGGCGTTTTTCAAAGACCTGCGTGAATGCGGTATCGTCATCGCACAGTATAATGCGCATGAGTGCTCCTCCCTGTTGTGTTCTGAACTAACTATACCATAAAGCAGCACAGCAGACAATATTTCACAAAGCGTTCTGTCTCCTGCTGCCCCGCTTCTATTATACCGCAGATTGATGGACGTCCGGCTGCAGAGCGGGAACGCAAAGTGACCAATCAGGAACGCGCTATTGATTTTGCTCTTGAAAACGGGTATCGTGCATAACAGAACCCGATAGGAATCAGGTGAACGATCTATGACGGCACAGGACAAGGAACTGTTTTCCCAATTATACGACCGGAATTACAAGCGGCTGCTGTATGCGGCCATCCGCATTGCACACAACCCGTTTACAGCAGAGGAGCTGACAAACGAGGCGTTTACCATCCTGCTGACGCATTTTGACCAGGTGCGCCAGCACCCGAATCTGCCCGGTTGGCTGCACACCGTGCTGACCAATCTCGCGCTTGATGAGTACAAACGGCGGAGCCGGTATGTGCAGGTGCCGCTGGATAGCGTTCAGGATCTTGGCTGTGAACCGATTTTCCTTTCCATGCTCGACCTGCTGCCGAACGAATTATCCTGCACGGATAAGGAGATTCTATATCTGCGGTATCAACTGAATCTGAACTGTGTGGACATTGCCGAATATCTGCATATCAGTCACGAGGCCAGCCGTGCGCGCTTAAGCCGCGCCAGACAGCATTACGCTCACCTGCTTGCGAAGGAAAGGCTGATGTGAACTTCCCATCCTGCCGAATAGTTTCGCTGTATGTATAATACGGGCAGCAGAACTGCACTATAAAGGAAAAGTCAGCCGTTTTCGGCTGACTTCAGTCTGTCGATAAAGTCAATCTATCGTTTTTACTTTTCGTGCGGCAGCACGCATAAAATAGAATTTGCACAGCAAATTCATAATTCCCGGGGGCGTGGTCCAGACCACCCTCTCTTGCCGCTATGCGGCAATTCACCTTGTGTACCTCGGGAATTATACAAGGGACGAAAAATTGTGCCCGTAGGGCGCGGCTTTTCGTCAAGATTCGATTGAAAGCGTGGTTTCAATCGAGAGGCTGCTCGAAAAACGGAGTTTTTCGACAGCCTCAAGTCAGCCGTTTTCGGCTGACTTTTCCTTTACATATTATCCTTCTTGCGCTTCTGCTCCTATTTTCGCGAGGATTTGACAAACCGCTCCAGCGTTTCCACCATCTCCGAGCCTTCCAGCGGCTTTGCAATATGCATATCCATGCCCGCAGCAAAGGCAAGCTGACGGTCCTCTGCGAAAGCGTTTGCTGTCATGGCGATGATTGGAATGGTTCTCGCATCCGGACGCTTCATCGCGCGAATACGCCGCGTCGCTTCCAGACCGTCCATCACCGGCATCATCACATCCATTAAAATCGCATCAATTTCTCCGGGCCTGGAATCGGCAAAAATGCGTACCGCCTCCTCGCCATTCACTGCCTTGATGATGGAGGCTTCTTCCACATTGAGTACAAACTCAGCAATCTCCATATTCATCCTGTTATCTTCCGCAACCAGCACATGCAGTCCGGCAATAGAACTGGTCTGCAGCAGACGTTTCGGCTTGTTTCGCTTCTCCGGTGCATGGCAGATGCGGAATGACAGCGACAGCGTAAACGTCGTGCCTACGCCCTGCCTGCTGACAAAGGACAGCGTGCCGCCCATTTTCTCCGCCAGACTTTTCGCAATCGGCATACCCAGACCGGTACCGCCATATTCCGATCGAGCAAAATTCCGTTCCTGTGCAAATGGCTCAAATACGTGCTTCTGAAACTCCTCGCTCATGCCGATACCGGTATCCGCACAGGTGAATTCAATCTGTGCAGTCTCCGGATCCGCACTCGGCTTTTCGCGGCATCCCAGCCTGACTTCGCCCCCTGCGTGGTTGTACTTGACCGCATTGCTGATGATATTCATCAGCAGCCGACGCAGGTGCAGCGGACTGCCGAGCAGGCAGCGGTGCTCAACCGGATAGCCATCCGTTATTATCGTAATGCCCCGCTCCCGCGCCTGCTTATCCACCACCACGCCAACACTGTCCAGCAGTTCCTTGAGGTCAAACTCGCGTTCCTCCAACATGATCTCGCCGGATTCCAGCTTACCCATGTCCAGCACCTCGTTTACCAACTCAAGCAGCAGACCGGAGGCATCCCATATTTTCTTCCGGCACTCGGTCTGCTTGTCCGGATCGTCCTTGTAGTAATTCGCAATCTCGATCATACCGCGAATGCCGTTAATCGGCGTGCGGATATCATGGCTCATGCGCTGCAGGAACTCAGTCTTAGCGCGGTTGGCCTGCTCGGCCTTTTTGGCGGATTCCATCAGCTGCCCGCGGAATTCCCGCTCGCGCCGGTCCTGCTCGGCCAGATATTCCCGCGCGGAACGCCTGCGGAACATTTGAATCACGGTCAGCATGACCAGATAGATGATCAGCGCCGCCATCACATTTTTGACCATATCAGTCGCTACCATACGGTCGGATACATAGGCGTAGATATAGTAGTCGCGGCTGCGGTCCAGACCACCGAAATAGGCATTGCCATCGCACTTGAAATGTCCGACCGCGGCGGACGACAGTTTTGACTTGATCTGCTGCAGAATCCGGCTGTCCTCCACCTTGGTATCAGCCAGTTCTTCGTCGTTGGACGCGATAATGCGGTCGCCGTCTGTCACTACAATCACACCGTCGTCCCTGGTATTATAGCCCGCAAGCAAGCCCTGTATGGTCAGCGTATAATTGCGTGCATACTCCGCAGTGGTGTGATAGTATACAACGATTACACCGGGCACATCTGTACGGCCGTACGCCGAAATATCCACATAGGAGCCGTCCGGCAGGTCAATCCGCGAAGCATAGGTCTTCTGCGGATACCTGACCACATCGAGCACTGTATCCCGCTCTATATACTCCTGCAGTGTCAGAAAATTCAGCAGATCACCGTTATACTCGCACTGCACGCTTCCATCTGTGTCCAGCAGAATAATGCCGGTCAGCCGCTGTTCCTGCGCATAGAACCGAAGCCGTTCTTCATCTACAGCCGAGCCTTCATAGCCGATATTGCGGTTTACCTGCTGTGCGTTGTCCATGATACGCATCAGGCTTTTGGTAACAGCCGCAGCATTGTAGCGTGTATAGGTCGTGCACTGCTCCTTCACATAGTCTATCGTATTGCCGAGCTGTTCCCGTGTCTGCGCGCTCTCCGCACGCACCGTGCGAAAGCCGACCAATATGACCAGCACGGCGCCGATTGCAGCCGCAATCCGTTCGTACCGGCGCGTGGCTTTGCCCTTTTTAACCTGCAGCACAGTCCACCTCCAAATATTTGTCCGGATCGGACAGATACCTGCCTATGATCGTTCGAGTCGTACCGTCTGCACGCATTTCCTCGAAAACCCGGGAAAGCTGTTCGTTCAGTCCACGCGCATCGTTTTTTGCAAACGCCACACCAATTCCTGTCGTGAGAATACTTTCGTCCAGAATACGGTAATCCACATCATAATCCTTCATATACTGCCGAATAGCGGTTTCGTGCGCCGCGATCGCATCCACATAGCCCTTGCCGAGAGAGGTGTAGAGCAGTTCGCGATCCTCCAGACTGTATACTTCACGCACAAGCGGAATGCGGCTGTCCGTTCGCTCGAGGAAAATACTTTCCGGCTTGGTAGTTGACTGCACGGCAATAGTCCTGCCCTCCAGATCGCTCAGCCGATAAATATCGCTGCTGCGGTTGACCGCAACCACCTGGCGGCTGATCATATACGGTTCGGTCCAGTTGTATTCGTTCTCGCGTCCATCAACGGAAAAGCATCCCCAGATACAGTCAATATCACCATGTTCAACCAGTTTCTTCTTTTCTTCCCAGTCAATACCGACGAAGGATACCGCATACCCCAGCCGTCCGAAGGATTCCTTAGCCAGATCCACATCTATGCCCGCCGGATTGCCGTTTTCATCGGTATAATTAAACGGCGGATAGTTGTCACTGCCCACCTTGATTGTTATCGGTGTTTCCGTCTGGTGCTCCTGCATATCCTCGGCAGCCGTACATCCGCACAGCAGCACACCCGCCAGCGCTGCCGCAAATACACCGAAAATCCGTCTTTTGAGTCTCATGGCTTCCCCTGCTTTGCTTTTTATCCTTATTATACCATTTTAGATCTATGAATGCCAGAGAGAGTATAACATTTTATTCCAGTATTTTTCGACAATTTTTTCACTTTATGTCGATTTTTTCGTACCCAAATCCGCCAACAACACTTTCATCTGCCCGCCGCAAACCATACCTTCCTGCGCAGCAATGTCGTTGCTCATGTCGATGGTGACACACTTGTGCTCGCCGGTCCCAATCAAGTAGTACGCCTGCCGCATAACGGCGCTCTCACTGCAGCCGCCGCCGATGGTGCCTGCGGTAGCCGTATTGGCATCGACCACCATGTACGAGCCGGATTTTACCGGCGTGGAACCGCTGGTCTCGTACACGAGCATGAGCGTTTTGGGAATATCACCGCGTGCAGCGGTTTCCAGCAGCGGCAGGTCGATGTCCTCTGCGGTGAGAATGCTGCTCTTGGAACGGCGATCGGTCGTGCGGCGGCGTTCCGCGATCAGCTCTGCCACGATAGAAATCGCAATCTCCTTGACGGTCAGCGCACCAATGTCCAGACCGATGGGCGTGTGAATACGGTCGAGGTCTGCCCGAGAGAAGCCTTCTTCCTCAAGCATGTTCAGCAGACCGACCGTGCGCCGCTTCGACCCGATCATACCGAGATAGCGCGGCATGGTGCCGCGCAGAAGCTCCCGCAGGCAGTCCGCGTCATAACGATGCCCGCGCGTGATAACAGCAACGTAATCGCTCTCTCGGATGCCGATTTTCTTAATTGCTGCCGAAAACAGATCACATACGATCTGCTTTGCTTCCGGAAAGCGCGGATAATTGGCAAAAGACGACCGGTCGTCCGCCACAACCAGCTCAAAACCGAGATCGGCCGCATAGCGGCAAAGCGGCTGCGCGATCGTGCCGCCGCCGAGCAGAATCAGGCGTTCCTGCGGCATGAAATTGCGCGTGTACTGTACGCCATCCGCGTCGATGGTCAGCGCCGCCGGAAGTCCCTTGCGAGCATTTTCCGCGGCAGCCTGCAGCTGTTCCAGCAAAGTCATCGTGCCGTCGCTCCTTCCGCGTGATAATCGCCGCTTTTGCCGCCGGTCTTGTGCAGCAGCAGCGTCTCATCAATACGCATACCGCGGTCCACCGCCTTGCACATGTCGTAGACGGTCAGCGCGGCAACAGTGGCCGCCGTAAGTGCTTCCATCTCAATGCCGGTCTTGTGCGAACAACGCAGCGTGCTGACAACGCGCACCTGCGTCTCCGAGACAGCCTCAATGGCGATGTCCACGCTCTCGATCGGGATTGGATGACACATCGGGATCAGCTCTGCCGTCCGTTTGGCCGCCATAATGCCCGCGATGCGCGCGCACGCGAACACATCGCCCTTGGGCGCTGTGCCGTCAAGGATCATGCGCAGCGTCTCCGGCTGCATGGTCAGCACGGACTGCGCCACAGCTTCGCGCTGCGTGACCGGCTTTGCGCCGATGTTGACCATGTGCGCTGCACCGTTTTCATCCAAATGGGTCAGTTTCATGTTGTTCCTCCCGAAAATTCATTCTGTTCTGCAAACACAAAAAACACCGCTCAAAACGACGTTTAAGCGGTGTTTCATCTGGTCCGAGTGACAGGATTCGAACCTGCGGCATCCTGCTCCCAAAGCAGGCGCGCTACCAACTGCGCTACACCCGGATAGTATTGTGAGCGCCCCGTATTCCGAGGAACCGAGGCGCTTGATGGTGCCGGTGACCGGACTCGAACCGGTACGCTGTCGCCAGCGGTGGATTTTGAGTCCACTACGTCTACCAATTCCATCACACCGGCATAACATAGTTATTATATCGTAAATCGCACCGGTTGGCAAGAGGAATTTTCCGAAAAGGGTATTTTTCTTTCACTGCTGCAAAAGATAACAGCCATTCCCACGGGAATGGCTGTTATCTGTTAAAACAAATGTGCAACGCCAATTACACCCTGAGAACCGAGCAGCATAATGAAGCCTGCAACAATTACGCCGCACAGAATCGAAGTCAGCGCCTTGGTTTTCGGCATTTTGAGCAGCGTTGCGATCAATGCACCTGACCATGCTCCGGTGCCCGGCAGCGGGATCGCCACAAAAAGGAACAGACCCAGCCGTTCATATCTGGTGACCTGACCGGTCTTTCCGAGCAGCTTTTCGCGGTACTTGGTGGCAAAGCCGGAAAGCGGGCCGAGCGAGCACACCCAGTCCAGCAGCTTTTCGCCGAAGAACAGTAAAAACGGGATCGGGATCATATTGCCGATCACAGCCAGCGGGATCAGCTCGATCGCCGGCACGCCTGCGACCGCGCCCAGCGGGACCGCACCGCGCAATTCTACCAGCGGAACCATGGAGATGAGCACAACCGCCAGTTCACGGCCTGCGCCCATCAGCCAGTTGAATAACGATGAAAACACGATTTTTTCCTCCTGACAAGTGTTCTATGGTAAACAGCGAATATTCACACAGATATACTTGTTAATGATACCCTATTCCGCATACAAACGCAAGCGCTGCAATCGTAAAATCTGTGTAAAATAATTTGACGCACCCCTCGCGAGCGGTTATACTGAATATATAAAGGAGGGGATCTCCATGCCGCGAGGACAAAAAGACGCTGCCTTTTATGACAGCGCGGCTCTGCTTGTGCTTTCTCTGCTTGAGGAGACGGACAAGACCGGTTTTCAACTGCTGCATGAGGTGGAATGCCGCTCAGACTGCGCGTTTGCCATCCGCGAAAGCCGCCTGTATCCCCTGCTGCACGGACTTGAGGCACGCGGCGATGTCCGCTCCTGTGAACGGCAGACCGAGGACGGCACGCACCGTTTTTACCGGCTGACCCGTCAGGGCGTGAAAACGCTCACCTGCTGCCGGGAACAGTGGAAAACCTGCCGCAAGCCAATCGGAGGTGGCGCCTGTGTCACCAAATAAGCTGATTGTGCCGTACCTGCACCGCGTGTGCCGGCATCTCCTGTGGCCGCCTTACCGTGCCCGCGTTCGGCGGGAGCTGACCGACCATATTCTCAGCCGCGCGGAGGAGTTGCGCTGCCGCGGTAGCCTCACACAGGAGCAGGCTGTGCGTCAGGTGCTGCGTGCACTCGGTGATCCGGATGTGCTGGGAAAGGCTCTGCGGCAGGCGCGTCTGCCGCTTGCACGGGTAGTGTACAACGTGATTTCCGCCACTGTATGGATTGCCATTCTGCTCTGTGCGTTATATCTGACAATTTATCTGCTGTAAACAGCACAAAAGCGTTCTGTATGAGATTTACAGAACGCTTTCTTTAGGCAATACCGCATAGCGGTGTTGCCTTTATTTTCTTGCGCTGTGCAGCAGCCACAGCTTGCCGAGAGTCTGCACCAAGCACGCCACAAGGATGACGCCAAACGCCATCGCGCCCGCCTCCTCGATGAACAGCGTACCGTATCGAGCAAAGCCTGCCGTGTCGCCCTGCACGAGCGCAAGCGTCGTGTAATACAGGTCGCCGCCCGGAATCAGCGGCACCAGCATAGGCACGAGCAGCGTGATGACAGGCGCTTTGAGCAACCGCGCGAGCACCTCGGCCAGTGCGGCCGTTGCCAGCGTAGAGACAAAAAACGCGGTCACGCGGTTATCATACCACTGCATCGCCAACAGATACACACCCCAGTTTACCGCAGCACCCAGCATGATCGTGATCAGGCGGCTGCCGTAAATATGAAACAGCAGTCCGAAGCCGAGCGCACCGATCATCGCCATGACAATCTGCAGAAGGATTTCACCCGTCATACGGCACCGCCCCCAGTCTGCATGAGCACGAGTGCGCAGCCTGCCGCGATGGCAAGCGCTCGCAAAACCGCTTCAAATGCGCTGAGCAGTCCGGTGATGGTGTCGCCCACGAAAATATCGCGCATGGAGTTGACGAACGGAATGCCCGGAATCAGCAGCATGATGTTGCCGATAATGATATAATCCAGATTCTGTCCCATGCCGGTTTTTACCGTGAGAGCCGCTGCCGCGCACATCGCCGCCGAGCTGACCATGGTCAACACCAGCGGCTGCAGCGAAATCCGATCACCGAGCACGCCGATGACATACAGCAGCACGCTGCACAGCATGGCGGCTATGCCGTCTCTCCAGGTGCCGCCGAAGAACACAGCGAACGAGCCTGACGTGATCAGATACGCCAGCGGCAGCCGGCAGCGCAGCTTATCCGGTGCGGTGCGGATAGCTTCCAGCCGTGCGTGCAATTCCTCCGGCGGGATAGGATTCACACATACCTTGCGCGACAGCTCGTTGACCGCCTCAATGCAGCGCATATCGGTTCCGCGCCGCAGAATGCGGCGCGTCTGCGTGATCACCTGATCGTCCGCCGTTCGTACCGTTACTGCCATGCTGGCCGTGATGGTCAGCACATCCGCTCGTACAAAACCGTAGGCGCGTGCCAGACGGCGCATGGTGTCCTCTACGCGGGCTGCCTCAGCACCTGAGGTCAGCAGCAGCTCTCCCGCATCCAGCACAGCGGAAAGTGTCTGCTCCGGTCGGTCCATTCAACCACGCTCCTCTCATTATAGCAGCGGTGCGAACAGACGCAGCACGCTTGCCGTGATCGACCGAATCCACGGCATTCGGCGCAGCCATTCATCGTCAATCCGGCGGCTGACATTGATGGTCTCCATAATGTCCTGCTTAACGGCAGCAACGACCGAGCTGTTGTAGAAGCAGGTCGCGCACTCGAAGTGCAGGAAGAATGAGCGGAAATCCATGTTGATTGTACCGACCACCGCCGTATCATCATCGGACACGATGGTTTTCGCGTGCAGAAAGCCCGGTCGGTACTCATAAATCTTGACGCCCGCTCGGTGCAGCTGCTGATAGTACGAACGTGTGATCATGTACACCAGCTTTTTATCCGGGATGCCCGGCGTCAGGATACGCACGTCCACGCCGGACTGCGCCGCAATGGTCAGCGCCGTAATCATCTCGTTGTCCAGTACAAGATACGGCGTGGTGATATAGACGTACTTTCGCGCGTTATGGATGATCTGCAGGTAGGTGGATTCACCGATATTGATGTCGTCGAGCGGTGAATCCGCAAACGGCTGCACATAGCCGTCTGCCGGCAGCTTGGCGGTCGGCAGATAGTTTTCGAGCGGCGGCATGTCCTCGCCGGTGACATACTCCCACATCTGCAGGAACAGGGCGGTCATATTGGCTGTTCCCTCACCTCGCAGCATGATACCGGTGTCCTTCCAGTAGCCGAAGCGTACCTTTTTGTTGATATACTCATCCGCCAGATTGATACCGCCCATATAACCAACATTGCCGTCAATAATCGTCATCTTGCGATGGTTGCGGTAGTTGAGATAGGTGTTCAGCGTCGGGATAAAGCGGTTAAAGCGCACCGCATGAATGCCGAGGCTCATCAGATAGCGGTCGTAGTTTTTCGGCAGCGTGCAGATCGAACCAACGTCGTCGTACAGCACGCGCACATCCAGTCCGGCGGCCGCCTTCTCCCGCAGGATGTCAAGGATAGTATCCCACATGATGCCTTCTTCGATGATGAAATACTCCAGAAAGATGAACTTTTGTGCGCGGCGCAGCTCCTTGCACATGGAGTCGAACATTTCCTCACCGATACGGAAATATTTCGTCTCCGTGTTGGTCCACACCGGCATACCGTCCAGCGTCTCGATATAGCGGGCGCGTGCTGCATGACGCGGATGCTGCTCGATCAGCTCCTTTGTAGCAGGCGTGCGCATATAATCAGTGAAATCCGGCGGTTTCGGCTCGTACTGATGCTGGGTACGCGCCCGATTGAGCGGCGTATTGCCCCAGAACAGATAAAACAAGCCGCCGAACAGCGGCAGCAGCACAATAACCAACATCCATGTGATCTTGTACATCGGGTTGTCGTACTTACGCACCAGCCAGATGACAATGATAACGCTCAGCACGGTCAGTGCCGGTGTCAGCCAGTGATATTCCGTACTTGCCCAGCTTACGCCGAACATAACGATTGCAAGCTGAATCAGCAGCAGGAATCCGCCGACAACGCGTCGGTCGCCAAGCAGCTTGCCTACTTTTCTGCGCATCATAATCTCTCCCTTCCCTGCATAGCGCAGTCCTTCCATAGACTATAATCATATCGCACAAGGTATAAAAAGTCAACGCGTCTGCGTTGCTCTCCGATTAAATATGTGCTACACTAAAAGTAACATTTTTGTAAACCACCGTTAATCATACAGGAGGATCATCCATGCCCCATATTCCCGTGCCCGCCGCCGAACTGAACACGCGGCTCGACCGTCTGCGCTGTGCCATGACCGAGAAGGACCCTGCGTGGTCCATGCTTCTGCTCGACAACACGCTCGACATGTACTACTTCACCGGCACCATGCAGGATGGCGCACTTGTCGTGACACCCGATCAGGCTACGCTGTTCGTCCGCCGCTCGTTTGATGTTGCAAAGGACGAATCCGCCTTTGCAGACATCCGTCCGATGGGCAGCTTCCGCGGCATCAAGGAGGTCTATCCGGATATTCCGGAGACCGTCTATGTTGCCGCAAAGACCATGACGCTGCAAAAGCTCTCCATGCTGAACAAGCATCTGCCGTTTTCACCCAAGCCGGTGGATGGCGTACTGAGCGGTCTGCGCTCGGTCAAGAGTGCGTATGAACTGGACTGCATGCGCGAATCCGGCAGACTGCACCGTTATGTCATCGAGGAACTTGCTCCGGCGTTCCTGCGCGAAGGCGTCAGCGAAGCACGTCTATGCAGTGAGATCTGCACCGCCATCGTGGACCGCGGCGGTATGGGTATTTCGCGCTACAATCAGCCGGCAGCTGAGGACGTGCTCGGCATTGCCAGCTTCAGCGAAAACAGCCTGTGTCCCACCGCGCTGGACAGTCCCTCCGGCTGTATCGGCACCTCGACCGCAATGAAGTCCATCGGCTCGTCCGAGCGCAAGCTGCACGAAGGCGACACCGTCCTGCTGGACATTCCGTGCGGCTGGCGCGGCTACCATACCGATAAGAGTATTACGTTCTACTACGGCGAGCTGGACAAGCATCCGCAGAGCGGCGTGATCCGTGCGGCACGCGAGCAGTGCATTGCACTGGAGAATGAAACCGCATCTCTCCTGCGTGCCGGTGCCGTTCCGGCTGAGATTTACGAGAAGATCCTCTCTCTCGTCGATCCTGCGTTCCGCGAAGGCTTCATGAACGGCTGCAAGTTCCTCGGCCACTCCATCGGTCTGACAATGGACGAAACACCGGTTCTCGCCAAAGGCTTCTCGGCTCCGCTCCAGTCCGGCATGACGCTTGCCGTTGAGCCGAAGATTGCGATTCCAGGTGTCGGCCTCATCGGCTGCGAAAACACCTATGAGATCACCGCAGACGGTCCTGCGCAGTCGCTCACCGGCGCGTGCGACACACTGTTCGAGGTACTCAATCAGTAATCTATACAAAAACATCCGCTCTCTGTTTGTACAAAGAGCGGATGTTCTCTTTTCACTCCTCTTTTGCATCCGGCATAGAATGGCGCAAAGGAGGTTTTTGCTTATGAATCAATCGACGACTCTCGCCGTCGTCGGCGGCGACGTGCGTCAGGCATATTTAGCCGAGCTGCTGCACGAAGCAGGCCACACCGTTCGCACATTTGCACTCGAGCGCCGACCCGCCGCAGGCTGCACGGCTGTAAGTGACCTGCAGGTGTGCCTTGCCGATGCACGCGCGGTCATTCTGCCTATGCCGGTGCAGACGGGGGACGGCAGCCTGAACGCGCCGCTTGCCAATGCACAGCACACCATCGGCGATGTACTCGATGCCATTCCCGCCGGAACACTGACGCTGGCCGGTGCCGTGCCTTTTTCCGTACACGCCCGCGCGGTGCAGAACGGACTGACACTCATCGACTACTTATCCCGCGAGGAGCTGGCGATCCGCAACGCGGTACCTGCCGCATTTGCAAAAAGCACAGGCTGTCCGGTTACAGGCGGCAGGCTTCCTGCCGGAGATACTCCACGAGAGCCGCACAGAATTCGCGGTTGCTCGGCGGCTCCTTATCCTGTGCACGCGCTTCACCGAAATACCTGGCAAGCACGGCTTTATCACACTTATTCCATGCGCGGCGAACGGCGTAGCGCATATTGCGCTCCACATTACTGCCTTCGCTGTTCATCTGCTGCGCGACACTGTGATAAATAATCTTGGTAATGCTGGCACCGTTGGTCTCCCGATACAGGCACACGGTCAGCAATGCACACTGATAGCCGATCGTCTGCTCGCGCATGCCCAGCTCCCGCAGGATCTGGGCCAGCCGCTGCTCCACCGTATCGCCCCGACTGGTACAGTTGACCGCCAGCTTGATACGCTCATACAGTGCATCCGCACAGATTGGCTTGCGCAGCAGCACGTTGATGTGCAGCAGACTGCACTCCACATAGGTCTGACCGCCGATGAACGAGCTGAGCAGGATAATGCTTGTATCCCACATCCCCTTCTGTCTCATCCATGACGCAACGGCAAAGCCGTCTGCATACGGCAGGTCGGTATCCAGCACGACCATATCCGGCGTTTTTTGTCGAATCATTTCCCACGCCTTCGTGCCGTTCGACGTACTGCCGACAAGTTCCAGTTCATTGCTCGCCTGCATAAGCCGTTTTGTCTGTTTCAGCAGAGACTCGTCCGCACACGCCAGTAAAATACGCATTTTGCCTTGTTTGATCTTCATTTACTGCTTTCCCCGGCTTTCTCTATCTTATGCCGATTTACGGATTACATCTTATTTTTACATATTCAGCGCGTCCGCGCAAGCGGATATCCCTGCTTTTTCCCGCATATTTATCGACAATTTTCGACAAGTCCGCGTTTTTTCTGTCGAATGTCCGGTTTTCTCCCAACCGGACAGGTGCTCTGCGCTTCTCTGTGAAACCGCATAATCTCTCTATCAAAAACCGCATTTTGGTGCTTTTACACTTGCATAAACGGTAAAAATACGCTATACTATCGTTTGTGCCGTTCGGCACTTTGCTTCCGGATATGGAATGACAGTTCGAAACCATCCTGTCGTAAAACAAAACTAGGGACAACGAAACAGAAAAATTTTAAGGCAATACCGCATAATTGAACAAGAGTGATTTGCGAGTAAATTTTGCGTACTGACGAGGCCCAGTTTTGCGGTAATACTTGATGTATTACCGTGAAACTGCAACAAAGTCAGGACACAAAATTTCCGCAAAGCACCGCAGTCTTAATTGTGCGGTGTTGCCTTAGGTTTCCAATCAACGTTGTTGTGTGCATTATTTGGAGGTGAACGAAATATGGTAAAAGAAAACATGAGCAAGGTTCAAAAACTGACCGTTTCTGCTATGGTGATGGCACTTTACGTTGTTGTGCTGTACTTTACGCAGAGCTTCTCTTTCGGTGCGTACCAGATCCGCATTGCAACGGCTCTGTATGCGCTCGCTTACCTGTTTCCGTTCCTGGTTTTGCCGCTTGGTTTCGCGAATTTCATTGCCAACTTTCTGTTCGGCGGACTCGGTCTGCTGGACTGGTTCGGAGGCTGCTTCGTCGGTATCATCGTTACCGCGATCATCGTGCTCATCCGCCGCAAGGGCTGGAGCCGCTGGCTGATGATCCTCCCGATCATCCTTGTGCCCGGTCTCGGCGTATCGAGCTATCTGAGCTATCTGCTGCACGTTCCGTATTCTGTACTCGCCACCAGCCTGTGCATCGGTCAGTCCGTACCTGCGGTCTGCGGTGTCGTTCTGGTGAACGTACTGCAGCGTGCACTGTATCCCAAGGCAACTAAGGCCTAACTAAATGTAAGGAGAATGCAACCATGACCGGAAGAAATAAAGAAGAACTGAACGGCGTCACTCTGCTGGGCAGCCAGAAGAACAAGTATCCCTCGGACTATGCGCCCGAAATGCTGGAGACTTTCCCGAACAAGCATCCGGACAATGACTATTTTGTCAAGTTCAACTGCCCGGAGTTCACCAGCCTGTGCCCGATGACCGGCCAGCCGGACTTTGCTACTATCTATATCTCCTATGTGCCTGGCGAGCGCATGGTAGAAAGCAAGTCGCTCAAGCTGTATCTGTTCAGCTTCCGCAACCACGGTGATTTCCATGAGGACTGCGTAAACATCATTATGAAGGACCTCATCCGCCTGATGGATCCGAAGTACATTGAGGTCTGGGGCAAATTTACACCGCGCGGCGGCATCTCGATCGACCCGTACTGCAACTACGGCAAGCCCGGCACCCGCTGGGAGGAGGTTGCATTCGAGCGTCTCACCCACCACGATCTGTACCCGGAGAAGGTGGACAACCGATGAGCGAAAAGGCAATGGTCCTGTGCAGCGGCGGCGTGGACAGCACGACCTGTCTTGCGCTTGCCATCGAGAAGCACGGCAAGGAGAATGTGTGCGCGCTGTCCATTTACTACGGTCAGAAGCACGTTAAGGAGATCCAGGCTGCGAAGGCGGTTCTCGAATACTACGGCATCGAGGGCACATCTCTCGACCTGACGCCGGTGTTCGCGTACAGCGACTGCTCGCTGCTTTCCCACTCGACCGAGGACATCCCCGAGGAATCCTACGCCGAGCAGCTCGCGCAGCGCGGCGGCAAGCCGGTTACGACCTATGTGCCGTTCCGCAACGGTCTGTTCCTGTCGGCAGCGGCCAGCGTTGCGCTGTCCAAGAACTGCAGCGTGATTTACTACGGTGCGCATCACGACGATGCCGCCGGCAATGCCTATCCCGACTGCAGTGAGGATTTCGTAAATGCAATGAACCACTCTATCGTACTCGGCTCGGGCGGTGATGTCCGCATCGAGGCTCCGTTCGTGCGTTGGAACAAGGCGCAGATCGTTGCCGAAGGTCTGCGGCTGCAGGTTCCCTATCAGCTGACGTGGAGCTGCTACGAGGGCGGCGACAAGCCGTGCGGCAAGTGCGGCACCTGCCTGGACCGCATCCGCGCGTTCGAGGCGAACGGTGTGACCGACCCCGCAATGAGGTAAAACAAAAGACTGCTGTTTCATCGGAGACAGCAGTCTTTTTCTGTCCATCTTGACTTTTTCCTATAAGAATGCTATGATTATAGCCGTTAACCTTATTTTGAGGAGTCCATGCTATGATTTATCTCGATTATGCCGCCCATGCACCCGCCGATCCGGCAGTGCTCGAGCGATTCTGCGATATGGAACGCCGGTTTCCGGCCAACCCGAACTCGGTACACATGGCAGGCAAAGCCGCCCGTGAGGAAATGGCGCGTGTCACCGAGCAGATTGCAGCGCTGACCGGCGCGTCCCCTGCCGAGATCATCTTTACCTCGGGTGCGACCGAGGCGAACAACCTCGCCATCAAGGGCATCGCACAAGCGTCACGGCATATCGGCAAGCATATCATCTCCACACCGCTCGAGCATTCCTCGGTCAGCGGCAGCCTGACCGCCCTGCAGGAGCGCGGCTGGGAGATTGACCTGCTCTCCATCGGTCGGGACGGCACAGTGGATCCAGAGGAAGTGCGCGAGCTTCTGCGTCCGGATACCGTTCTCGTTGCCATCTGCGCGGTGGACAGCGAGCTTGGCACCATCCAGCCGGTAAACGAAATCGCGGCGCTGCTGGCTGACCATCCGAACTGCCGTCTGCACGTTGACGCAACGCAGGCTATCGGGCGCATCCCGGTGGACTTTTCCGGCATCGACACGCTGAGCTTTGCACCGCACAAGTTCGGCGGTATCTGCGGCAGCGGCGTGCTGCTCAAGCGCAGCCGTATGCCGCTCGAACCGCAAATGAACGGCGGTGCCAGCACGACGCTGTACCGCAGCGGCACGCCTGCGCTCAGTCTGGCGGCTTCGTCCGCGCTGGCACTGCAGCTGGCATGCGATAAGCGTGAGATCCGCTGTGCTGTCGTTCAGCGCCACAGTGAGAAGCTGCGCCGCGCACTTGCGGCGTATCCGGCGGTGCATATCAACAGTCCGGAGCACGCCGTGCCGCACATCCTCAATCTGAGCGTCAAGAATGTGAAAGGCACCGTATTTCAGCGCGCGCTGTCCGAAAAAGGCGTGTGCGTTTCGGTCAAATCCGCCTGCTCGGCGGATGGTCTGCCGTCCCGTGCAGTGTTTGCTGTCAGCCGCGACCGGCGCAATGCACTGTCCTCATGGCGCATCAGCCTGAGCCACCTCACCACAGATGCCGAAATCGACGAATTTCTGTCCGTTTTCGACGCGTGCTATCACGAGTTAGTCAAGTAATACAGGGAGCATCATTATGAAACGAGATTTACAGCCGCACGAGCTGATCGAGCGTAGTATCATCAAAAAATTTCGCAAGACCATCTGGAACCCGTTTACACTGGCGGTCCGTCAGTATCAGCTGATTCAGCCGGGCGACAAGATTGCCGTGTGCATTTCGGGCGGCAAGGATTCCATGCTGATGGCCAAGCTGATGCAGCTGCTCCAGCGGTACAGCGAGGTGCCGTTCGAGGTGGTTTTCCTCGTCATGGACCCCGGCTACAACGAAATCAACCGCAACAAAATTGAGAGCAACGCTGCACTGCTGCATATCCCGATCACCGTGTTCGAGACCGACGTTTTCGCGGTTGCCAACAACAGCGAGAAGAACCCGTGCTACCTGTGTGCGCGCATGCGCCGCGGCTATCTGTACAGCAAGGCGCAGGAGCTCGGCTGCAACAAGATCGCGCTCGGCCACCACTTCAACGATGTCATTGAAACCACCGTGATGAGCATGTTTTATGGCTCGCAGATGCAGGCCATGCTGCCCAAGCTGCACAGCACCAACTTTGCGGGCATGGAGCTGATTCGTCCGCTGTACTGCATTCACGAGGAGGATATCCTCGCGTGGAAGCAGTATAACGACCTCGAATTTATCCAGTGCGCGTGCCGCTTCACCGAAAACTGTACGATGTGCGACAACGGTGGAGGCGGTTCCAAGCGACAGGAGGTCAAGATTCTGCTGCGCCGTCTGCGCCGCGACAACCCGAATATCGAGCGCAGCATTTTCAACAGTATTCACTCGGTAAATCTGGACATGATGCCCGGTTACAAGTCTGGCGGCGTGCTCCACTCGTTCCTCGATGATTATGACGCACGCGGAAAGAAAAGCGAATAGCGTTCAGCCGTCCGTGCGCTGCACGGACGGCTTTTCTCTGCCCGAAAGGTCGAAATACAGCGGTTCGGACACGCCGTGCAGATATACAGTCAAGCCCTCCCCCGTTGCGGTGATATGATCAAGCAGTGCACTGTAAACCGTTTCACTGTACAGCTTTTTTCGTAAAATTGTACAGAATTGCTGTCTTTCAGCGCGTGTGAGGTCGGGTATGGCGCGTAAGGTCTGCCGCAATACTACCTCTATATCAATTGGCAAATCCTGCGTGATTTGCTTCATGCAGTCCAGCAAAATTCGATTCCCAACTGCCGGAGCCGCACACGCTGCCACGCCGTGCTGCACCCGTTTTCCGCACACCCATCGCAGACCGCCGTCCGCCTGTGCGCCCCTGCGCGGCACAAACCGACTGCCGCACCGTCCGCAGACCACTTTTCCGGAGCACCAGTACCGCGCGGAGGGTCGGCTGCCGGCTTTGCGGTTTGCCTGCCGACGGTCGAGTTCCCGCCGGACAGCCTCGAACATCG
Organism: Butyricicoccus sp. OF27-2pH9A; assembly: GCF_027693185.1. Classification (NCBI taxonomy): domain Bacteria; kingdom Bacillati; phylum Bacillota; class Clostridia; order Eubacteriales; family Butyricicoccaceae; genus Butyricicoccus; species Butyricicoccus sp. OF27-2pH9A. The sequence continues at coordinate 101,278 of NZ_JAQEXK010000003.1, forward strand.
AGCGCGGCACAATCGCCTCGTGATGATCCCGCAGATAGACCTGCGGTGACTGCCCCTCATTTTTCACCTTGCGATGATCGAGAAAATCCGGCGTGCAGCTTTTGCGCTGCAGAAGATCGCCGCAGTATTTCTCGCCTCGGAGCAGCCGCAGCACCATCGTAGACGACCACGATTTTCCTTTTCCGCTTGGCGGCGGGATGCCCTCGGCGGTCAGCTCCCGTGCGATGATGTAAGTGCCTTTGCCGTCCATCAAGAAACGGCGGTACACCTCGCGGACGACTGCCGCCTGTTCGGGTTTTACCGTCAGTTCCCCACCCTGCAGGGTAAACCCGTAGATATTATCGCATCCGAACACCACACCGCGCTCCATCGAGCGCTGCTGCCCCCACTTGACGCGCTCAGAGATTTTGCGGCTCTCCTCCTGCGCTACGCTTGCCATTATGGTAAGCCGAAATTCACCGTCATTCTGGCGGGTGTCGATATGATCTCCAATGAATACAATACCGACTCCCTGACGGCGCAGCAGCCTCGTGTACGCGAGCGTGTCAACCGTATTTCGGGCAAAGCGTGAGACCTCTTTGGTTAAAATCAGGTCAATTTTCTCTTCTGCTGCCGCTGCCAGCATGCGCCGAAAGGCAGGCCGGTCGGACGAGGTGCCGGACAGACCCTCGTCCGCATAAACCTCCACAAGCTCCCAGTCCGGCTGGCGGCTGATGTACTCCGAAAAATATCGCCGCTGATTCTCCAGCGAGTTTCTCTGGTCCTCCTGCGAGGTGGAAACGCGGCAATAGGCGGCCACGCGCAGCATGTCAGCGGCCTGCGCACAGCAGCTCGAGCACCAGCTCCAGACGCTCGGGCGGCAGCGCGCCTTCCGCGTGCAAAGCGCGGAGCAGGCCCTCGATCATGCCGCGCGAAACAGCAGCCTGCTCCTGTTCGGTCAATTTCATGGCTATCCCTCCTTCGCTTGCAGTCTATGCGAAGGCAAACCCGCTTATGCGCCAAACCGCTAACGCCTTCCCTACCTGCGAGGGAGCACTTCAGCTTGCGATGGAGCAGACTGCGTTCACGCTGCAAAATGCACGCTGTCTGGTGATCGGTGCCGGACGGATCGGCATGCTTCTTGCACGCAAGCTGTATGCTCTCGATGCACAGGTTACGGTCTCCGCACGCTGTACGCGTGATTTTGCACGCATCGCCGCCGCAGGACTGCACGCACTGGATACACGCAGGCTCGCCGGTCACCTTGCCGGTTTTGACCTGATTTTCAACACTGTACCCGCCCCGATCCTGACAACCGAAGTACTGTCCGACATGAAACCGCCCTGCTTCATCATTGATCTTGCATCTCTGCCGGGCGGTGTTGCCGCCGATACCCTGCTTCCGGATGGCTGCCGCGTGCTGCACGCGCTGTCTCTGCCGGGCAAGGTAGCACCGCTCAGCGCTGCACGCGCGGTATTCGATACCGTGGACACCATTCTGCACGAGGAGGGTATCTTATGAGCAAACTCCGCATCGGCTTTGTACTGACCGGTTCGTTCTGTACCTTTGCCAAGGTCATACCGGTTATACAAGCACTCATCGAGCGCGGCGATTCCGTTACGCCGATTCTGTCCGACAGCGCCGGCACACTAGACACCCGCTTTGGCATAGCCGCGCACTGGCGTCAGGAGCTGACCGCACTCACCGGCGTCTCCCCTATCGACAGCATTGTTTCCGCCGAGCCGATTGGGCCGAAGGCGATATTTGATATACTGATCGTTGCGCCGTGCACGGGCAATACACTTGCCAGACTGGCGCACGGTCTGACGGACACGCCCGCGACCATGGCGGTCAAAAGCCATCTGCGCGGAGAACGTCCGGTCGTGCTGGCGGTCTCCACCAACGACGGTCTGTCCGGCAGCGCCGCAAATCTCGGCACGCTGCTGAATCGCCGGCATTACTATTTCGTACCGCTGCGGCAGGATGCACCGCACAACAAGCCGCGCTCGCTTGTCGCAGACATGACGCTGATTCCCGCCGCCATTGACGCGGCCATGAACGGCAGACAGCTTCAGCCCATCCTGCTTGCACCCAACGTATAAAAATCCCGCAGAGCTGACACTGAACCGTGACAAGTAATTATTGTGTCGCAAAGAACGGTGTGACCGTGAAAGTCACGCCGTTTTTTCTATGATCCCGGGCTCTGCCGATACGGAGATTGCCACCTCGTCCATGAAATTGAATCAGTTTACTTTTGATAAACAGCAAAAATCAACCGCCCCTTCCTTTCGGAAATGGGCGGTTGTCTTTACGTTTGTTGTCCTTGCACACCTGAATCCGCCGGCTATCCGTAATACGGCTGCATTCGTTCCTTATCACGGTTAAGCCAGCATTCTGCAGGACTTTTCTTATGATTCTTTGCCTTCCGGCTCCTTGCCGGTGGCAAATGTGATCGCACGGCTGCAGTTGGTAATCTGCACATTGTGCAATGCACCGCCGAACTCGCCGTCCAGCGTCCACGTCACCTCGTCATCGGACGAAAAACTGATTTTTGACGTGCGAAAGTACGCGAAGCGGTTCGATTCGACATTATGCGTCAACAGGTCATTCGCCAGCCACTGCAGCTCCATCGGATTTTCAACCGGGTAAATGAGCAGCACCTCGTACAGTCCGTCATCCAGCGCCACGCCATCCGGCCGGATGGTCTTGAAGCCGCCGACCGACACCGTGTTTGTCACCATACCGTAGATGAAATCGTCCTCTATCTGCGTTTCCGCGCTGTTCACGCGGATGTGGTAGGTTTTGATGTTGGTCAGCGCCTTAATGCCCTCGATGATATACGCAGCACGCCCGAAAATGTTCTTGGTCTGCTGCGGTGTCTCGTAAGAGACCTCGGTAAACGCGCCGAACGCCGCAACATAGTTAAAATAGCGATCGTTGAAGCGGCCGATGTCCAGCGCCTGCAGCGTATCGCCTGCCGCAATAACCGCCGCCTCAGCGGGCACCTTGGAAATGCCCAGACTAAACGCGAAGTCGTTTGTTGTACCGGCAGGCACATAACCGAGAACCGGACGGGTCTCCGCCTGCATAAGACCGGTAATCACCTCGTTCAGCGTACCGTCACCGCCTGCACACACAATGCGATCGAACTCGCCCGCACGCTCCCGTGCAACACGCGTTGCATCCTGCGCACCCTGCGTGATATAAATCGTCACATCATATCCTGCCTGCTGAAATGCGGTCACACAGTCGATGATCTTTCCGCTCATTGCACCGCGTCCCGCATGCGGATTGAGTATCCACAGCATTCTCTTCATGTTTCATCACCTTCCGGTTTTGTTCATAAATAAAATGTAGTATCGACGCAGCCGCGCCGCATCGCTATTCTCAATCCATCAATCATTCACTCTTTTATCCCAAGTATATAACTATCTATATACTAACTATATTATTATATATCTCAGGAGAGCAAATTGCAAACAGCATTTGCATAAGCCACCGGATCATCCACCGGCATACCCTCGATGAGCAGCGCCTGCGTATACAGGATATCCGCATAGGTGCTTACCTTATCCGAGCCTTCCGCCTGCAGCGCACACAGCTTCTTAAAGATCGGGTGCTCGGCATTCAGCTCCAGAACACGCTCGGCGTGTACGCTCTGACCGCCGTTGACAGCAGCCTGCTGGTTGAGCACCTTCTCCATCTCGAGCGTTACCGGGCCTTCGGCACGCAGGCAGCACGGATGGCTCTTGAGGCGGCTGGTCAGCTCGACCTTCTTAACCTTGCCCTCGAGCGCCTTGCCGAGTGCTTCGAGGACATCCTTGTTGTCCTCACTCAGCTTTTTGATCTCTTCCTTCTCGTCCTCGCTGTCCAGACCGAGGTCTGCATCCGCGATAGACTTGAATTCCTTATCGTTGTACTTAGCAAGCATCTTGACGCAGAACTCATCAATGCTGTCATCCATGCACAGCACTTCATAACCCTTATCCGACAGGGTTTCCATTACCGGCAGCAGCTTGATCTTGTCGATGGTCTCGCCGCAAGCATAGTAGATATACTTCTGGTCTTCCTTCATGCGGGAAGCGTACTCCGCGAGCGATACCAGCTTGTCCTCCGTGGAGGAATGGTACATCAGCAGATCCTGCAGCAGCTCCTTGTGCGCGCCGTACTCAACATAAGCACCGTACTTGATCTGACGGCCGAACGCTGCCCAGAACTTCTCATAATCCTCGCGCTTATCCTTCTGCATCTTGAGCAGCTCGCTCTTGATCTTCTTCTCAAGGCTCTGCGCAATGGCCTTCAAATGGCGGTCGTGCTGCAGCATCTCACGGGAGATGTTGAGCGACAGATCTGCCGTATCGACCATGCCGTGTACAAAGCTGAAATGATCAGGCAGCAGATCCGCGCATTTGTCCATGATGAGTACGCCGTTGGAGTACAGCTGCAGACCCTTCTCATAGTCCTTGGTGTAGTAGTCCATCGGCGCGTGAGACGGGATGAACAGCATTGCCGTGTACGTTACCACGCCTTCCACACTGGAATGGATGTGGCACAGCGGCGGCTGATAATCGTAGAACTTCTGCGTATAGAAGCTGTTGTAATCCTCGTCCTTCAGCTCCTTCTTGGACTTCTTCCAGATCGGAACCATGGAATTGAGGGTCTCATTCTCGGTGTACTCCTCCCACTCCGGCTTGTAGTCGTCACCTGCATCCGCCGGCTTCTCCTTCATGCGGGAGCGCGTCATATCCATCTTGATCGGGTAGCGAATGTAATCGGAATACTTCTTTACCAGACCCTGAATGCGGTACGGCTCGAGGAATTCATCGTAATTCTCGTTCTCCGTATTATCCTTGATGGTCAGTACGATCTTCGTACCGTTTTCTGCCTTTTCGCACGGTGCAACCGTGTAGCCGTCCGCACCGTCGGACTCCCAACGGTTGGCCTCGTCGCTGCCTGCCGCACGAGATACGACCTCAACATGCTTTGCAACCATAAAGGCCGCATAGAAGCCAACGCCGAACTGGCCGATGATGTCGATGTCGTCTTGCTTTTCATTTTCGTTCTTGAACGCCAGCGAACCGGAATGCGCGATCGTACCGAGGTTGTTCTCCATTTCCTCGGCAGTCATGCCGCAGCCGTGGTCCTCGATGATAAAGCGGCGGTTTGCCTTGTCGAGCGTCAGCTCAATCGGCAGGCTGTCGCGAGTGATACCGGTCTTGCCTTCCTTCATTGCATTATAGTAGAGCTTATCCGTTGCGTCGGATGCGTTGGAGATCAGCTCACGCAGGAAAATCTCCTTGTGCGTATAAATAGAGTTGATCATCAAATCGAGCAGGCGCTTGGATTCTGCCTTAAACTGCTTGGTTGCCATGATTACATACACCTCTGTGTTTGTTGTTTGGTATTAGCACTCTCAATCGTCGAGTGCCAACATTGATATAATAAGCCTATTGCGCAAAAAAATCAAGTAGGGTTTGTAAAATTCATGGTTTGTTCAAAATCGAAATTGAGAATTGGATATGCCCGAACCATGCAGGCGGTTCACCCTATTCGGGCGGAGAATTTTTCCGTGAACCACGGCGTGGAGTGCCGCTGCGCACGGCAGGCGCACAAGAGGGTAGACAACCTGCGGTTTTCCACCCTCTTGTGAATCTCCCCTTTTCCCTTAGAGGGCACGGCGGTAACGGTAGAGAGGAGACCGCTGCGAAAAAAAGAGTACGGCAGAGGATTTTTCGTTCCGCGTTGTATCCGCCTATTCGTAGTGTCGGATACCGTACTGCTACATCCAATTTGGGTCTACGCAGGCGCGGCACAACAGTGCCGCGCAACACGATTACGGGTGCATATCGCCTATATCCGTAGGATTTGGATAATCTGCACAAGCAAAAAATTTGCGCGGCACGGGTATGCCGCGCCTGCGTGGAGTAAGCCGCCTGTGTAGCAGTACGGTATCTGGCACTGCGAATAGGTAGAGGAATGGACGCGCAATGCGCGCCCCTACGGAACGGTAACCCGACTGCCGTACTCCTTTTCGGAGCGGTCTCCTCTCTACCATTACCGCCGTACTATCAAACAAAGGAAAGGTAGGAGTTCAAAGAGGAAGGGAAACCATGGGTGTCCCTTCCTTTTTGTCCCCGCGGCGGACGCCGCACGTTCCTCACCGCCGCAGCGGCGGAATCCTCGCCCGGAAATGGCGAACCACCTTCGCAGTTCGGGCACACCGGAAAACCTGTGTCTGCGACCAGTGCAGCCCGGATAGGACGAACTGTCTGCGCGATAGGACGCTCCCTATCCATTCTCAATTTTGACACACCCCCTTTCCTATGCTATACTAAAGGTAAGAAAACAATTTTGGAGTGATAGCATGGTACATCTTGGCAACGATTGGGACGAGATCCTTGCCGGTGAGTTTGAGCAGGATTATTACAAGCGCATTCGCTACTGGCTGAAAAAGGAATACGCCGAGCAGACCATCTATCCGGCGGCAGAGAACATCTTTAACGCTCTGCGGTACACGCCGTATTCCAAGGTCAAGGCCGTCATCCTCGGGCAGGACCCATATCACGGTCCTGGACAGGCGCACGGACTTTGCTTTTCGGTTCAGCCAGGTGTTCAGCCGCCTCCGAGCCTGCAGAACATCTTCAAGGAGCTGCAGAGTGATCTTGGCATTGTGCCTCCCAAGGACGGCACGCTCACCAAGTGGGCGGAGCGCGGTGTGCTCATGCTGAACACGACTCTGACCGTACGCCGCGGGCAGGCGAACAGCCACAAAAACCTCGGCTGGACGACCTTCACCGACCATATAATTGAAAAGCTGAATGAGCATGAGCAGCCGATCGTCTTTCTGCTCTGGGGCGGCAATGCCCGCAGCAAAAAGAAACTCATCACCGCACCGCAGCACCTTGTGCTCGAAAGCGTGCATCCCTCTCCTCTGTCGGCGTACAATGGCTTTTTCGGCTGCAAGCACTTCTCCAAATGCAATGCGTTTCTCGAAGCGCACGGCATCGACCCCATCGACTGGGATCTCAATCATTAAATCGTGAGCTTCCGCACCATTTTCCGGGTGCGGAAGTTTTTTTGACTTTTTTCAAAATTCCTATTGACAAACAGGAGTTTCGGTTGTATATTTAATTCATACAAAACACATATGATTAAAGTGAATTAAGGAGAGTGATCTCAATGATGATCCGGCGAATGTGTCGATGTTGCATCGACTGAGTTTTCCCATCATTCCTTATTAACATCACATTCTAATTTTTCTTAATTTTGAAAGGCGGTTTATCCCATGTCTGATATTAAAAAGAGCTTCTCCGACCTGATCGGCAACACCCCGCTGTATGCGGCTGAAAAGTTTGCAGCTAAGGCTGGCGCTAACGCGCAGGTTCTCGCAAAGCTGGAGTACTTTAATCCGGCCGGTTCCGTTAAGGATCGTATCGCAAACGCTATGATCAACGAGGCTGAGAAGTCCGGTGCACTCAAGCCGGGCGCAACCATTATCGAGCCGACCTCCGGCAACACCGGTATCGGTCTGGCAGCAGTTGCAGCCTCTCGCGGCTACCGCATCATCCTCACCATGCCGGAAACCATGAGCGTTGAACGCCGCAACATGCTGAAGGCATACGGCGCTGAGCTGGTTCTGACCGAAGGCACGAAGGGCATGTCCGGTGCGATTGCAAAGGCAAACGAGCTGGCTAAGGAGACCCCGAACAGCTTCATCCCCGGTCAGTTCGTAAACCCAGCAAACCCGGCTGCACACTACGCAACCACCGGCCCCGAGATCTGGGAGCAGTCCGGTCACAAGGTTGACATCTTCGTTGCAGGCGTAGGCACCGGCGGCACCGTAACCGGCACCGGCAAGTACCTGAAGGATCAGGACCCGAATGTCAAGGTAGTAGCTGTTGAGCCGGATACCTCCCCGGTACTGTCCACCGGCAAGGGCGGCCCGCATAAGATCCAGGGTATCGGCGCCGGCTTCGTTCCGGATGTACTCGATACCAAGGTTTACGACGAAGTTATTCGTGTAGCAAACGAGGATGCATTTGAAACCTCTCGCCAGTTCGCTCACAGCGAGGGTCTGTTCGTGGGTATTTCCTCCGGTGCTGCTCTGTGGGCTGCTGTTGAGCTGTCCAAGCGTCCGGAGAACGCCGGCAAGGTTATCGTAGCTCTGCTGCCTGATACCGGTGACCGTTACCTGTCCACCCCGCTGGTTTCTGAGTAATTTTAATTCTCAAATCCTGCAATTCTCTCCAAAAATCCATTCATCTCCAAATGTATAAAAAAGACACCTCTGCATAGCGGAGGTGTCTTTTTTATGGAAAATGAACGTAACGTTTCTCCAGTTTCCGCCCACGGATTTAACAACGAAAAACCACCCTGCGAAAGCAGGGTGGTTTCAGTCTGTCGATAAAGTCAATCTATCGTTTTTACCTTTCGTGCGGCAGCACGCATAAAATAGAATTTGCACAGCAAATTCATAATTCCCGGGGGCGTGTACCTCGGGAATTATACAAGGGACGAAAAAATGTGCCCGTAGGGCGCGGCTTTTCGTCAAGATTCGATTGAAAGCGTGGTTTCAATCGAGAGGCTGCTCGAAAAACGGAGTTTTTCGACAGCCTCAAACCACCCTGCGAAAGCAGGGTGGTTTCGTTATATCCTGGAATAATAAATTGCAGTAACCGTGCCGTCCTCGATGGAGGGATAGCAATGCCGGTAGGTACTGCCGGTGCTTGTCGGCGCATTCAGCTGATGGTACGGCTGGCTGACATCGATAGCTACGCAATCGGCAGCCGCCGGAATGCTCACTGTACCCTCACCGTCTGCGAAGGTGAACACGCCGTTCGTGTACGTTGCCGTGCGGTCGATCGCGCGTTTGCCGCTCAGCGAAACATAGCTAACGCCGCCGACTCGTCGGAAATCCGTATACTCCATCAGACCGGTATACGTCACCGAAGGATCATAGTTCTCGATCACAACATCGCAGTAATTCTGCGTGCCGATACACAGGTTGACCAGATCGCCGCGGCTCTGATACACAGCGCAGCTGCTCTGCACGGTCAAATGCGTTGCCCGATAGAGCATCACCGCCATCTCCGCACGCGTTACCTTGGAAAGCGGATTGATTTTTCCTTTCGAGCCGCCGATCACCTTAGCACCGACCAGTGCACTGACCGAAGGCTTCGCGTAATTGGAAATCCTGCTCGCATCCGAGAAGCTGCTCACCGAACCGGTGCCCAGTTTGAGCGCCGTGCGGTCAATCGTGCGTTTGAGAAACACCATTGCGTCCTGACGAGTCATGCTCTGCTGCGGCTGAAACTCACCGGTCGCGGTGCCCGCCGCTATGCCGAAGGCTTTCGCCGCGATAACCGCCTTGCTGTAATAGGCGCTGCTCGGCACATCGACAAATGAGCCGTTCGAATTGACCTGACCGTTGTCGAGCGCTTTACTCATGCCATAGGCACGGTCGAGCATAACGATGAAGTCCGCTCGGGTAATGGCGTTGCCCGGATAAAACAGATGGGTTCCGCCGCCCTTGATCACGCCTGCAACGGCAAGCGTATCAACCTCGCTGGAAGCCCACGCGTACTCTCCTGCTGTATCATAAAAGTAAACCGAGTGTTCAGGAAGATACGCATACGTCTCCGTGGTGTTCGCGCTCAGTGCATAGGCTGCCGTGATCGCGCTTACGACCACCGCAACCGCCAGCACCACAACGGTCACCAGCTTTCGCGTTCTTTTCATAATATTCTCCTTGCTCAGTGGTTATGATAGATAGGGTGTATTCCCCACCTATGTAAACTTGCTTCAAAATTATAGCACACCGTTCCCCACTTGACAAGTTAAAATATGACTAAATTTGTTGTAACCATTCTGTAATTTTAACCTTTTTATACAAGAAAAGCGCGGTTTTCCAGCAAACCGCGCTTTCAAAGTCCATTTTTCGTCTATCACTGCTGTTCTGCGCGGTACCATCGCCAGCTCAGCACAGTCGGGATAATCGTTGCCACCGCCATTGGCGCAAGCACCAGCACAAACTTTGCAATTTCGTTCGGAACGAACGAGCCTGCCGCACCGATAATACCCGCCGCAAACAGCATGCGGCCTGCCACACGATGCGTTTTCGTCCAGACAGTTTCGCTCGACAGCGTCCACGGTGTTTTGAGTCCGCAGTACCAGTTCATGCGAAACTTCGGCATAATGTTGCCGAGGCACATCACCAGCAGGCTGACGAGCAGACATACGACTGTCGGCACATCGACCGTACCCGGACGCAGTGCTTCCGCAATGCAGATGCCGCACATTGCGGTCAGGAACAGGTCGATCATGATCTGAAACCCAACATAGGCATCGGAAAATTTGTCGTAGTTCTTGCGTTTCGGGTCAAACTTCGGCAGAAAGTAAAACAGAACCGCAAACAGCGGTGCCATTCCCGCCACGATCCACAAACGCCATCTGGTTTCGTAACTCACATGACCGACAAGATCCCACTGCATGGGAATTTTCGCGGGCAGCCTGCTGTAAAACGCCGCTGTCATTGCCGCCGGCAGCAGCGACAGCACCCACGCCGTCACCTGCAGTCTACTGATTTTTTTCATTTCTGCCATCTCCTTTCAAGGCGCTGATCCATTCGAGAATCTCATCCACGACCGACATATTCAACTCATAATAAATGTACTTGCCCTGCTTGTCATCCAGTACCAGACCCGCATCCCGCAGGACGGACAGGTGATGCGAAATGGTTGCGCCCGACACCTCGAAGTGCGCTGCAATATCGCCTGCCGCCATCGGTCCGCGCCGCAGCAGCGACAGAATTTCGCGCCGCACCGGATCGCTGAGCGCCTTAAAGCTCTGCTGAAACCCCATTACTGTCCCCTCTTTCGTGCGGTAAACCACGTTTTGCGTCCGCAGACCGGACAATACAGCTGCCAGTCATTTCCCACATGCGTGCGGAAAACCAGCCGCTTCCACGGCAGATTCTGCTTCGTGCCGCAGGATTTACAAATTAAATCGCACCTTGCAAGCGCTTTTGCCTGCCAGATTACCAGTATTGCCGCTAAAATCAGCGCAATCGCGCAAATCAGAATGGTAATGTCCATTCCGTTCACCATCCTTCTCGCTATCCTGTTAATTAGATGGCCATCTAATTGTTCTCAGTATACCACAGTTTCTGCGTTTGTCAACACATTTCGATAAATATCTAAATGATGCAAAAAGAAAAACCGCAAGTTTAACTTGCGGTTTCGATGTTCTATACCAGAACTTACGCCATGCCGTTGAGCTTGGTAGTCATCTTGCTCTTCTTGTTGGACGCATTGTTCTTGTGCAGGAGGTGCTTGGCAGCCGCCTGATCGACAGCCTTGACAGCGGTCGTGTAAGCAGCAGTTGCTTCAGCCTTATCGCCGCCAGCAATCGCAGCATCAAACTTCTTCAGAGTGGTCTTGAGCTCGCTCTTAGCCATCTGGTTGTTCAGCGCCTTTACGGAGTTAACCTTAACGCGCTTCTTTGCAGACTTAATATTGGGCATTCTGAAAACACCTCCTTCGTTTTCTATTCAACAGTGATATTATTCTATCATCTTCTCACAAAAAAAGCAAGTGCTTTTTTCATTTTCTGCATAAAAACTTTTTCCTCGAAAAAACTATCCTTATAAGGAGGGATTGTGCATGGCTTTCCGCACCGATCTGGCCGTTGAGGCGATTGAAAACCATAAGTCAGCCGCTGCCCTGCCGCATGTCCGGCAGTCCGACCGCACGCTTGAGGGCTTCGCCGTACACGAGGTACGCATTCTCTCAGAGGATGCCGCCCGCGAGATCGGCAAGCCGCAGGGGCGCTATCTCACGCTTGAGCTGGATGCACTCATCCGCCGCGAGGAGGATGCGTTTCCGCGTGCCTGCAAGGCGCTCAGCACGCTGCTGCGCGAGCTACTGCCGCGTCCGAATGACGGTCCGGTGCTCATTGCCGGACTGGGCAACCGTATGATAACCCCCGATGCCATCGGTCCGCAGACCGCCGATCATGTCATTGCCACGCGGCATCTGGTCGCGCAGTCACCCGCTATTTTCGCGGACTGGCGGCCCGTTTCCGCACTGGCTCCGGGTGTGCTCGGACAGACCGGCGTCGAGACCGGCGAGGTCATCTGCGGTGTGCTCGACCGCGTGCGCCCTGCCGCTGTCATCGCCGTGGATGCGCTTGCCGCCGGTCGGCTGTCGCGGCTGCTGCGTACGGTTCAGCTGGCCGATACCGGCATTACGCCGGGTGCCGGCGTGGGAAACGCCCGTGCGGCGCTCAACAAGGAAACACTCGGCGTGCCGGTTATCGCCGTTGGCGTGCCGACCGTGGTGGACGGTGCAACGCTCGCACATGAGATCAGCAGCCAGCTCGGGCAGCCGGATTGTGAAGCGTTGGACGACCTCTCTCAGCCGGTGATGATCACCACGCGCGACATTGACCGCGAGGTCGCTGACATCTCCCGCATGATCGGATACGCAGTCAACATGGCGCTGCATCCGCATCTCAGTGTTGCCGATATCGACCTGTACCTCTCGTGACAGGTTTCGGGCATACTCGCACGCTGTACGGCGTATGATAGATAGCATGAAACAGCAAGGAGGATGGCGCAATGAAGCGGCGTAAACATCAGAAATTCCGATCGAGAGGCGGCATCCGCCTGCCTGCCGTCATCACCCTCTGTCTGGCACTGTCGCTGCTGATTTTTTCCCGGGCAGGCGGCGAGCCGATCGCGCAAAAGGCACTGACCGGTCTGGCGCACAACAGCGGCTTTGTCACCCGCGCAATGGCGCTCGAATTCGGCGTTTCGCCGGATGATACCGCCGAGGTGTACACGCCGCGCACGGCTGCCGCAGCGCGGGATGAGCAGGCGGAGAATCCGCTTGCGGAGAGCACCTATGTGCCCTCGTCCGACACCGAGAACGACAATCCGGTGCTGTCGGCCGCTGACAAGGCCGCCACGGTCTCCATCAACAACGAGACCTCGTATGACGTGGATGCGGCAGACTGTCTGGCCGCAGACGAGCATTTTTCCGCTGATGGAGATGGGCCGCAGGTGCTTATCTATCACACACACGGCAGCGAAAGCTACACGCCGGATGCCGCTTTTCCGTATACACCGACCGAGACCGAGCGCACGACCGATACCAATTATAATGTAGTGCGCGTCGGTGACGAGCTGCTGAAGGTGCTCGAGGGCAACGGCATTGAGGCCGTACATATCCGCGAAATTTTCGATTCGCCCGTGTACACCGGTGCGTATGACCGCTCGCTTGCCGTGGTTGAGGACACGCTGGCAGAATATCCATCCATCACAACCGTCATTGACGTGCACCGCGACTCGATCCTGACCGATGACGGCCGCGCCTACAAGACCTCATGCACGATTAACGGTGAGGAAACCGCACAGCTGATGCTCGTGGTCGGCACAGATGACGGCGGCCTGTATCACCCGGACTGGCAGGAGAACCTGAATCGTGCAGCATCGCTGCAGTACCGGCTCAACCGCACCTATCCGACACTCATGCGTCCGCTTAATCTGCGGACCCAGCGTTTTAATCAGCATGCAACGCACAGCGCGTTTCTGGTGGAGGTAGGTTCGTCGGGCAATACGATGACGGAAGCGCTCAAAGGGATTCGGCTATTCGGTGAGGTCTTGTCTGACGAACTGCTGAATTGAAAATGGAACACGGAGAATGGAAAATGAAGGAGTTCGCCGCAAGACGGTATTTACTAATCGCGCTACGCGCGATATCGCAATCCTTCATTCTCAATTCTCCATTCTCAATTAGCCTGCATAAACTATCGTTTTCTGTACATCCTTATTTTCGGGGTGAAACTATGGAAACGATCACATTTACCGCCGATCTGGAACGGAACATCCGCATGATGCAGGAGCTGTTCCGGAACGACGATACACTTATCATCCGGCGTGCCATCGGTCAAAACGGACTGCGCTGTGCGCTGTTTTTCTTTGACGGCATGGTAAATTCCCTTGCCATCAACCAGAGCCTTGTGCGGCCGATCCTGCGCTGTGAGCAGCCACGGCTTTCCGCCGATATACTCGCCGCCGCTGTGCTCCAGGCCGACGAATGCCGCGTGGAAACCGATATGAACAAGGTATTTGCCGCCTTTCTCTACGGCGACGCCATTGTACTGACCGACGGCGATGCACGTCCGGTGCTCGTCAACACCAAGGGCTTCGACAAGCGCAGCACCGCCGAACCGGAAAACGAGCGCGTCCTTTCCGGCCCGCGGGAGGGCTTCACCGAGTGCTTTATGCCCAATCTGGCGCTCATCCGCCGCCGCGTGAACGACCCTCGGCTAAAATTCCGGTTTATGCGCGTCGGCAGCCGCACGAACACCAATGTGTGCCTGTGCTATATTGCCGGACTGTGTGAAAACAGTCTGGTTGAGCGTCTGGAAACACGTCTGACCGCGCTCGATATCGACAGCGTGCTCGACTCCAACTATCTTGCCGAGCGCATCCGCGACCACCGCTGGTCGCCGTTTCCGACGCTCGGCACGACCGAACGGCCGGACGTTGCCGCTTCCCGTATGCTGGAGGGTCGGTGCGTCATTGTCGTGGACGGCAGTCCGGTAGCGCTCACAGCGCCGTTTCTGTTTCAGGAGTGCTTTCAGTCCAACGACGATTACTATATCAGCTTTCTGCAGGCAAATCTTTCGCGCATCCTGCGTGTCATCGGATTTGTATTCACGATCACGTTTCCCGCCATGTACGCCGCACTCATGCTCTATCACCGAGAATTAGTGCCCGCGCGGCTGCTGTTCGCTGTCTCCGCCGCACAGCGCGGCGTTCCCCTTCCCATCGGTTGGGAGATTTTGCTCATGCTGTTCGTGCTCGAGGCACTCAAGGAAGCCGGAGCGCGAACGCCCGGTGCCATGGGACAGACGATGAGCATTGTCGGCGGTCTGGTGCTCGGTGACGCGGCAGTTTCCGCGCGATTTGCCGCCGCACCGACCGTTATCGTAGTCGCTATCGCGGGTGTCACCGGTCTGATGGTGCCCAAGCTGCAGACTGCTGCCCTGTGGCTTCGCTTCGTGCTGCTCGCTGCTGCAGCCTCCTGGGGACTGTACGGCGTTGGTCTTGCACTCGGATTAACACTCGCAGCACTGTGCCGCATGCACTCGTGCTCGGTACCGTACCTGCTCAATCTGGTGCCGCGCATCTCCGCCGAGCACGAGGACACCTGGCTTCGCTATCCATGGTTTTTCATGCGCTGCGACCGCTTTGCCGTCAAACGCCCGTCGAAGGAGGAACGCCCGTGAAGCTGCTCAGATTCCTGCCGCTGCTGCTGTTGCTGTGCGGCTGTGCGAGAGAGGTTTCGCCGGTATCCGCGCTTGCGCTCGACTGCAAAAACGGTGTATACTGCCTGACCGCCGAGGTTGTGCGGCAGGACTCGCCGGATGACACCGCCGCTCCGGCTTACCTGTCCGCTACCGGAACCGATGTGACGGACGCGCTGCACAATCTGCGCAGTATCCTGCCGGGAGATCTGTATTTAAGTCATGCACAGGTGCTGCTTTTAAGTGAGGAAGCAGTTTCCGAGAGCATTCTTCCTCTGGCAGACTATCTTTGCCGCGAAAACGATGTGCGGCTCAGCCTGCGGGCAGCCGTCGTGCGGGACGGCCCTGCCGCCGAGCTGCTGGAGAACGACAACGAGGTGTACGCGCTCAGCGAGCTGCTTGACCGCTCCGCGCAGGACGGTATTCTGCCGGATATGCCGCTGTACCGCGTTACCGATGTACTGCACGCAGACGGCACAGCCATTCTTCCGGCCTTGCGCATGGATGCGTTCGGACAGACAGCACCGGCAGGTACAGCAGTGTTCAAAAACGAACGGCTGAACTGCTTTTTAGACGGTGAGATTGGCGGTGGCACCTATGCGTGAGCGGCTGTTTCCGCGGTGGTGTACGGCGCTGTTTGCCCTGCTGCCGATGAGTGAATTACTGTATCTTCCCGCCGACGGGCAGAGCGTGTACGCCGCTGCACTCGCGTGTACGGTCTGTGCACTGGCCGGTATCGGAGCGGCAAGGCTGTCCGACCGGGTTCGGCATTCGGCTCCTGCACAATGGGCGCTCGCCCTGACCTCGCTGTTTCCGCTGCTGGCATCCATCGCCCGCATGAGCATTTTCCTGCAGAAGACCGTGTTCACCGGACGCTCATGCGGCAGCACAGTTGTGCTGCTGACAGTCTGCATCCTGCTCACGGCTTCAATGGGACTCAACCGCTGTGCCATGTGGGCACTGCCGATCGCGTGGCTTACCGGTGCGGTACTCCTGCTCTCCGGTGTGCTGACACTCACGCAGCTTACGCCCGCGAACTTTTCCGCACCGACAGCAGTATTGCTGCCGCAATTCCGGCATATTCTGTACTCCCTGCTGCCGGTATCGGTCGTACTGGCGTTATCTCTGCCGGAGGACAAGCTGTCCGCAAGCGTGTCGCGTGGACTCAGCGCAGGCGGTGCATTGCTCGCACTCCTGCTGCTGCGCACAGTGCTGCTGCTTGGAGCAAACACTGCTGCCCTGCTCCCCTATCCGGCGTTCACCGCCGCCGGACTGGCTGCCATCGGTGATTTTGCCCGACATGGTGAGGTATTCTTCGCAGCGCCGCTCCTCCTGTGTGAAATCGGCCGATGCGCTGCACTTGTCTGCGTGCTGCTGTATCCGTTCACACGCACCTGCGGCGTTTTGCACCTGCGCCGACCGCAATAGGATTTGGGCAACACCGCACAATTAAAGCTGCGGTTCCTTGCGCAGGCTCCGGCTTTGCGCAAATCGCTCTTGTTCAATTATGCGGTATTGCCCTTGTTTTCCTCTCTCCGTTCTGCTATAATGCAAACAGCAGAGCAAAGGAGATTACGGCATGAATATACAGATTTTCGGCAAAAATAAGTGTTTTGACACCAAAAAAGCGCAGCGCTGGTTCAAAGAACGCGGCATTAAATTCCAGATGATCGACCTTGCGCAAAAGGGCATGTCCAAGGGTGAACTGGACAGCGTGCTGAAGGCTGTCGGTGGACTGGACAACCTGCTCGACCAGAAAAGCAAGAGTTATGCGTCGCTTTCCTACCTCGCCTACGACGAGGACAAGAAGGAAAAGCTGCTCGAGGACGGCACGCTGATGAAAACGCCAATCGTCCGCAACGGTCGTCAGGCAACTGTCGGCTACCAGCCCGATGTTTGGGAGCAGTGGGAATAACTTTTCTAAAGCCGTTCTGTACCTCAGGACGGCTTTTTCCGTGTCCGTTGTCCGCTTTAACGCCTTGTACAATTTTTCAGGTAAATGCTGTAATTTCGCAAAATATACCCTCTTTCTGTATCCGCTGTCTGATAAACTATGTTTAAGGCAACGGCATTGATTTATGCTTCTGATTTCATGCGAAAGTGAGGGAGAACTCATGAAGGGAAAAGGCAAGCGTTTTCTTGTTCTGCTGACCACCGCCAGCCTGAGTCTGAATATGCTCAGCATCAGCGCTTTTGCAGCAGAAGATTCTCCGGAGACGGACGCTGCTTTCGTTTCAGAGATCTCAAACGATGAGACCGATTTATCTGTAAACCGTCCGGATTCCGATGTTCCGGAGGTTTCCTACGAGCCGATCATTATCGACATTCCTGATGGACCGATTCCGGCTGGTGAAACCTGGGATAACGAGGCTTCGGCTACAGATATTGCAGAGAACAATATTCCAACAGCTGACAGCTTCAAGGAGCACCTGTCCGGCGGCTCATCCAAACTGTGGATAACCGTAGGGGTTGTCTCCGGTGCAGGCGTGATTTTCACTACCATGTGCCAGAAAGGCAACGAGAATCGGTAAAAACCATAAACGCCCGCTCATTTTTGAGCGGGCGTCAGTCTGTCAAAAAAGTATTATTTTAATTTTTACGCTTCGTGCGGCAGCACGCATAAAATAGAATTTGCGGAGCAAATTCATAAAAAGTCGGGGCGTGTACGCGCAGCGCGACCGAGAAGTCGCGCAAGGATAGCGCCTGACTTTTTATACAAGGGAAGAAAAAATGTGCCCGCAGGGCGCGGTTTTTCTTCAGTATTCGCTCGAAAGCGTGGTTTCGAGCGAGAGGCTGCTCGAAAAACGAAGTTTTTCGACAGTCTCACGCCCGCTCATTTTTGAGCGGGCGTCTTTTCGTCTCACAGGCATAGCATAAAAACAGCTCAGGCATTGCTGAGCTGTTTTTATGCGCTTTATGCAGTTAGTTCTTGAGGCTCTGAATCGGAGCCGGAATACGGCCTCCGCGGTTAATGAACTTCGCGGGAGAACCGGTCTTGATCGGCATGATCGGAGCCGCGCCAAGCAGACCACCGAACTCGACCATATCACCGACTCCCTTGCCGATGGCCGGGATAACACGGACAGCAGTGGTCTTGGTGTTGACAACGCCGATTGCGATTTCGTCCGCGATCAGGCCGGAGATGACCTCAGCGGTGGTGTCACCCGGAACAGCAACCATGTCGATACCAACCGAGCATACCGCAGTCATTGCTTCGAGCTTCTCAAGGGTCAGTGCGCCTGCCTGAGCCGCCGCAATCATGCCCTCGTCCTCGGAAACCGGAATGAATGCGCCGGACAGACCGCCGACACTCGAGGATGCCATAACGCCGCCCTTCTTAACGGCATCGTTCAGCATAGCGAGGATTGCGGTCGTGCCGCAGCCGCCGCAGACCTCCAGACCGACTTCCTCGAGGATACGCGCAACCGAGTCACCGATCGCCGGCGTCGGTGCGAGAGACAGGTCAACAATGCCGAACGGAACCCCCAGACGCTGGCTTGCCAGTGCGCCAACCAACTGACCCATACGGGTGATTTTGAACGCAGTTTTCTTGATCACGTCGGCAACCTCACCGATGGAGCAGTCGCCTGCACGGCGAATTGCGGACTGCACAACGCCCGGACCGGAAACGCCAACGTTGATAACGGTCTCCGGTTCACCGATGCCGTGGAACGCACCGGCCATAAACGGGTTATCGTCTACCGCGTTGGCAAAAACGACCAGCTTGGAGCAGCCCATGGAATCGTTGTCCTTGGTCAGTTCTGCGGTCTGCTTAATGATGCGGCCCATCAGACCGATGGCATCCAGATTGACGCCCGCCTTGGTGGACGCAACGTTGACCGACGAGCAGACCAGATTGGTCTCGGCCATTGCCTCCGGAATGGAGTTGATCAGGATTTCATCGCCCTTGGCGAAGCCCTTCTGCACCAGCGCCGAGAAGCCGCCGACGAAGTTGACGCCAGTGGTCGCAGCGGCACGGTCAAGCGCCTTGGCCAGCGGTACATAGCTGTTCGCCGAGGAGGTCGCACCAACCATGGCGATCGGCGTTACCGAAATACGCTTGTTGATGATCGGGATGCCAAGCTCGCGCTCAATCTGCTCGCCGGTGGCAACCAGCTTTTCCGCACGGCGCGTTACCTTGTCGTATACCTTGTCCGCCAGCACATTGATGTCGTCCGCCGCAAGGTCGCGCAGCGAAATGCCCATCGTGATGGTACGAATGTCGAGGTGCTCCTCCTCGATCATCTTAATGGTTTCCAGAATATCTTTCGTGTTGATCATAGACATTTAACTAAACCTCCTGAAAAATTGAGAGTTGAGAATCGGTTACCTGCTCTCGATTCCATCAATTTGTCAGATTTTGTGCATTGCGTCGAAGATGTCCTCATGCATGGTGTGAATCTTCATGCCGAGCTCCTCACCATCCTTGTCAAGCAGGTCGATGAGCGTGTTGAAGTCTACGGTGCACTTATCGATGTTTACCAGCATGACCATTGCAAATACATCGTCCATTACATTCTGAGAAATGTCGATGATGTTGACCTGCTGCTCATAGAGCGTGTTCGAGATCTTGGCGATGATACCGGTGCGGTCCTTGCCTGTTACTGTGATTACTGCGCGCATGTTGATTCCTCCATTTTTGCGTATATGTTAATTTATCACAAACAAATGAATAATGGAAAATTGAGAATCCGTCGTTCTCAATTATTCTCCGGCTTCCACCACGGTATTGATAATACTGTTGGAAACCAGAAAGCCCTGTTCGGTGAGATACCACCGTGTACCCTCGTGAGCGGCAAGACCGTGCTTTTCCAGCATGCGGAATACCTGCTCGTAAGGAGCCGTACTGACATGGTATCGGTTTTCGAGATCGTGCATATCCGCACCGTCCGAGGTACGCAGACGCACCATCAGGTATTCGCCCTGCCGCCGGAAGTCCGAGACCTCCTCCTCGTCCTGCGGGATGCTCTCACCGCTGATATAAGCCCTGATATCCCGGGCAAACGCGAACCGGCGGCCATTCAGGAAAGAATGGGCGCCCGGTCCCAGTCCGAGATAGTCGGAAAGATCCCAGTATTTGAAATTATGCCGGGAACGAAAACCCGGTTTTGCGAAATTTGATATTTCATAGTGCTCGAAGCCGTTCCTGCCGAGCAGTCTGCACATGGCAAGATAGGTATCTGCCTGCGTGTCGTCATCCGGCAGAACCGGATTTTCACGTCCCATCGGTGTTGCAGGCTCCAGTTTGAGTCCGTAGCACGACAAATGCTGCGGGTTCAGCGTCAAACACTGCGTTACCGAGTCGAGAAACTGCGCCTGCGTCTGGTCCGGCAGGCCGTACATCAAGTCAAGGCTGATGTTGGTAAAGCCGCACTGCCGTGCGAGTTCTACGGCTGCCTGTGCCTGCGCAAAGTCGTGGATACGACCGATGCGTTTAAGCTCGGTGTCGTGCGCCGCCTGCACGCCAAACGAGAGCCGGTTGACGCCGTGCTTATGCATGGCCTCCAGCACCGCTTGATCCGTGCTCTCCGGATTGCATTCCACCGTGATTTCGGCGTTTTCCGCAATTGTAAAGCATGCCCCAACCGCCTGTAAAATCTCGCTGAGATAGCCTGCGCCAAGGCAGGTCGGCGTACCGCCGCCGATGTACACGGTATCGACCGTGTAACCGGAACAGCGTTCGCCGTACGCCTTTATATCACGAATCAGCGCCGCCGTGTAATCGGCTTTGAGTGACGCATCCGTGATCGAATAAAAATCGCAGTACGCGCACTTTTTCACGCAGAACGGGATGTGCAGGTAGAGGCCGAGCAGCTTGCCGCCTGTTGCAGCGTTAGTTTTCCTCATCGAGTTTAAGCACAGCCATAAAAGCCTCGGTCGGCAGCTGAACCGTACCGAGCGCACGCATCTTCTTCTTGCCTTCCTTCTGCTTTTCGAGCAGCTTCTTCTTACGCGTGATATCGCCGCCGTAGCACTTAGCCAGTACGTCCTTGCGGAGCGCCTTGACGGTTTCACGAGCGATGACCTTGCCGCCGATGGCTGCCTGGATCGGCACCTCGAACAGCTGGCGCGGGATATTCTCCTTCAGCTTTTCACAGATACGGCGGGCACGGCCGTAGGCCTTGTCACGGTGCGCGATAAAGGACAGCGCGTCCACCTGATCGCCGTTGAGCAGCATATCGACCTTAACAAGATCGCTCTTGCGATAGTCGATAAATTCATAATCGAGCGATGCATACCCCTTGGTACGAGCCTTGAGCGCGTCGAAAAAGTCATAAATGATCTCACCGGTCGGCATTTCGTAGTGCAGCTCAACCAGATTGGAGTCCAGATACTGCATATCCTTAAAAATGCCGCGGCGGTCCTGGCACATCGGCATGATGTTGCCGACAAACTCCTGCGGCGTCATGATGGACGCCTTGACATACGGCTCGCGAGCCTCCTCGATAACATCCGGGCTCGGATAATCGTGCGGATTATCGCAGCGCTGCACGGTGCCGTCGGTCTTGCTGACCTCATAGATAACGCTCGGCAGCGTGGTGACGAGGTCAAGGTCGAACTCGCGTTCGAGCCGCTCCTGAATGATCTCCATGTGCAGCATACCAAGGAAGCCGCAGCGGAAGCCGAAGCCGAGTGCGACCGAGCTTTCCGGCTCAAACGACAGCGCTGCGTCATTGAGCTGCAGCTTTTCAAGTGCGTCGCGCAGGTCAGGGTACTTAGAGCCGTCCTCGGTGTAAATACCGCAGAATACCATCGGACGTGCCGGACGATAGCCGGGCAGCGCCTCCGGCGTCGGATTTTCCACACCGGTAACGGTATCGCCGACACGAGTGTCGGATACCTTTTTAATAGAGGCGGTAAAGTAGCCTACCTCACCGGCACACAGCTCCTGCTGCGGAGACAGACCGAGCGGCAGCATGTAGCCGCACTCAAGCACCTGAAATTCGGCACCGGTGGCCATCATTTTGACCTTCATGCCCGGGCAGATCTTGCCGTCAAGCAGGCGCATATAAACGACAACGCCCTTGTACGGGTCGTACTGGCTGTCGAACACGAGCGCACGCAGCGGCGCATCCGCATCGCCCTCCGGTGCCGGAATATCGGTTACGATACGCTCGAGCACCTCGTGAATGTTGATATTCATTTTTGCGGAAATTTCGGGCGAGTCCTCTGCCGGAATGCCGATGATATCCTCGATCTCCTTCTTGACGCGCGGCGCGTCTGCCGCCGGCAGGTCGATCTTGTTGATGACCGGCACGACCTCCAGACCGGCGTCGATGGCAAGATAGGTGTTGCCGAGCGTCTGCGCCTCAATACCCTGTGCCGCATCAACGACCAGAAGCGCACCCTCACACGCCGCCAGAGAACGTGAAACCTCATAGTTGAAGTCCACATGACCCGGGGTGTCGATCAGGTTCATTTCGTAGGTCTTGCCATTGTCCGCGGTATATTCCATGCGGACAGCGCGCGCCTTGATGGTAATGCCGCGCTCACGCTCAAGCTCCATATTGTCGAGTAGCTGCTCCTCCATTTCACGCACGGAAACGGCCTTGCACTGCTCCAGCAGACGGTCTGCCAGCGTAGATTTGCCGTGGTCAATATGTGCAATGATGGAGAAATTACGAATTTGCTCGCGATTTTTCACGTCGAAAGCTCCTTATCTGTAAACTGTAAACCTAATAAATATAGGCTCATTATAGCATATTTGGCGGGGTGTCACAAGCGTTCTTTCGCAGTTTACGTTTGTTTCTCTGCTGCAAACGTGAATTTTGTATTTTTTCATAAATTTCATTTTCTGATAAGAGGAATTTCATGCAAAGCGGTTATTGTATTATCATGATGAAGCAGTAAACCGACAAAGAATTAGCGACGGCCGGCGGTTTTGGGTAAAACAAAAGCACCGATTTTACTCGGTGCTTCTAATCGGAGCGGCTGACGAGGCTCGAACTCGCATCCACACCCCGCAAAAGCCGCAGGCTTTCACGGGGACCCCGACCTCTGATTTTATGAAGGTGGAGGAAGCGAGTGTGCTGCGGGCAAAAGAAAAGCACCGAATGACATCGGTGCCCTTTGATTTGGAGCGGCTGACGAGGCTCGAACTCGCTACCTCCACCTTGGCAAGGTGGCGCTCTACCAGATGAGCTACAGCCGCATATTTAGTTTTTCGCGCTAACGCGATTTTTGTCAGTGCCGATTAGTTACCGGACGCTTCGGGTTTAACGCTCACGGGCGGAATCGCTTTTTCTGCGGAAAAAGCCACGCTGGTTGAAATATGCCACCGGCATATTTCCAAGAGCCAGCTTTCGATTCCTCAGCCCGGAGGTATTATTTTTTAATGAGTGCCAATGGCACTCATTAAAAAATGGTGCCTCCGGGCGGAATCGAACCACCGACACGGGGATTTTCAGTCCCCTGCTCTACCGACTGAGCTACAGAGGCGTTTTTACAGCGCTTGTTTAGTATATTATATTCCCTCGGAAATGTCAACAACTTTTTTCAAAATTTTTTGTATATTCTGCAAGCAGGCGAAAACAGTCACAGAAGCTCAGTCTGCGACTGTATCACTTTTCTCTTCCGTTTTACGGCGGATTTGTCCCCACAACAAGTCCGCCGCTCTATCCTTTTCATGCGGGAGCAGCCACACGGTGCAGCCCAAAATAGTTCAACTGAAACGCGCCTCCTTTATGTATGTCTGGTCATTTATACTGTCTGCCGCCTGCCTTGCCATTTGAAATGTCGGATAGCGTTCTCTGCAAATCTCGTCATCGGCCGGCACGGCAGCCAACAGGCTGGTTTGTGAATCAATCGAGTCCAGTTTCCACTATCCACGCAATCCCTCCTTTCCGGCTCTCCTGCCCTGCTCATACTATATAGACGAATGCCCTTCCGGTTTTGTGACACTCTTCCGCAAAAAAATAGGGCAATACCGCATAATTGGATAAGAGCGATTTGCGAGTAAATTTTGCGTACTGACGAGGCGCGGTTTTGCGGTAATACTTGATGTATTACCGTGAAATCGCAACAAAGTCAGGGCGCGAAATTTCCGCAAAGCGCCGCAGCTTTAATTGTGCGGTATTGCCCTAGAAATTTTTTCGACATGAGAAGAACAGCCTGTAAATCCGTTCTTCAGATTGCATAATCAGGCACAATATGCTATAATCTGCTAAAATAACAGGCAGGAAGGCGTAAAAATGTTTCTCTATCTGGCAATGATCGGCTCGGACGCAGACAAGTCCAAGTTCGAGATTCTTTACAGCGAATACAAAAATCTGATGTATTACACCGCAAACCGCATTCTGCGCAACAGCAGAGATGCGGAGGACGTGGTGCATCAGGCTTTTCTCAAAGTCATCGAAATTCTGGACACCATTTCTTCACCGAGGTGTCACAAAACGCGCGCGCTGCTCGTCACTATTACCGAGCACAAAGCGATCGACCTGTACCGCGAAAAGCAGCGCCGCAATGTCCTGCCGCTTGCCGAGGAATATATCGGAGCCGCGCCTGCCGCCGAGATCGAGCGTCTCGCCGAACGCGACACACTGGCCGCCGCTATCGCGTCCCTGCCGCCGCGTTACCGCTCGGTACTGCTCCTGCGATACGACTGCGGCTATTCCAACGCGGAGATCGCGAAGATTCTGGATACGACCGAGCCGAACGTGCGCAAGCTCATCCAGCGTGCCAAGGAAAAACTCAGCGCACAGCTGAGCGGGATGGAGGAACCGTAAATGAAGATCACTGACAATATGCTGTCCGCGCAGGCCGCCGAAGCGCGCGAACTGTGGCTGCAAGCCTGTACGCCGGATGCGCTGCCTGAGCACCGTTTCTCCCGGAAATTCCGGCGTGAAATGCGCCGTCTGGTGCGTGCACAAAAGCACTCTGCGGCGTTTAACCAGAGCCTCCGTCTTGCGCGCCGCACGGCCGCTGTTCTACTGCTTTCCGCTGCGGTTTCGTTCGGCTGCGCGATGAGCGTAGAGGCATACCGCGTATCGCTTATCAATACTGTCGTGCGCGTGTTTAACGACCTGACCGACTATCGTTTTTCATCGGCCCTGCCGTCCGAAACCGACAGCAAGGCGTTCACACCGCCGGTGCTGTCCGGTCTGCCTGATGCCATGCACAAAACCGATGAGCGCAGCACGCCCAACGGCTATACCGTCACCTACGAAAGCACTACCGATTTTCTTGACCTGACCTGCACCCGGATTACGGACACTTCGGAGACACACAAGTTTGTGGACACGGAAAACGCATCTGTTACCGAATTTACTCTGCACGGCAGTCCGGTTACGATGATCGAGAAAAACGGCACGGTCACGCTCCTCTGGACGCAAGATGACATCGTCTATCACCTGTACAGCAGCCTGTCCGCCGATACCTGCCGTAAACTCATCGAGAATCTGCAGTGATTCTCTGCTGATATTGCAAAGAATTGCTATTGCGGCCTGCCCTGCCGCGGTGTTATAATGATAAATTGTGAAAGTGTATAAACCACGCGCATGATTTTCTGCGCGAAAACAATCACGGAGGTTTACTCTTTTGAAAAAACATCGCTATACCGCGGCGGCCGTAATGCTCAGTCTTTCGATGCTGACCGGCACCGCTGCCGCCGATTATTCCGATCTAAAGCCGCACTGGGCCGAACAGGCCATGGAATTCGCCGTACAGTCCAATCTGATGGACGGCATTTCGGAATACACCTTTGCCGCAGATGCACCTGCGACCCGCGCCTGTCTGGTGCAGGCGCTGTACCGCATGGAGCACGCGCCTGCGGCTGACACAGTGCTTACCTTTCAGGATGTCGCGGAGGACGCGTCCTTCCTGACCGCGGTTCGGTGGGGTGTGTCCAACGGCATCATCACCGGCTACAGCAACACCGCGTTCCGCCCCAGCACCTCACTTACGCGCGAGCAGTTCGCCGTTATGCTGTACCGCTTTGCCGAATACAAAAAGCTGGATGTGACGGCACAAAACACGCTCTCCGGCTACACGGATGCTTCTTCGATTCATCCGTATGCACAGACCGCTATGCAGTGGGCCAACGCCGAGGAACTGATCACCGGCACGACCGCGACCACACTGTCTCCGCAGCGCACAGTCTCCCGCGCACAGCTAGCGACTATTTTGCAGCGTTTTGCACCGATGGTCTCCTACCAGCAGCGGGAAACCGATGCGCCGAAGCCGCCGCAGACCCATTCCTACACAGCCTTCACCACCAAACTGGGTGATGTGACGCGCAGCGAGACCGAACAGGACCTGACCGAAGTTCATCGAGCGACCCGCCGTTACACGGACGGTCAGGGCTGCTCGGTCGAGATGGGACACTCTGCCGCCGTACTGGACGCACCCGCGCACACAGCCGCGCAGTTTGAGATGAAGGGCACGTCCGGCACGGTTCGCTGGTACGACACCGCAGCGTCCTCGTGGAAACAGCAGCCGCTCACTGCGGGTACGCTGCCGAGCGGCATGTACTTCCTGCGGGTGGACGGCGTGGACAGCATTCTCGTCACGCCGATGACCTATGCCGCGCGAGACAACGGCATGATCGAGTATTTTCCGGGCAAAAACGGCTCTCTGAAGATCGAGCGGACAGCTTCCGGCTTCCGGTTCTCCGTACAGGTCGCGGCTCTTACACAGGGCACCTACAGCGACTATCTGCTGCTGACTTCTCAGCAGACGCTCATCAACTGGAGCGACCCGTCCATGCCCAGCCGCTGGGCGAACTACAGCCTGATCGGCACCAACCGCTGGTGCTACAACGGCTACTACTATACCGCGCCTTCGACCTACTATCCGTTCGATGAGAACTACTTCTACTCGCTTCCGGCGGCGCATATTGCCGGCAAGATGGCAAACGACACCGATCAGCCGGCCTCCCGCGCGATCGGTCTGGCGATGATCGACCTGATGCGCGAGCAGCAGAACGAGTACGGCTTTATCCCCTCTCAGGCAGGCAGCACCTGGCTCAAGACGGATTACGGCATCGAACCCGGCTACTACGACACCCGCTTCAACACGGATTTCTGGCTGGCGAATATCAACGCAGCCGAAAACTTCGGCGTGACCGGCTGGCTGGACAAGACCCGCAAGTATGCGGATTTTCTCGTCAGCTTTGCCGAGCAGCATCACTTCACCTTCGGGGCCGGCGATGACGAGGGATGGCTCGTGCAGGATTACTGGCACCCGAACGGAGAGTTCTCGCCGACACACGCTTCGCTCAACCATCATGCCGCCGAAGCCGAATTCCTGTACCGGATGGCAGACGCAGTTAATGAGGACAGCTACGCCGTCCTCGCTGACCGCATGGTGCGCGGCATTGAGCAGAGCGAACTGCTGTGGTACAAGCCGGACGGTGATCTGAACTACTCCTACAAGCCAGACGGCACCTGTTCCGGTCAGGATTATCCGTATTTGACCTACAACGACCTGCTTGAGCTGCAGCGGCTGTATGCAGCCCGGCACGGTCAGGAAAATCCGGCGATCGCCCGTTTGCTGCAGGTCAAGCTGACCTGGATGAATAAAAACGGCGTGACCGACTACAACAAATAATTTTGGGGACGGAGAGAAATAAACGTGACACCAAATTCATTCGCTTATATCGTCTTTCTGGTGATAGGCGCACTCATTTACCACCCACTGTCACAGAAGGCCAAGAAACCCTTCCTTCTGCTGCTGAGCATCTGTTTTTACGCCATCGGCGGTGTAAAATTTCTGCCGTTGCTGGCGCTGACCGTTGCCTTCAACTTCTTTGCGGCGCAAAAGCTGGAACGCACCGAGCGTAAGCGCGGTCTGCTCACGCTGGTGCTTGTGCTCAACCTCGGCGCACTCGGGTTATTCAAATACCTCGGCTTTTTCGGAGAGCTGCTCGGCTGCACCGGTGTGCAGCTCAGTCTGCCTCAGCTTGCTCTGCCGATCGGCATTTCGTTCTACACGTTCGTCATCTGCGGCTATATGATCGACGTGTACCGCGGTCGTGAAGCCGAGCGCAATTTTCTCGACTTTGCGCTGTTCACCACCTTCTTTCCGGCAATCCTGTCCGGCCCGATCGAGCGCTCGAAGAGCCTGCTCCCGCAGATCAAGCAGCCGCGCCGCGCAACTGCGGACGATGTGCGCTTTGCCGCCGAACGGCTGATCGAAGGCACGGTCAAGAAGGTGCTGCTCGCGGATAATCTGGCGGTTCTGGTCAACACCGCGTACGCCGATCCGGCGCAGTTTTCCGGCCTGGAGCTGGCGTTTGCCGCGGTGGCGTATGCCCTGCAGATCTACTGCGACTTTTCCGCCTACTCCGACATGGCGATCGGCTCCGCGCGGCTGTTCGGCATTACGCTGATGGAAAACTTCCACGCACCGTACATGGCGCAAAGCTCCAAGGAATTCTGGCACAGATGGCACATTTCCTTGTCCACCTGGTTCCGCGACTACTTATATTTCCCGCTCGGCGGCAGCCGCAAGGGCAAAGCGCGCACCTACATCAACGTGCTGATCGTGTTCGCACTGAGCGGCCTGTGGCACGGTGCCGCCATGAAATATGTGCTCTGGGGACTGCTGTTCGGCGTTTTTCAGGTCATCGGCGGCCTGCTGACACCGGCAAAGCAGCGCCTGTGCGCCGCTCTGCACATTCCGTGGGACGCAGGCTGGCTGCAGATCATCCGCGTGATTATCACCTTCGGCCTTTCCACGTTTGCGTGGATATTCTTCCGCGCGGATTCCGCTTTGCAGGCGTGCACTATCATCAAACGCATTGTGACGGCAGCAGGCGCATGCTTCCCGCTTGACCTGACGCATCTCGGTCTGACCGAGCGTGCGCTGCATGTGCTTGCCGTGAGCCTCATCGGACTGGTGCTGACCGACATCATCGGTGACCGGTTCCCGCTGCGGGAAAAGCTGCTGGAGACGGTCTGGCTCCGGTATGCGGTCTGGGTTATCCTGCTGGCAGTGACGGCCGTCTGCGGCGCGTACGGCACCGGATTCAACCCGCAGGAATTCGTCTATTTCCAGTTTTAAGGAGGAATCGCCGTGAAACATATTTTCAAGAGAGAACTGGCGGCCTTCCTTGCCGCTGCGGCAGTGCTCGGCGGTATCCTCGCCGGTGCGACCCATTATCTCACACCGCAGCAGCATGATTACGGCTCGGTCTGGGGCATGTACGAACAGGAGCAGACGGATTCGATCGATGTGCTGTTCTTCGGCTCGTCCGTCACCTACTGCGATGTGGTACCTGCCGTATACTGGGAAAATTCCGGTCTGACCGCCTTTGTGCAGGCCGGACCCGAGCAGCCGCTTCCGCTGACGCTGGATTATTTAAAGGAAAGCCTGCGCACGCAGTCACCCAAGGCGGTTTTTGTGGAGTGCACCGGTATAGCGTTCCACAAATACATGGGCTTTACCAAAACCAACATCGGTCAGATGCCGTGGGGCATCAATCGTCTGCACGCGACCTTTTTTAATGCCGAACCCGAAGTCCGCAAGGGACTGCTGTTTCCGCTGTACTTCTATCACGACCGCTGGACGACCCTCAAGAGCGAGGACGTGCAGCCGTACACCGAGGATATGCTGGCCGGCTACACCTTTCTGTCCGGCGGCACGGACAAGGGTCCGGACGACTGCGAAACGGTTGATATTGCCCCGGAGGACTGGGAACGAAACATGGATGCCCTCGAAGATATTTACGCGCTCTGCCGCAGGAACAATATTCAGCTGGTGCTGTACCGTGCTCCGACAAAGCGTCTGCACGACGCTGACTGGGACAGGTTGACCGCGCAGTTTGACGGACGCGACGGCGTATCAACACTGAATTGCAGCGACTACACCGCGCAGATTGCCGCAGATCCGGAAAGCGACTTCTACGACTCACTGCATTACAACTGTGTCGGTGCGGAGAAATTCAGTGCGTTTCTCGCGGATTGGACAAAGAACAATCTCTCGATCTCGCCGGATGAACCGCAGGATACCGTGCTGTGGACGGCACGCCTGCAGCATTTCCGCGATTTAACGGCAAATCCGCCGCAGGAGAACACAAACGCATAACAAAAAAGGACTGCTGCACAGGTTTTATCCTTGTGCAGCAGTCCTTTGCTTATGCGCTTATTTCCAGAAATCAGTTTCTTCCTTGATGCCGATGTTCTTCGCATGAAATACCGAATTCTCACCGCGCTTGCGGCTTGCGACGTAATCGTTCAGGCATCTGATGGCCGTGCCGCCAAGAATCAGGATGGTCGGCACGTTGACTACGACGATCATACCCTGCAGCATATCCGCAGTATCCCATACCAGACCGGCGTTTGCGATCGCACCGATGAACACGATGGCTGTAGCAAACAGGCGGAAGAAGAGCAGCTCATGCTTTTTGATGCTGCGATGCAGGATGAACTCCAGACAGCCCTCGCAGTACGAGTAGTTGCCGAGCAGCGTGGTGAACGCGAACAGCATCATCGCCACTGCCAGGAACACCGGACCTGCCGCGCCGAGCGTGGATGCGATAGCGTTCTGCACATAAACCGCACCGGCGATTTCCTCGGTCGGAACAACGTTGGTGGACAGACACATGAACGCCGTTGCCGTACAGATGAGCAGCGTGTCGATGAATACGGACAGCATCTGCACCAGACCCTGCTTGGCCGGATGAGAAACAGATGCGGTTGCGGCTGCATTCGGCGCAGAACCCATACCTGCTTCGTTCGAGTACAGACCGCGCTTTACGCCGTACATGATGCAGCTGCCGGAGAAGCCGCCCATCACAGACTGGAGGTCAAATGCGTTGTGGAAGATGGACGCAAACATGCCCGGTACATTCCTGATGTTCAGGCAGATAATGAGCAGCGAAACCAGTACATACAGGATACCCATGAACGGAACAAGGATTTCGGTGATGCTTGCCAGACGCTTTGCGCCGCCGAGTACCATTACGCCGAACAGGAACGCCAGAATGACACCGATGAACGCCGGTGTGATAACCGGATGGTAGAACTTGAACACCGAGAACGTGGATTGCAGATTGTACGCCGCCAGCATGTTATAGCCGACTGCGTAGATCAGGATGATGAGCACCGAGAAGATGACACCCAACCAGCGCTTGCCGAGTGCGTCGCGCATGTAGTACGCAGGACCGCCGTAGCAGCTGCCGTCCGGTGCACGCTTTTTGTAAATCTGCGCGAGCGTAGACTCGATGAAGGCGGTTGCACCGCCGAGCAGTGCGGTTACCCACATCCAGAAGATAGCGCCCGGTCCGCCAAGACAGATTGCCGTGGATACACCGATGATGTTGCCCGTGCCGACACGCGACGCGGTGGAGATCAT
The DNA here is from genome assembly GCF_027693185.1 of Butyricicoccus sp. OF27-2pH9A. NCBI lineage: Bacteria > Bacillati > Bacillota > Clostridia > Eubacteriales > Butyricicoccaceae > Butyricicoccus > Butyricicoccus sp. OF27-2pH9A. Next base: position 132,862 of record NZ_JAQEXK010000003.1, read on the forward strand.
GAGTGCGCCGAACGAGGAAATGCTCCCCTCGCTTTCCGGCTTCTCCATGATGACCCTGCACGCATCCCTGAACAGACGAATCTGGATGAACTTGCATCGGAACGTGAAGTAAATGCCGCTGACTACCAGAAACAACGGCACAAACCATGGCTGATACAGCACGCCTGATATTGCTGCGATAACGGAGTTGATCGTTTCCAACATAATTTCTATTCCCTTTCCAAAGTACTTCCGTTACCGGTTGTAGTCAACCGGTAACATTTATTTATATTATACAGGAATCCGACAAACTTCTCAAGTACAAGTTATACCTTAGGCAACACCGCACAATTAAAGCTGCGGCTCCTTGCGCAGGCTCCGGTCGCGCTGCCGCGGCGTTTTGCGGAAATTTTGTGCCCTGACTTTGGCTTCGGTTCCTTGCGCGAGTTCCGTCCGCGCTGCCGAGATTTCACGGTAATACGTCAAGTATTACCGCAAAACCGCGCCTCGTCAGTACGCAAAATCTACTCGCAAATCGCTCTTGTCCAATTATGCGGTATTGCCCTTAATAAAATAAGTGTTCCAGCACCCACGCAAACGCCTTTGCCGTGCGGCAGTCCGGCTGCTGAAAATGCCCGCCGCTGTTCCATTCCAGTGTGCAGCTTACGTTTTTCTCCTGCAGGAGCGCATACGCCGCCCGCATGCGGTCGCCGACGGTGGACATCACCGGATTGCGCGTTTTTTCCTCGCGGTTGCCCAGACTGAGATAGACGGCAGCGCTGTGCAGATCATGCGCCTGCATGTACTCCAGAAATTCCGGGAACCACAGAGACGGCGAGGCTGCCGCAATGCCGGAAAAACGGTCGGTCCGGTATGCACTCCACAGGGCAAACAGTCCTGCCATCGAGTACCCGCCGATGATGTATCGTCTGTCTGCGTCCTCACACAGCGGCAGCATTTCGCGGAGCAGTGCTGCAGCACCGTCTCCGAAGTCCTCATGACCGAAAACCGCCGGTGCACACCACGGAGACAGGTCGTCGTTCCACCTTTCAACCTTGACGGCAATCAAACGGAACGGCTGTGCAGTCAGCCGCTTGATCTCACGAATTTCGTTCTCGATGGCCGGCAGGTCGTGGTCCCCCACCGGCTGCAGCAGCACGTTTTTCGCATTCGGCTCGCCGTATTCATAAATTCTCATGCAATCCCCTTCTTCTATGCATTTTCGCACTGATTTTACCACAAAATGCACCGCACCGTCAAATTTGCAGCGATTGACAATCCGCGTCCGCAACGGTATGATAGATGCAAAGAGTAAAAGGAGTTTCCGCTATGGGAAAATATATACTGGCGCTCGATCAGGGCACGACAAGCTCGAGAGCGATCTTATTTGACAGCGAACAGAATATTCTCGCCATCCGGCAGCATGAGCTGACCCAGCACTATCCGCACGAGGGCTGGGTCGAGCAGGACCCGATGGAAATCTGGTCCACGCAGTATGCGGCTATGCTCGAGGTGCTGTCGGCAGCCGATGTTTCTCCGGCCGATGTGGCGGGCATCGGCATCACCAACCAGCGCGAGACGACCATCCTGTGGGATAAAAATACCGGACGGCCGATTCACAACGCTATCGTCTGGCAGTGCCGCCGCACAGCGGATATTGTGGACAGGCTGGTGCAGAACGGTCTGTCCGGGCACATCCGCCGCACGACCGGTCTGGTTCCGGATGCGTATTTTTCGGGAACGAAAATCAAGTGGCTGCTCGACCATGTGGAGGGCGCACGAGAGAAGGCCGAGCGCGGAGAAATCCTGTTCGGCACGGTGGATTCCTGGCTGGTGTGGAAGCTGACCGGCGGCAAGGTGCACATCACGGACGCGACCAATGCCGCACGCACGATGATCTTCGACATTCACCGTCTGGACTGGGACGATACCCTGCTCCACGCGCTCGATATTCCCCGGGCGATGCTGCCGCGCGTGTGCTCCTCGAGCGAGGTGTACGGTTCTGTTTCCCTGCCGGGCGGCGATATTCCGATTGCAGGCATTGCAGGCGACCAGCAGGCGGCGCTGTTCGGTCAGACCTGCTTTGCGGCAGGCGATGCGAAAAACACCTACGGCACGGGCTGTTTTCTGCTGATGAACACCGGCACGACCGCCTGCGAGAGCAAAAACGGCCTGCTGACCACCATCGGCATTCAAATCAGCGGAGAGACGCAGTACGCGCTCGAGGGCAGCGTGTTTGTCGGCGGCGCCGTCATCCAGTGGCTGCGGGATGAGATGCGCTTTTTCTCCGAGAGCCGCGATGCGGAATACTACGCGGGCAAGGTGAAGGACACCGGCGGCGTGTACCTCGTGCCTGCATTCACCGGTCTGGGCGCGCCGCATTGGGATATGTACGCACGCGGCTGTCTCATCGGTTTGACGCGCGGCACGACCCGCGAGCACATTATTCGCGCCGCACAGGAGTCCATCGCCTATCAGGTGAACGACCTGCTGACCGCCATGAAGCGCGATACGGGCGTTTCCCTTTCCTCCCTCTCGGTGGACGGCGGTGCCAGCCGCGACAGCTTCCTGATGCAGTTCCAGAGCGATATTTCGGACTGCACAATTCGCCGTCCGGTCATCCGCGAAACGACCGCGCTCGGCGCATGCTATCTTGCCGGACTCGCGACCGGTGTGTGGCACAGCCGCGAGGAGCTGAAGCAGCTCTGGCGGTGCGATACGCTGTATGCGCCCTCGATGGACGAGAATAAGCGCCGCAAGCTGCTCTCCGGCTGGGATAAGGCGGTTGGACGGTCGCTCGATTGGGCGGAGCATTAAAAAACAGCACAAACAAACCCGAAGTACAGGCGCAAAACCTGCACTTCGGGTTTTGTATTTCAGTATGCTTTAATCATTTGCCTGAATCCACGCGGGCAGCTGCTCGATGTTCAGCTGCACATCCAGATTGGGAAACAGCGCATAATCCTGAAATACAATGTTAAGGCAACACCGCACAATTAAAGCTGCGGCGCTTTGCGGAAATTTCGCGCCCTGACTTTGTTGCGATTTCACGGTAATACGTCAAGTATTACCGCAAAACCGCGCCTCGTCAGTACGCAAAATTTACTCGCAAATCGCTCTTGTCCAATTATGCGGTATTGCCTTAAATCCGCGTTTCTCCATCGGCGTATATGTGATATCCTGTCCGTTATAGCGGATGGAGCCACTGTCCGCGTCGATAATGCTGAGGATCAGGTTGAGCAGCGTGGTTTTGCCGCAGCCGGACGGACCGAGGATGGAGACAATTTCACCGTCCTCAATACGCAGCGAAATATCTTTCAGCACCTCTGTGCCGTCGAATGCTTTGCGAATATGCTCCTAACATAAGCTGTTGTACTTCCTTCTTGTTTTCAACGGTTTCCATTGTAACCAAACAATCGGTGCCGCTTCTATCACTTGCGCATCAAGTTTTTATTATAATTCTGTAAAGCGAGGTCGGGAAATGTAAAGTAAAAATCCTCCGTAAAGCGGAGGATTTTTACAACACTCATCTTATATAGAATGATATAGGATTTATTTCCGCAGAAAATACACCAGACACGGTCGTCCGCCGGTGCGGTAATCCATCTCACTGCCAATAACCTGCTGTTCAGTCAGGTAATTCATATACCGGCGCACAGTGACAACTGACAAGCCAACATGCGATGCGATCTCATCACTGGTATGCCGTGTATCCGGCGCAGCCCGCAGATATGCCTCAATGCGCGAAAGCGTCTGACTCTGCAAACCTTTTGGCGGCGTGACAGGCTGTGTCGGCATCGCAGCCTGAAACAGCGTATGATCGAGCGCCTCCTGACTGAAGCTGTCGCGCTGCACGCTCTCTCTCCGGCGGCAGAACACGTCCAGCGCCTGCCGGAACCGCTCATATGCGAATGGTTTGACCAGATAATCCACTGCACCCAGTCGCGCGGCATCGTTGACCGTTTTTGCGTCATTCGCCGAAGTGACCATGATGACATCCGCGTCCACACCTTCCGCGCGAAGCTGCAGCAGCAGCTCGGTGCCGCTCATCTGCGGCATGTAAACGTCTAAAATAATCAGATCGATCGGGTTGCGCCGCAGCCAGAACAGCGCCGGATGCGCCGCCGAAAACGTCTGCACGACGGCAAACCGGCTGTCCTGCTCGATATACCGGCGGTTGAGCCGTGTGATCATCGGGTCATCCTCAATGATAACCGTTGTGTACATCGGATTTCCTCCCTACTGCTGTCTGTTTGCGGATTCCGCAACCGTAATGATGAACGAGCTACCGATTCCCGGCTCGGACTCGACGCGAATCGTCCCGTGGAACGCGTCCACGGTCTCCTTGACGAGTGACAGACCGGTGCCTCTGCCCTCTCCTTTGGTGGAAAAGCCGCGCTCGAAAATGCGGTCCAGCTTATCGGCAGCAATGCCTGCACCGCTGTCGTCCACACTGATGAGCATGCCGTGCTCGCCCTCGCGGATGCTGACCGTCACTTCCTTCTGTGCGGTCTCCGGTGCGTTCCGCAGTGCGTCGAACGCATTCTCAATCAGGTTTCCAAGAATGGTGATCAGACTGCTCGCCGGAAGATACCGTCCGTCTCCATGCAGTTCACTCGCCCGGTCGAGCACAAACCGGATACCCAGCTCCGCCGCACGATATGCCTTGCCGATCAGCAGCGCCGCAACCGACGGCTCCCGAATACGCTCAGAAATATAGCCGATCGAGTGCGCACGCGTCTGCGTCAAATGCAGCACATACTCCTCCGCCTGCTTGTCCTCGCCCAGCTGCAGCAGACCGAGGATCACATGCAGCTTGTTGGTAAACTCATGCGTATACGCCCGCAGCGCACCGACTATGTGCTGCACGCCGGTCAAATCCTGCGCCAGCCGCGTGACCTCGGTCCGGTTGCGGAAAATAGCGATAACACCCTCCACCTTGCCGTCCCGCCAGAGCGGCATACGGTCGGAAATGACCGAAACATGCTTGATGGACTCCAGACCGATGTTGTATTCGCTTTTGCCGGTCTGCAGCACGCGCGCCATCGTTGAGCGCGGATAGACCGTCTGTAACGGCTGACCGAGTGCATCCTTCACCTTGATTTTGAGGATATCCGCTGCCGCACGGTTCATATAGGTGATCATGCTGTGTTCGTCGATCGCCATCAGACCCTCATCCAATGCATCCAGAATATCCATGCGCTGCAGAAACAGCTGACGGAACGCGTCCGGCTCATAGCCCAGCAGTTCCCGCTTGACCCGCTTAGAAAACCGCACGCTGAGCAGACTGCCGATGCCAAGCGCGAACAGCGTGATGAGCAGATACGACAGCAGCACACGCAGCACCGTCCGATGGTAAGAGCGCAGATACAGCCCTGCCATGACGATACCGGTCACCTGCCCGTTTTCATCGCGCATGACAGCATAGGCACAGCGATCCGCGCCGTCCGGCATCTCATCGTTCGAGAGCACCGGCTTTTCCTCGCTGCACAGGCGGCTGACCGTATCAGCTTTCAGTTCGGGCAGCAAAGATGCGTCGCCTGTACCGGACACGAGATCGTAAAACACTGTCGGCTTACCCTTAATATCATACACGCCGAGCATATCCACTTCAGATACACGCCGTACGGTCCGCGCCAAATACTGCTGTGCGTTATCTGCCCGAATATCCTCGATCAGCAGCGGCGCGTCTGCCGCCATCTGCGCCGCATTGGACAGCAGCTGGTCGCGCGTCCGCACCTCCTGATACAGACCGATGCCCAAACCGACCGACGTGGACAGCAGCACCACCACCGCAATGCACAGGATCAGCATCCGGCGCACCTGCCGGTGCAGTGAGCCGGAGGAACGTGCATTTATCAAATTCATCCACTCCTTTTAAGAAGATACTTCATATCATAACACACTGGTCAACATTCATCAAATCCCCTCTGCAGATTTATGCAAATCTGTCAAATTGCGCGGGTTAATTTTTTTTAGTTTCATAAGCTTGCGTAAACTCCGACAGGTTTTTACAATAAGCGCGTAAACCAACTTATAGACAAACGAGGTGATGCCCTTTGGGTGAAATCAAAGCGGAATTGAATGCCGAACTGCAAACCCATATTGCGTTCGAGATTCCGCTGTTCGGCGGAATACCGGTTCCGGAATCCGCTGTGGTAAGCTGGGCGATCATAGTTGTGCTGACCCTGCTTGCCATCTGGCTGACGCACGGACTGCGCAAGCGTCCCGGGCGAAAGCAGATCGCCGCAGAGATGCTGGTGGGCTTCATCAACAATTTCTGTCGCGACACACTGGGCGACAAATACTGGCGCACCTTCGCTCCGTACCTCGGCACGGTAGGCCTGTATCTTGCGCTGGCGAACATGGCCGGTCTGTTCGGCATTACGCCGCCGACCAAAGACCTGAACGTCACCGCCGGCCTGGCGATCATGAGCGCCCTGCTGATCTACGGCTCGCAGTTCCGGTTCCACGGTCTGCGCGGCGGACTGAAAAAGTTCAGCGAACCGGTTTCGGTCGTCACGCCGCTCAACATTATGGAGATCGGCATTCGGCCTTTGTCGCTCTGCATGCGACTGTTCGGCAACATTTTCGCCGGATTCGTTATCATGGAGCTGGTCAAAATGGCCGTTCCGGTCGTTGTGCCCATCCCGCTGAGCCTGTATTTCGATGTATTCGACGGTATGATACAGGCAATCGTATTTGTATTCCTGACAACACTTTTTCTGTCGGAATCGCTTGAGTAACCACTGTTTTATCTGAGAAAGGACCACAAAAATGAGTATTGCTATTGGTGCAGCTATCGCAGTTATGACCGGCATCGGCGCCGGTCTCGGTATCGGCTATGCAACCGCGAAATCCTCGGAAGCCATTGCACGTCAGCCGGAGGCCTCCGGCCAGATCAGCAAAAACCTGATCCTCGGCTGTGCACTGGCCGAGGCAACCGCCATCTACGGTTTTCTGATCGGTATCCTGCTTATCTTCATGAATTGATCGGGGTGAGATCGAATGATCCTCAATCTAAATTCGCAGATTATCTGGGTGTTTGTTGATCTGCTCATCCTGTTCGTGCTGATGAAGAAATTCCTGTTCGAACCCATCACGAAAATGCTCGATGACCGTGCGCAGCAGGTGTCGGACACGCTCGATCAGGCGGACAAACGTCTCGCCGAGGCTGAGCAGCAGCAGACCGCGCACGCCGCGCAGCTTGCTTCCGCAAAGCAGGAGGCCGCGCAAATCATCGAGGAGGCCCGCACGCGCGGTCAGCAGGAGTACGACCGGCTGGTTGCAGAAGCGCAGACCGCTGTGCAGCGGCTGGACGAGCAGGCTGCCCGCCGTCGGGAGTCCGAGCGGACGCAGATGCTCCGTGAGGCGAAAAAGGAGATTGCCGCTCTCGTTCTGCTGACCACCGCCAAGGTATCCCAGCGGACGCTGAACAGCGACACCGACCGCGCCATGATCGACGATTTTCTGCGGGAAGAAACGGAGGCCGCGCGATGAGCTCGACCGCCGTACAGTATGCCGGTGCCCTGCGTCATACCGGCTGCACGCTGAGCAATCTGCAGCGAACCGCCGATTATCTGACCGGCTGTGCGCCGCTGTGGGACGCGCTGTGCTCGCCTGCCGTTTGTGCGCGGGAGAAAAAAGCTGTGCTGTCCCGCCTGCCCGATTTTGACGCGATGGGCGAGCTGAAGCACTTTTATCTGCTGCTGGCGGACAAAAACCGCTTTGCGCTCCTGCCGGAGATCGTCCGGCAGTTCCGACTGCTTGAGCTGCGCGACCGCGGCGAGGGCCTGTGCGTATTCCGCTGTGCCCGCGAACCGGATGATGAATCGCTGAGTTCGCTTGCCAAACTGCTGTGCGCACGGCATGGCTGCCGCGCGGTTACGTTTGAAATCGTGCAGGACGACACGCTGCTCGGCGGCTTTACTGCCGAAATCGACGGCGTAACCTACGATAAAAGCGTGCGCGGACAGCTTCGCGCACTGGCGCATGACCTGTAAAGGGGTGAAAACCATTGAATCATTCAGATGAGATTTTATCTATTCTCCGCGAGGAGATTGAACAATATGACAGCCGCACGCGCTGTGATGAGACCGGCACGGTCATCGAGGTCGGTGACGGCATTGCCACCGTATACGGACTAAGCCGCGCCGTCTACGGCGAACTGGTGCAGTTTGACACCGGCGTGCACGGCATCGTGCTTGACCTCAAACGCGACAGCGTCGGCGTGGTACTGCTCGGCAGCGAGGACGGCCTGCACGAAGGCTCGGCGGTCTCCCGCACCGGACGTGCGGCTGACGTTCCGGTCGGCGATGCGATGATCGGCCGCACGGTCAACGCCCTCGGTGAACCGATTGACGGCCTTGGACCAATTGAAACGACCGAGCGCCGTCCGATCGAGCGAGAGGCTTCGGGTGTGGTATCGCGTGAGCCGGTAAACCAGCCGATGCAGACCGGCATCCTTGCCATTGACTCGATGGTGCCGATCGGACGCGGTCAGCGCGAGCTGATCATCGGCGACCGTCAGACCGGCAAGACCTCCATTGCCATCGACACCATCCTGAACCAGAAGGGGCAGGATATGATCTGCATTTACGTTGCCATCGGCCAGAAGGCATCCACAGTGGCGCGCCTGCGCGGCACGCTCGAGAAATACGGCGCACTCGATTACAGCATCATTGTTTCCGCCACTGCAGCAGACGGTGCGCCGCAGCAGTATATCGCGCCGTATGCCGGCGCCGCTATCGGCGAGTATTTCATGAGTCAGGGCCGCGATGTGCTCATCGTGTATGATGATCTGTCCAAGCACGCAGTCGCTTACCGCACGCTGTCGCTGCTGCTGCGCCGCTCGCCCGGCCGTGAGGCGTATCCGGGCGATGTATTCTATCTGCATTCCCGTCTGCTCGAGCGTGCCTGCCGCCTGACGCCGGAGTACGGCGGCGGCTCGATGACCGCGCTTCCCATTATCGAAACGCTGGCAGGCGATGTGTCCGCCTACATTCCGACCAACGTCATTTCCATCACGGACGGTCAAATTTATCTGGAAAATGACCTGTTTTTTGCCGGTCAGCGACCGGCGATCAACGTTGGCCTGTCGGTATCGCGTGTCGGCGGTGCGGCACAGACCAAGGCTATCAAGAAAACCGCCGGTACCCTGCGTATCGACCTTGCCCGCTTCCGCGAGCTGGAGGTATTCACCCAGTTCAGTTCCGATCTGGACAAGGACACTCAGCAGGCGCTCGAGCACGGCAAACGCCTGATGGAAATCCTCAAGCAGCCGCTGTGCCACCCGATGCCGGTTTGGCGGCAGGCGGTTATCCTGTATGCTGCGACCAACGGTCTGCTGAGCGATGTTCCGCTCGACCGGGTACGCGATTTTGTACAGAAATTTGCCGACAGTCTGCCCGATTCTCTGCTGACAGAGATTCAGTCCACCGGTACCCTGACCGGCACGGCTGCCGAGCAGATCCGGGTAGCCCTGAAAACCTATAAAGATCAGGTGAGCGCAGCATGGCAGGCATAAAGGAGATCCGCACCCGCATTGACAGTGTGCAGCAAACGCTCAAGATCACAAACGCGATGTATCTGATTTCGTCCTCCAAGCTGCGCAAGGCACGGCAGCAGCTGAACAATGTGCAGCCGTATTTTCTCAAGATCAGCTCCACGATTGCCGATATTCTGCACCATTCCCCTGAAATCGAGCATATTTATTTCGACAAGCGGCCCGAGGTCAAGCGCCGCAAGGCCGGCTACATCGTCATCACGGGCGACAAGGGACTGGCCGGTGCGTACAATCATAACGTGCTGCGTCTGGCCGAGAAGCATCTTGCGCAGGAGGACGATCCAACGCTATTTCTCATCGGTCAGATGGGCCGCGCGTACTTCGCCGAACGCGATATCCGCGTGGACGGCGAGTTCATGTTCACCGTGCAGGATCCGACGATCGCCCGTGCACGAGACATTGCAGATATTTTCATCCGTCTGTTCCGCGAAGGACAGCTGGACGACGTGTACGTTGTTTACACCGAAATGATAACGCCTATGCGGCTTGAGCCGCGTGTGCAGAAGCTGCTGCCGCTCGACCTTGATGCATTCCCATGGGAGCCGCGCCCGAGTGAGCACGGCCCCTATCATCAGATGGTGCAGTATGTGCCATCGGCAGACCGCGTACTCGAGCATCTCGTGCCCGGCTACGTCAAGGGCGAGCTGTTCGGCGCGCTGGTCGAGTCCTTCTGTGCCGAGCAGAATGCCCGCATGACGGCAATGGACTCCGCCACCGACAACGCACGCGATATGCTCAAATCGCTGTCGCTGCGTTACAACCGCGCACGGCAGTCCGCCATCACGCAGGAGATCACCGAGATCGTCGGCGGCACACAGGGCAGCGCCGACGAAACACCGCAGCCTCGCCGCCCGATTCCGACGCGGACCGTCCGCTTTCTCGCAGACGGCAGACGCGCATAGAAAGTGAGGAAATTACTATGAAACGCAAAGGTACCGTGGTACAGGTAACAGGTCCGGTTGTGGACGTTGCTTTTGACGGCGGCAGCCTGCCTGAGATAAATGAAGCACTCTCCGTTGCACCGGACGGACAGCCGCGCATGATGGAGGTCGCACAGCACATCGGCGGCGACACCGTGCGCTGCATCATGCTCTCCCCGAGTGAGGGCATCGGCCGCGGCGACGAGGTGCTGTCCACCGGTCACACGATTGAAGCGCCGGTCGGTGAAGCGACCCTTGGACGCATGTTCAACGTGCTCGGTCAGCCGATCGACGAAAAGGGTGATGTAAACGCACCGGAAAAGTGGTCCATCCACCGTGCTCCGCCGTCTTTTGCCCAGCAGAACCCGACAACTGAGATTCTCGAGACCGGTATCAAGGTCATCGACCTGCTCGCGCCGTATGCCAAGGGCGGCAAGATCGGTCTGTTCGGTGGTGCCGGTGTCGGCAAGACCGTGCTCATTCAGGAGCTGATCCACAACATCGCCACCGAGCACGGCGGCTACTCCATCTTCACCGGTGTCGGCGAACGCACCCGCGAGGGCAACGATCTGTGGCGCGAGATGGCGGAATCCGGCGTACTGAGCAAGACCGCGCTCGTGTTCGGACAGATGAACGAACCGCCCGGAGCGCGTATGCGCGTTGCGCTGACCGGTCTGACCATGGCGGAATACTTCCGCGATGTGAAAAAGCAGAACGTGCTGCTGTTTATCGACAATATTTTCCGCTATGTACAGGCAGGCTCGGAGATTTCCGCACTGATGGGCCGCATGCCCTCGGCGGTCGGCTACCAGCCGACGCTGGCTGATGAGGTCGGTGCTCTGCAGGAGCGTATCGCTTCCACCAAGGACGGCGCGATCACGTCCGTGCAGGCGGTCTATGTTCCGGCGGACGACCTGACTGACCCGGCTCCGGCGACCACATTCACCCATCTGGACGCAAAGACCGTCCTCTCCCGTAAGATTGTCGAGCAGGGCATCTATCCTGCCGTTGACCCGCTGGATTCCACCTCGCGTATCCTCGAGCCGGATATTGTCGGCGAGCGGCATTACAAGGTCGCACGCGGCGCACAGGAGCTGCTGCAGCGTTACCGCGAACTGCAGGATATCATCGCCATCCTCGGTATGGAGGAGCTTGGCGCGGATGACCGCCGCATTGTCGATCGTGCCCGCCGCATGCAGCAGTATTTCTCGCAGCCGTTCTCTGTTGCCGAGCAGTTTACCGGTCTGGAAGGGCGCTATGTAACGCTTGAGGATACCATCAGCGGCTTTGAAGCGCTGCTCGGCGGTGAACTCGACCAGTATCCGGAGGCTGCCTTTTCCATGGTCGGCACGGTAGACGAGGTCCACAAAAAGGCCAAGGATATGGGGGCACTCTGATGGAGAACACCTTCTATCTGGAGATCATCACGCCGGACCGGCAGTTTTACACCGGACCGGCAACCAATTTGACTATGCCTGCACTCGACGGTGAATACGGCGTGCAGCCGGGACATGAGCCGGTCGTTACCGCACTCCGTCCGGGTACGGTGCGGTTCCAGACAGACGGCACACCGCACGAGGTCGTTGTCAGCGACGGCTTCGCAGAAATTATGCCGGACTACTGCATTCTTCTGGTATCCAGCGCCGAACGTCCTGACGAAATCGACCGTGCGCGTGCCGAACGCGCCAAAGAGCGCGCGGAAGAACGGCTGCGCCAGAAGCAGAGTATTCGTGAATATCATCTCTCCAAAGCGGCTCTGGCCCGTGCTATGGCACGCCTGAAGGCTACCCGCTGACTCCCCTTTTTTATCGCCTGCTCCGATGTTATCAGATGGAACATCGGAGCAGGCGTTTTCGCAGACGCTTACGCTGACCAGCACAGGTGTCAGCACCTAAAAACTCAGCCGACTTGAGCAATTCGTTGCTGATGCTCGGTCTGGCTACCGCACTCGCCCGCTGTGCCTTTACATTTCTACTCGGCGGCGCCTGGGTCGAGATGATACTCGCGTTCTTCGGTGCAGGTATCGGCAACGCCGTGCGCTGTAAGCGGTCCAAGCACTACCTGACTCTTGTGCTCTGCACAACCGTTTCGGTCGCAGCGGCCTGTCCGGTGTACGCAGGCTGTCTCAAGATTGCCGAAATGACCTGCGGCATCGCCATGGTCAAGTCGGATATGCGGTCAGGTCTCGAACGGCATCATTCCTGCGCTGCCGCTCGGATTCATCCTCGCCCGCATTATGATGGATAAGATGTTCCGCCACTGCACCTGATATCGCAGGAAAATCCCGCTGACCTAAAACCAGCGGGATTTTCCTGTTTTCTGTGTTTTCACAGCTGCAGAACACCGTAACGCCCGCAAAATGCAGAAAAACCGCTGTGAAAATGCTCCGCAGCGGTTGCTTTTTATATAGCTGAAACGGAAAAAGCCTTGATTTCATGCGGTTTTCGAGCATAGAAAAAGTCCACCGTAATTCTATCAAAATTACGGTGGGCTTATGGTGGAGCCGAGGGGAGTTGAACCCCTGTCCGAAAGTGCATCCACGAGGACTTCTCCGGGCGCAGTTTGTCGATTAAAATTCCCGCCGCGGCACGCCGGCAAACAGGCTTACCGTTTTGGTAGAGTCATTTTACATGACGAGGGCAACTCTTACCCCGTACACGTTCACCACTAATCGACGCCGGGTCTCTGAGCCGTGGTCCTCTCTGAGCCGACGGGCTAAGCCTAATTAGGCAGCCTGAAGAGTATAATTGTTGTTGTTTAATTTATAAACAGTTGGAGCTTTTATCGCAGATCCCCACTGCGGCCCGCTATCCCGGCTTCAACACCCCCGTCGAACCCGTTACGGCCCCATTTTGAAATGGAGAATGGAAAATTGAGAATGGAGAATATTCTGCTCTCAGCTTTTCCATTTTTTAATTAACGATTACGCTCTTTCATCGCGCGGTCCATCTCGCGTTTTGCGTCGCGTGCGGCGATACTGTCACGCTTATCATGCAGCTTTTTGCCCTTGCACAGGCCGATTTCGACCTTCACACGCGAGCTTTTGAAATAAACCGCCAGCGGAATGACCGAATAGCCGTCCTGCTTGGTCTTGCTGAACAGGTTGACGATCTCGCGCTTGTGCATGAGCAGCTTACGCACGCGCAACGGGTCCTTATTGAAGATATTGCCTTTTTCGTACGGCGAAATGTGCATGCCGCGCACGAAAATCTCACCGTCCTTGAACGAACAGTAGGAATCCTTGAGATTGATCTGTCCCAGACGGATGGACTTTACCTCGGTACCCGCAAGCTCGATGCCCGCTTCATACTTTTCCTCGACAAAGTAGTCATGCCATGCCTTTTTGTTGGCCGCAATCTGCTTTGTGCCCTTTTTGTCAACAGCCATGGCGAAACCTCCCTTACCGTGGTACATCTTATAATAACACGATTGCACGCATTTGTAAAGTTACGTCTGTGTTACAGAGTGTCCTCTCGTGCAGACGGTTTGCCTTTTTGCCGCAGACTGCGGCTGGGAGCGCCGCTGCGCGCGGCAGGCGCACAAGAGGGTAGACAACCTGCGGTTTTCCACCCTCTTGTGAATCACCCCTTTTCCCTTAGAGGGCTTGGGTGCAGATGGTAGACTGCGTAAGCGTAGAAAAGGAGGAACGACAGAGGATTTTTTCTACTTCGTGGTATAACACCTTTCCGCATTGTCGGCTACATTACTGCTACACATATGGTTTACTCTACGCAGGCGCGGCATACCCGTGCCGCGCAACACGTTTTCCGGTGCAGGTTATCCATCACCTGCGGGTAAAACTTCTGCTTATTGATGAATACTACTACCGTGGGGCGGCATGACCCCATGCCGCCTTGCAAACCTTTTGCACAATTTTAATTTATCGGCACGTGCCTGTAGGGGCGCGCATTGCGCGTCCTTTTTACCTTCTGCACAATTTCAATTCCTTGACACATACTCCGTAGGGGCGGACCAATGTGTCCGCCCTGTAAACCGTTACACCAGTCGTTAAAATGGGCGCACACGCTGGTGCGCCCCTACGGAACACGAACGACAGACGTAGCAGCAAGGTAGCCATGAACTGCGAATCGGTGCAGGAATGGACGCGCAATGCGCGCCCCTACGGACAGGTAACCCGACTGCCGTTCCCCTTTTCAACGCTTACGAAGTCCACCATCTGCGCCCAAGCCTTCTGAGGGAAAGGTAGGAGTTCAAAGAGGAAGGAAAACCGCAGGTTGTCCTTCCTTTTTGAACTCTGACGTGGGTACGGCAGCGTCACCCGCCATGCCACGGCGCACCGCTGTGTTACATCATTCCCACATTTGCGGTCACTCAAACAAAAAGGAGGCTGCACGCCTCCTTTTTTCTCATATGCACTTACTGCTCCCGGAAGTGCACCTTACCGGTCTCGGCGTCCATGCCGTCCACGATAGCGAGCGACTCGAGCTGATAGCCCAGATTGCGGATAATACGGCCGCCCTGCTGGAAACCCTTCTCCACGGCAATGCCGATGCCCTCGACCGTACCGCCGGCCTGTGCCACGATAGAGATCAGGCCCTGCAGCGCACAGCCGTTTGCCAGGAAATCGTCGATAACAAGCACATGGTCGTCCGGACCGAGGAACTTTTTAGAAACGATAACCTGATTCTTACACTTATGTGTAAAGGATTCAACCTCGGCAACATAAACCTCGCCGTCGATGTTGACACTCTGGGTCTTCTTCGCAAACACAACCGGAACGCCGAAATGACGAGCCACGATGCAGGCAATGCCGATGCCGGATGCCTCAATGGTAACGATCTTGTTGATCGGCTTGTCCGCGAAACGGCGCTTGAACTCCTCACCCATCTGATCAAACAGGTTAATATCCATCTGATGGTTCAGAAAGCTGTCTACCTTCAGAATGTTGCCTTCCTTAACAACGCCATCCTTGACAATTCGTTCCTCTAAAAAGTTCATGCTGCCACTCCCTGTTTTTTGCTTTATTTTCATCAGCTCTGCAATAGCTGCACTTGGTATTTTATCATTGTACTATACTTCGACAGGTTTTTCAATCATTCGTGTAGAAATTATTCCTCAATTTTCTCCGCATACTGCTGAATGATTTCCGCAACCTGCTCATGCGTGCCAACGGCATTGATAAACTCCAGCAGGGCATTTGCCGTCATGTGCGCAGGCAAATCCAACGCGTGCAGAACGGCAGCGCGGCGCGCCGTGCTGTCCGATCTGCCGGACAGCCCCCACTCGTAAAAATCCGCCTTGGTGATGACAGGATGCACAGGCGTTTCGATTTCGTCCTGCTGTGCAAAGGTTGCACCCGCTCGGCGGAGCGCGTCCAGAATCACCTGCGGACGCATGCCCTCCACGCCCAGCTTGCCCTCCTTGGAGCCATGCCGCTTGCGACGTTCCTTGCCCGCGATGTCGGGCACATACGCCTGCTTGACGCAGCCCTTCGGCAGCGCGCCCTTGAGGTAGTTGCGGATGACAAAGCCCGCACCGTCACTGTCGGTCAGCACGATGAGGCCGCGCGTTTCCGCGATACGGCGCAGCAGCTTGAGCTGGTCTTTATTGTTAAAAATGCGGAATCCGCCGCTTTCGAGCACCACAGTGTCCACCACCTGCCGGACGGTGTTCACATCATACCGGCCCTCTACCAGAATCGCTTCCCTGATACGCGTCATTTCTTTTCCCCCTTCAGCTCTGCCGCCATGGTAAGCAGCGTCAGCTCGATCTGCTTCTGCCGGTCTGCCGCGCCGCCCTTGAGTGCGGCATCGGTCTCCGCGCACAGCGAGGCCGCCTTTCGCAGCCAGCTGAGCGGCACACGCCGTGCTGCATTCTGAATCTGCCTTGCGTAGTACGGCGATTTCGAGCCGATCATCTCCATCAGCTGTTTTTCGCCGCCGCGGTTCTCCGCGCACAACTTGGCAGCATACAGACGCTGGATGTGACGTGTGATGGCGGTGAAGATCATGACCTCGTTGTTCTTCTGCGCGAGCAGCTCCCCGACGAGTGCGACCGCCCGATCAAACCTGCCTGCGGTTACCGCGTCGGTCAGGTCGAACACGACTGCATCCAGCACCGGCGAGCATACCGCATCGATGTTATAGCGTTTGATAACTCCGGTCGTGGTGTGCGCGGCTGCCTTTTCCATCTCACCGGCGAGGTTGGTCATGGAATTGCCGCACAGGAAGATCATGTACGACGCATCTCCCGGTTCGATCATGCAGCCGAGTGCCTTTGCACGACGCTCGAGCCACGCCACCAGCTCCTGCTCCTCTGCGTGTGCGAACTCGGCAAAGCAGGCGCGCTTCTCGAGTGTCTTGTACAGCTTGGTTCGCTTGTCCGGCTTGCCGTCCAGCACGTCGTAGTAGAACACGAGGCAGACGTACTCCGGCAGGTCACCGAGTACGCTCGGCAGCACGTCCGCGAAGCCGGCAGGCGGCTTGAACAGGTCGAAGTCCTTGACGATGATGAGCTTTTTATCTGCCATCGCGGGATAGCTGTCAATGGCTTCGGTCAGCATTTCCGGTGTCAGACCCTTGCCCTCGAACTCAATAAGATTGAAATCCGCAAAGGTCTCGTCCACCACCTTCTGCCGCAGCTGCCGCAGATAGTATTCCTTCATGTAGCTTTCCTCGCCCGAAATGATGTACAGCGTGGCAAATTCGCCGTTTTTCAGGTCGCGGATCAGCTGTGATTTTCCGTTTGGTTTGGTTTCTCTTGCCGCCATGTGTTACTCCTTTTTGAACTGCCGTACGATCTCGCCTTCCTTATAGGTGCTCTGCACGTCCAGTTCCTTGTGCGACCGCAGTCCCTTCTCCGAACTCGCCGCAATGATGATATGCTGTGCGCCTGCCGCTTCGGCGTACTGTGCCATGCTTTCGCCGCTGCTCAGATGGTTCGCGCTGAGCACCAGCTCCGCTGCGGCAGGCAGCGTGTTTTGTTCCAAATAGGCTGAAAGCTGCTTCTCGGTCGGACTGTGCAGGATGAGCACCTCGTCCGCTATGCTTACGGCCAGTTTTCCCTCGGTGATCGGGAAAAGCTCTACCGGTGCGATCGGGTTCGCAAGCGTCACCGGCTCGCTTATCTCCCGCGCCTCACGCTCGTGCACGAAGGAAAGCAAATCGGCGTTGGTCTTGCGCTCCTGACAGCCTGCGGGCATGAGCAGTTCCCCAACCTCGACCGTTTCCATCAGCTCCGGCAGGTTGCGCGCATGTCCCTGATCGACCGCGGTCAGCACAACCGTATCCAGCCGCTTCAAACCATTCCAGCGCAGCCACTCGCGCACCTGACGCGCAGCATTCCGGTAGCTGCCGCAGTCGATGAGCATCGCGTGTTCGGTGTCGCTCAGCAGAACGGCCTGACCGCTGCCGCATGGCAGATACGTCACCGTATAGTGGCCGTTCTGGTACTGCACCTCGGCGATACACAGGCCGGTCAGCACCACAGCGAGACACGGCAGCACGGCTTTCCATTTGACGTGCTTTCCGGCAGTCAGCCACACGAGCAGCGCCGCGAACACGATGCCGAGCGCCGCCAGACCGAAGGTGTTGTTCGGGTGCAGCGTGCCGAAGCCGAGGTCCGCGATGGTATTCGCTGACCAGAGCAGATAGCTTATGAGCGGACGCACCAGTCCGGCGAGCATCGGCACAAGCGCCGGACAGACCGCTGCTGCAACACACAGCACGAACCCGCCCACAAAGCAGAGCGAAGTCACGCCGACCGTCATCAGGTTGCTGATGGGCGACAGCACGGACACCGCGCCGAACGAGGTCAGCAGAATCGGTACTGTAAATATCGTAGCGCAAACCGTGCAGCTGAGTGCGCTCGTGATGACCGCAAGCACCTTGCGCACGAGTTTCGGCGCACCGGCAAACGGCTTTTCGAGTGCATGCTGCAGCTTCCCTGCGAACAGGATAAGACCGAGCGTGGACGCGAATGAAAGCTGCAGGCCCACGCTTGCAATCGAGTACGGATTGACAAGCAGCAGAACAGCCAGTGCCATCAGCAGCGCGTTCAATCCGCCCGACCGGCGCCGGAGCAGAAATCCGCCTGCGGCCGTCAGGTACATCAGTGCCGCACGCAGCACGGACGGCGTGGCTCCCGCGACCGGCACAAACAGCAGCACCAGTGGGATGGACACAACCGTTCCCCACCGTTTGCCGAACAACAGCGTGCAGAACCCGACAAGAAAGCCGATGTGCAGTCCGGAAACGGCCACCAGATGGCTTAAACCGGCAATACGGAACGCCGTCTGGTCGGTGTCGCTCAGGTTTTTGCTTCCGCCGACCAGCAGTCCGGTCAGCAGACCGGCTTCGCGTTCCGGAAGGGCACGCTGCACCGCATTTCGGCAGAACCGTGCGATCCTCTGCGGCGCAAAGCGCAGGCTGTCCCGCTTGGAATCTAAGACCTCAAATTTTACCGGATTGTGCTCCTCGTCGGTCGCATACGCGCCCGCGATATAGCAGCCCTCGGACGCCTGATACGCCGCACGGTCAAAGCCGCCGAGCGTGTCCGGCACATAAAGTGTGGCCGCGGCACGCACCCTGTCTCCTGCCAGCAATGGCGGTTCGGTTTCCGGTAAGTAGCACCGCAGGCGAAACCGCCTGCCGTCTGCAGTCTCCGCCGATAGCAGCACGCGCTGGTCAGTATCGTACACCTCGGCATCCCGCAAGGCGGTCGCGGTGATCTCCTGCGTTTCGCCGGCTAAAGCACGAATGGGCGCGACCCGCAAATCCCGGAACACGGCAAAGCCGGTCAGCGCAAGAGCGGCAGCCGCCAGCACGGCAAACACAGTCAGCAGACACTTGTGGCGGCGCAGGAACACAGCCGCAAGCACCAGCAGAAGCGCAATCGGCGCGGCAATGCCAAGCTGCACCGGCAGCTCCAGGCAGACTGCCGCGTACAGCGCGGCAGCCATCGGCGGCACCAGATAAACCAGAGGGCGTTCTCGCATACGGGTCACTCCCTTGCCTTTTCTACTATTATAGCAAAGACCGGAACGCACCGCAACCGCAGACCGCCTTACAGCGTATTTCTGCGGAACCGGGTCGGTGTTGCGCCGGTTTTCTCGGTAAAGGCTGTAATAAAGTTGACCTCACTGCGGTAGCCGACACGGAACGCGATCTCCTTAACCGAAAGCGACGTGGACTGCAGCAGGGCCTTTGCCTCGTCAATCCGGTGCAGCATGATGTACTCGTGCGGGGAAAATCCGGTCGTGCTGCGGAACAGCCGCGAGAAATGCGACGGACTCAGGCTGACCGCGTCCGCCACCTTCTCCACGGACAAGGATTCAAACAGGTGTTCTCCGATATATTTGACCGCCTGTGCAATGGCATCGTTTTTCCGGTCGGGTCCCGCCTGCGCCGGAAACAGCAGCGCGCACAGGATTCGGTAGATGCGCTGCGAGCGGTCAAGCTCGGTCATGTCGCCGGTGCGCAAGCCGGAAATGATCTGTGCCAGCTCCTGCTCGATGCGTAAATCCGCCGGCGGCGTAAGCACCTGCCTGCCGCCGCGGAACGCGAGTATCTGCTCGAAAAATGCCGCCGCGTTTGCGCCGTCAAAGTGAATCCAGAGCGCTTCTGCATCGCCCTTGGTATAAAAATGATGCGGTCTGCGGCAGTCCACCAGTCCGATCTGTCCGCGCTCGACGCAGTAGAGCTGGTCGGTCTCAAAGTACATCGTACCCGAGCGAACGTAGGTCAGAAAGAGATTCTTGTGGCTCTCCAGATGGGCGATGTCGCAGCTGTCGAGAAAATTATACCGCGCATCGTAGTAATAATGTCCCACGCGGGTGACGTAGTAAAACAGCCGCCGAGCGGTCGCGGACGGCGTTGAGAAAAATCGTTCCGAGCGCGACAGCACACCCGGCTCACTGAAAACCTTCACGGCATTCCCTCCTCTGCCTTCTATGATAGCACAAAATATGAATAGATTGCAGTATTTTGTTATTGCCAAATCAAAGGAAATTCGGTATGCTGTTTAAAGAAAATAAAAAGCTGAGCCAGAACGATAGATATTGCGGTCCGTTCCGTTCGGTTAGCTTTGAAGAAAAGGGGTTGTTGTAATGATAAAGGAAAAGACGTTTTATAAATCCTTTATGGTGCTGGCACTGTCGCTGGCGCTGCAGAACCTGCTCACCTACGGCGTAAACCTGATGGACACCATGATGCTCGGCCGATACAGTCAGGATGCCATGGGCGGCGTAAGCCTGTGCAATCAGGTGCAGTTTCTGCTGCAGATGCTGGTCGTCGGTGCAGGCGAGGGCGCAGTCGTTATGGGCTCGCAGTACTGGGGCAAAAACAAGCTGGAGCCAATCCCGCACATCATCGGTGTGGCTTTGCGCTTCGGCGGTTCTCTGGCGGTGCTGATGTTCGGCATTGTGCTGTTCTTCCCGCACCAGCTGCTGTCGCTGCTGTCCAACTCGCCAACGGTCATCGCGGAAGGTGAAAAGTATTTCCAGATCATCTGCTTTACCTATATTATCTTTACAATAACCAATATTCTGGTCGCATCCCTCCGCTCGATCGGTGTAGTAAAGATCGGTTACATGATCTCGGGTTCGACGCTCATCATCAACGTGTGCCTGAACTACTGCCTGATCTACGGCCACTTCGGCTGTCCGGAGCTGGGCGTGCGCGGTGCGGCTATCGCAACGCTGGTTTCCCGCTGTGTGGAGCTGCTCATCGTTATTTACTACCTGAAGTTTAAGGAGCACAAGCTGAACCTGAGCCTGCGCAAGCTGGTTCACATCGACACCAGCTATGTGCAGGATTACATGCACGTTTCCCTGCCGGTGCTCATCAATCAGGCGCTCTGGGGCATCGCGCAGATGGTACAGACCGGTATCCTCGGTCATCTCGGCGGCGATGCCACGGCTGCCAACGCGATCGCGGTGCAGGTATATCAGGTTCTGTCGGTCGTCTGCTATGGCGCCGCGTCCGCATCCGGCATTGTGGTCGGCCGCACCATCGGCGAGGGCAATCAGCAGCGGCTGCATCCGCTCGTACATACACTGCAGATCCTGTTCGTCTCCATCGGACTGTGCTCGGGTCTTTTGATCTTCCTTCTGCGCGTACCGATCCTTGCGCTGCTCGGCGGTACGCTCACCGAAACCGCCTACAAATATTCGCTGCAGTTCATGATGGTGCTCGCCATCACAACGGTCGGCACCTCGTACCAGATGGCATGCGATAACGGCATCATCCGCGGCGGCGGCGACACCAAGTTCAGCGCCAAGATGAATATCATCAGCATGTGGCTTATCGTCGTGCCGTTCTCGGCAATGGCAGCTTTCTGGTGGAAGTTCCCTCCGGTTGTCGTGTTCTTCCTGCTCAAGTGGGATCAGCTGTATAAGATCATTCCCGTGGCTATCCGCCTGCACAGCTGGAAGTGGGTCAAGAAGGTGACTCGGCCGGATACCGCAGAAGGTTAAGCCAACACCGCACAATTTAAGCAGCGGCGCTTTGCGGAAATTATGCGGTATTGCCTTAAAATCGAATTTATCCTACCTCTCTCTTTGGAGCTCGCTGTAAGGCGGGCTCCTTTTTCTGCACCGGGCTTCCGGGGCATACGAACTGCGTTAGCATGTTCGCCCCTAACGGGCGGCTCCTTTTTCTGCACCGGCTGACCGAGGCACACGAACTGCCGCAGGCGGGTTCGCCCCTGACGGGCAGGGGATTTTCGCTGAACCTCAGCGGGGAGTTGCGCTCTTCGGAGCGCGGAGATTCGCCGTACCCACGGCGAAGGGCAAGAGGGTAGACACCTACGGTTTCTACCCTCTTAACTCCCGTTTCCCTTTATTTCTTAGTCTGGCGCAGATTGCCGACATGTGACCGCTGCGAAATGGGGAACGGCAGTCGGGTTACCGCAGCGTTTCTTTCGCAACCTATTCGCAGTTCACAGATAGCGTACTGCTACACAGACGGGCAACTCTACGCTGGGGGCGACATAACAGTGTCGCACAATTCGTTAGCGCGTTGTTATAGACAGAGCCTACGAGGATAAATTGTACCAAACGCCTAAATTCGCAGGTGCCGTGCGCTATAACGCGCCAAAGGGTTGCGCGACACGGATATGTCGCGCCTGCGCAGATGAAATCACATGTGTAGCAGAACGGTATCTGACCCTGCGAACAGGTTGCGAAAGATACGGAAGTAAAAATCCTCTGCCGTTCCCCTTTTCGAAGCGGTCACATATCGGCAATCTGCGCCAGACTAACTAATAAGGGAAAGGTAGGAGTTCAAAGAGGAAGGGAAACCGCAGGTGTCCCTTCCTCTTTGCCCCCGCGGCGGGCGCCGCACACTCCGCAGAGCGCAACTTTCCGCGATTTCGGTTGACAACTGCCCGCAAAAGTGGCATAATAGATACGCAATACAGAAAATGCGATGAGGAAACGAGTTTTCCATCCGCCGTTCTTCAGAGAGAGGACATTCGCTGCAAGTCCTTGTCCGGTGCGGAAAACAGCCACTTCCGAGCAGTCTGCAACTGAAACAGACCGTCCGATCCCCGATACCGGATTACCGAGATGGATATGGCATACCCATATTCAAATCAAGGTGGTACCGTGGAAGCATGCTTTCGCCCTTGAAGTCCGGGCGGAGGCTTTTTTCATTTTCTGTTTTATTTCCGTAAATTCTTTTTTGGAGGAATCAATTTATATGCAGTACAGAGGACTCAACGAGCTGCGCGAGATGTACCTCAGTTTCTTTGAAACCAAGGGTCATCTCCGCCTGCCGAGCTTTTCGCTCATCCCGCAGAACGACCCGTCGCTTCTGCTCATCAACTCCGGCATGGCGCCGATGAAGCCGTTCTTCACCGGCGAGCAGGAGCCGCCGCGCCACCGCGTTACCACCTGCCAGAAGTGCATCCGCACCGGCGATATCGAGAACGTTGGCAAGACCGCCCGTCACGGCACCTTCTTCGAGATGCTGGGCAACTTCTCCTTCGGCGACTACTTCAAGCGCGAGGCCATTCACTGGAGCTGGGAATTCCTGACCAGTCCGGAGTGGGTCGGCATTGACCCGGATCGCCTGTATCCGTCCATCTACGTTGACGATGACGAGGCATTCGAGATCTGGAACAAGGAGGTCGGCATTGCACCGGAGCGTATCTTCCGCTTCGGCAAGGAGGACAACTTCTGGGAGCATGGCTCCGGTCCGTGCGGCCCGTGCTCTGAGATCTACTACGACCGCGGTCCCGAGTACGGCTGCGGCAAGCCCGGCTGCACCGTCGGCTGCGACTGTGACCGCTACATGGAGGTATGGAACAACGTATTCTCCCAGTTCGACAACGACGGCCACGGCAACTACTCTGAGCTGAAGCAGAAGAACATCGACACCGGCATGGGTCTGGAGCGTCTGGCGTGCGTGGTACAGGGCGTTGGCTCCCTGTTCGACGTTGACACCGTGCGCAACATCACCAACAAGGTTTCCGAGATCGCCGGCAAGCACTACGGCGACAGCGACAAGACCGATGTTTCCCTGCGCGTTATCACCGACCACATCCGCTCCACCGTTATGATGATCTGCGACGGCGTTATCCCGTCCAACGAGGGCCGCGGCTACGTTCTGCGCCGTCTGCTGCGCCGCGCTGTTCGTCACGGCAAGCTGCTCGGCATTGACAAGCCGTTTATGTCCGACGTTGCTTCCACCGTTATCAACGAGTCCGGCGGCGCATATCCGGAGCTGGTTGAGAAGCAGAAATATATCCACAAGGTTATCGAGAACGAGGAAGCCAGCTTCAACAAGACCATCGACAGCGGCCTTGCTATCCTGAATGACAAGATCGCCGCTTCTGACGGCAAGGAGCTGTCCGCTGCGGATGCATTCCAGCTGTACGACACCTACGGCTTCCCGATCGACCTGACCCTTGAGGTACTCGAGGAGCAGGGCATGACCACCAGCCGTGAGGAGTTCGACCGCCTGATGAACGAGCAGCGCAAGCGTGCCCGTGAGGATCGCAAGAAGATGGGCGACCTCGGCTGGCAGAGCGAGGATCTGGGTCTGGACAAGTCCATCAAGACCGCATTTGATGGCTACACCACCCTTGAGGAGTCTGCAAAGATCCTGGCTATCGTAAACGAGGGCG
Organism: Butyricicoccus sp. OF27-2pH9A; assembly: GCF_027693185.1. Lineage (NCBI taxonomy): Bacteria > Bacillati > Bacillota > Clostridia > Eubacteriales > Butyricicoccaceae > Butyricicoccus > Butyricicoccus sp. OF27-2pH9A. The sequence continues at coordinate 157,414 of NZ_JAQEXK010000003.1, forward strand.
AGGTTTCCGGCGCCGCTGCCAAGGGCGAGAAGATCACCGTTGTACTCGACCGCACGCCGTTCTACGCTGAAATGGGCGGCCAGATCGGTGACCACGGCGTTATCACCGGCAAGAACGGCACTATGACCGTTTCCGACGTGCAGAAGACCAAGGACGGCAAGTACATGCACATCGGCGTCGTTACCGAGGGCGAGCTGTCCGTTGAGGATGAGGTTACGGCTTCTGTTGATGCGGCTTACCGCCAGGCTATCTGCCGTGCACACACCTCCACCCACCTGCTGCAGAAGGCGCTCCGCGCCGTACTGGGCGATCACGTTGAGCAGGCAGGCTCCTACACCGCAAACGATCATATCCGCTTCGACTTCACCCACTTTGCAGCGCTGACCGCCGAGGAGCTGGCCAAGGTCGAGGATATGGTAAACGATGCGATTCTGGCTGGCAGCCCGGTTATCACCGAGGAAATGAGCATCGACGATGCCAAGAAGAAGGGCGCTATGGCGCTGTTCGGCGAGAAGTACGGTCAGACCGTCCGCGTGGTACAGGCCGGCGACTCCATCGAGCTTTGCGGCGGTACGCATCTGGACAACACCGCGAAGGCCGGTTCGCTCAAGATCATCGGTGAGGCCTCTGTTGCAGCAGGCGTGCGCCGTATCGAGGCTGTTACCGGCAAGGCTGTTCTCAAGCTGATGAACGACCGTCAGGCGGTTCTCAACGAGGCTGCCGCAGTCCTCAAGACCAACCCGAACGAGCTGTCTGCCAAGATTGAGCAGCAGGTAAACGATATGCGTGCCCTCAACAAGAAGCTCGAGAAGATGGGCGCAAAGGTCGCTGCAATGCAGATGGTTGACCTGTTCAACGTATCCCGCAACATCAAGGGCGTAGACGTGGTTGCCACCAAGCTGGATGACGCATCTGCCGACATGCTCCGCACCATGGGCGATGACATCAAGAGCAAGAAGGAGAACATGGTTGCCGTTCTCTCCGCAGTCAACGGCGACAAGGTAAGCCTGCTTTGTGTCTGCGGCGCTGAGGCCGTCAAGAAGGGCGCACACGCCGGCAAGATCATCAAGGAAGTTGCCAAGATCGTTGGCGGCGGCGGCGGCGGCCGTCCGGACAGCGCAACCGCAGGCGGCAAGAATCCGGCAAAGCTGGAGGAAGCACTCGAGGCTGTCAATAACATCGTTGACGCAATGCTGTAATAAACTTTAGAGGAAAGCCGCGGGAACGCTCTCGCGGCACTCCCCTTTCAGAAAGGAGCGATCATTCCATGGAAGATTGTCTGTTCTGTAAAATCATCGCGGGCGATATCCCGTCAAGCAAGGTGTACGAGGATGACCTCTGCTACGCCTTCAACGACATTGACCCGCAGGCTCCCACGCATTTTCTCGTGATTCCGAAGCAGCACATCAAGTCTGTTGCCGCCGTTGATGCATCCAACAGCGCGGTTGTGGCGCACTGCTTTGAGGTCATTGCGAAGATTGCCAAGGAGCGCGGCATGGACAGCTTCCGCGTGGTCTCCAACATCGGAGAGCAGGCGGGTCAGAGCGTGTTCCATCTGCATTTCCACGTCCTTTCCGGACGGGATATGACCTGGCCGCCGGGCTAAACCTTCTTCTAAGGGGGACGCTGTCCCCCTTAGATACCCACAAAGTTCCGTAGAAACTTTGTGGGATATCCCCCTCTCGTCCGCACAACGGACGAGGCCGTGCAACGGAGCACGGGCAGTAGAGAAAAAGTCCGGCAGAGCCGGACTTTTTCAGGGAATTGAATCGGCGTACTGCGGTACGCCGCTGCCTGCTGCTTAGCAGAACGGCAGAAAAAAGGCACACCGTTTGGTGTGCCTTTTTGTATGCGTTGGTTTACGTTTTGCTTTTTCCTTAAATAATGATGCCGTTGCAATGGTCGATCTCATGCTGGATAATCTGTGCGGTCCAGCCGGTGAAGGTTTTCAGTCTCGTCTGGAACTTTTCGTTCTGGTACTGCACCTTGATGGATTGCCAGCGGCGCGTTTTGCGCGTGCCGGTCAGCGACAGACAGCCCTCCTCGGCCTCATAGCCGCCGGACTGCTTGACGATTTGCGGGTTGAACATCACCATATACGTTCCCTCGTTATCGAACGCGATGATGCGCTTGTTCACACCGATCATGTTCGCCGCCATGCCGACACAGCCGTCCTTATGCGCTTCGAGCGTTTCCAGCAGGTCGGTTGCAGTTTGGATATCGTCCGGCGTGGCCTGCTCGGCCTTCTGCGCTAAAAATTTCTCGTCTTTGCAGATTTCCTGAATCATATTGTGCTCCTTATTTATGTTTGCGTTCCCAGTCGGCCATGACGGCCAGCTGCTCCGGTGTGTGGAACCAGTGCTCGCCTTGCGGCACGATGATCAGCTCCGCACCGGATTTTGCCGTGTAAGTGCGGATAGTCGCCAAGTCAGTCATGCTGTCATTTTCGCCGTAGAGAATGTACTGCGGGCAGTACCAGTCCTTTGCCGGATGCTCCCGCACCCAGCAAAGGTAGTCCCACGAGAGCATATCCCCTTCCCTTGCGGGATACATGCCGCGCTCGCGCAGGATTTGCTCGGTAATGCCTGCCGCGCATATTCTGTCGCAGATTAAGCGCTCCATATCCACGATGGGCGACACGAACAGCGCTTTTTCCGGTGCAGCAAACGCCAGCCGCGCAAAATACGCCCCGATGCTGGTCGCGCGTACGTTTATCGTGTGCCAGTGTGCTCTTGCGTAAGCCATCACGCGGGTGAGTTCGGGTGCGGCTGTCCATGGTGCAAATTCCTCATCCCGGTTTTGGCGCGTGCCGTGATTCGGCAGGTCGATGGACAAAACCTGTGCGTCCGGAGCCACGATTTCGGCAAACGGCAGGGCTTCTTCCTTGCAGCCAAATTGTCCGTGAACGAACAGCCACAGCGTGTCCGACGGCTCTCCGTACAACACCGCCGGTGTGTTTTCGATGAAGAATTGTTCGGTTTTCATGCGTTATCCTCGTCTGCCAGCCAGTTCAGCGCGCACCAGGTATGCAGTGCTGCGCCGCGCGGCAGGATATCCTCGTTGAACACGACTCTTTCGTTGTGCATCGGCTCACCGAACGCAGGATTTTCCTGTCTGGTGCCTGCGCCGATGAGCAGGTATGCGCACGGTAAATCGTAGGTGTAGGACGCGAAATCCTCCGAGCCCATGCCGCCCTCGTCCAGCCGATAGACCAGCTTTTCACCGAACAGCGCCCCGGCAAGGTCTTCCATACGATTGGTCAGCGCAGCGTCATTCCTGAGCGGCGGCGCGGATGCGATCTCTTCCGTGACGGCTGTGCCGCGGAACGCCTGTGCGGTACACTGTGCGATTTCCCCGATGCGGGTGAAGATCTGTGCGGACAGGTCGCGGTCAAAGCTGCGGATGGTGCCCTCGAGCACCGCGGTCTGTGGGATGATATTGGGCGCCTCACCGCCGGTCATGCGGCCGATGGTCACGACAGCAGGCGTTTTTGCGCCGATCTCGCGGCTGATGATCTCCTGCAGCGACAGGTAAATGTGGCTTGCGATATTGAGCGGGTCCACGCCCTTTTCCGGCATTGCGCCGTGGCATCCAACGCCGTTTACCGTAATGCGGAACAACGTGCAGCCCGCCATAAACGTGCCGCGTCCGCACAGAACCAGTCCGGACGGCGTGCCCGAATTGACGTGCAGCGCAAAGCCTGCCTGCGGTGCCGGGTCTTTCAGCACGCCCGCCGAGAGCATGGCCTTCGCGCCGGTAAAGCCCTCCTCGTCCGGCTGAAACACCAGCTTGACCGTGCCTTGCAGCTGCGTCCGGTACTCGCGCAGCAGCTGTGCCGCACCGAGCAGCATCGCCGCGTGCATGTCGTGGCCGCAGGCGTGCATGCAGCCGTTCGCGGATGCGAAATCCAGTCCGGTCTGCTCGGTCACGCACAACGCGTCCATGTCGGCGCGAAGGAGCAGACAGCGGCCGGTCTCGGTGCCGGTTATCTCCGCGACGACGCCGCCTGCCAGCTCGCGCGGCTGATAGCCCATCTCAAGCAAGCGTTTTTTGACGCAGGCTACGGTGTTCGGCAGGTCGGTGCCGACCTCGGGTGCAGCGTGCAGCGTCCGCCGGTCGCGGACAATATCCTCGCGGATGCGCTCTGCCGATGCAAGCACCTGCTCCGCCGTTATGGTTAAGGTTTGTAACATGGTTTTTCCTCCCTTGTCGGTGTTGCCCTATATTACGGCAATACCGCATAATTGAACAGAAGCGATTGTGGTATGCCTTAAGTATACCATAAATTGCAGGAAAAAACCGCTCTGTTTTTATTTGGCGCAGCCATTTCCCGTATTTGCCTTGACGAAACGCGCTGTAAATTGTATCATATAGGTATATCATTGTGTCCACATGGCAACTTGGCGGCAGCGTGACAGGCTGAGGAGAAATCCGCCGATGTCATCCAGATGCAACGCAAACAAAGGGAGTATGTAGGTATGAAAAAAATTCTAAACAGCCTGCCGTTCAAGCTGCTGCTTGGCGTTGCGGTGGGCATCGTGCTCGGTCTGGTGGCGAACGAGGCCGTGATGAACGTGGTCGTGACGATCAAGCAGGTGCTCGGTCAGATCATCACGTTCTGTGTGCCGCTGATCGTTATCGGCTTTATTGCGCCGTCCATCACCAAGCTGGGCCACAACGCATCCAGAATGCTGGGCATTGCGCTCATTATCGCGTATGTGTCGTCGGTCGGCGCGGCGCTGATGAGCACGGCAGCCGGTTACGCACTCATTCCACACCTGTCGATCGTATCGCAGGTTGACGGCCTGCGCGAACTGCCCGAGGTACTGTTCCAGCTGGAGATTCCGGCGATCATGAACGTGATGAGTGCACTGGCGCTGTCGCTGATGGTCGGTCTGGCCATCACCTGGACCAAATCCAAGATGATGGAGTCCCTGCTTGACGAGGTGCAGAACATTGTCCTCGCCATCGTCACCAAGATCATCATCCCGATTCTGCCGTTCTTTATCGCGTCCACCTTCTGCGGTCTGGCGTATGAGGGCACGATCACCAAGCAGTTTCCGGTGTTCATCAAGGTCATCATCATCGTTATGATCGGTCATTATATCTGGATGGCGCTGCTCTATGGAGTTGCGGGTGCATACTCGGGTAAGAACCCGATCGAAGTAGTGAAGCACTACGGTCCGGCGTATATCACCGCAGTCGGCACGATGTCCTCCGCGGCGACTTTGGCAGTTGCTCTGCGCTGCGCAAAGAAATCCACAGTGCTGCGCAAGGACATGGTTAATTTCGGTATTCCGCTGTTCGCCAACATCCATCTGTGCGGCTCGGTGCTGACTGAGGTTTTCTTCGTCATGACAATCTCGCAGATTCTGTACGGCAAGATTCCGTCTGTCGGAACCATGATCCTGTTCTGCGTGCTGCTCGGCATTTTCGCCATCGGCGCACCCGGCGTGCCGGGCGGTACGGTTATGGCTTCGCTCGGTCTGATCACCGGCATCCTGCTGTTTGACGGCACCGGCACCGCGCTTATGCTGACCATCTTTGCCCTGCAGGACAGCTTCGGCACCGCCTGCAACGTCACCGGCGACGGCGCGCTGACGCTTATTCTGACCGGCTACGCGAATAAGCATCATATCGCGGAGGAAAAGCGTGAGGTTGAGGCAGCAGAAGTTCAGTAATCAAATATGAGAAAAGGAGTCCGCTTTTGCGGGCTTCTTTTTTGTATCGAGAGAAATCAGGTGCTATGATGGGAAAAGTGCGGTGTATCGCGTACGGTGCAGCGTATGATATGGATGTTTCGACTGCACCGAAAGCAAGCGCTGCAAAGCAAATTTGCTGCAGAAATTTTCACAAAACGCTTGACTTTTCCCTCCGGATTTGGTATCCTATTTAGGCAGGGTTTGATAGACCGTTGCAAATCCGGGTGTAGCGCAGCTGGTAGCGTGCTTGACTGGGGGTCAAGAGGCCGCAGGTTCAAGTCCTGTCACTCGGACCATGACGAATGTTCTTACAGCATTTAGCTGTCAAAGAGCATTCGTCATTTTTATTTGCTAAATAGCGACATCACAAGGGGCGTAGTTCACAACTACGCCTTTTCTTGTATTCACCGACACATCGGGTGTCGGCAAAGGAAGTGCGCTTGGAATCTCGATGGTGCCCACGCAGTTGTAGTGAATGCGGAGCCGCTGCTCCCATACACCGTTGACCTTTTCTGCATTGAACACTTCGATTTTTTCCACCAGTTCATTCAGCATCCGGGGTGTCAGCTTTTTTGCTCTGGTGTACTTGCGAACCAGACTGATGAACATATCCGTTGTCATAGTACGGCTGCTCTGCTTTTCGATTTCGGAGCGGAGCTGTTTAATTTTCTCGGTCAGCTCCTTTTGCTCGTCCTCATATCTCCGGGACATTCTGGAAAAGCGTTCGTCAGAGATTTTGCCGGAAACATTGTCCTCATAGATGCGCTCAAAGAGGCCATCCAGTTCTTCATCACGGGCAAGGAGTGCTTTCAACTCTTTCTCTTTCAGCTTGCGGTCGGCTTCGTCCGCCTGCTGGGAGTGCCCGATAACAGCCTTCAAAAAGTCGTCCTCATAGAGGCTGGCAAACTTGGTCAGCCGCCGAATTTCGCCCAGCACCACTTCTTCCAGAAAGTCTACACGGATGTAATGGGTGGATTGGCAGGTGCCACGGTTACCCTTGTAGTTGGAGCAGTTGAAATACTTGATTTCTGGGTTGCCCTGATTGAAGTGGAAATGCAGATTGCAGCCGCAGTCTGCGCAGACAAGCAAGCCAGAGAACATATTGTGTTCTCCGTTGCTGGTACGGCGTTTGCGCATTTTTCCGCGTTTCTGCTGTACCTGTTCAAACACAGCTCGCTCAATAATTGGCTCGTGAACATTTTGGAACACTACCCAATTTTCCGGGTCGTTATGAATCCGCTTTTTGTTCTTGTAGGACTTGGAGTAGGTCTTAAAATTCAAAACATCTCCACAATACTCCTGCTGATACAGAAGATGGGGAATCGTGGAGCCATTCCACTTGGTGGCGGGGCGCGTCTTGGTCTTTCCGGGACGGCCGATGCCTTTCTGAATCCAGTAGGCCTGCGGGGTCAGGATGCCTTCCTTTTCAAACTGGGTGGCAATCTGTTCCGTGCCAAAGCCCTCCAACGTCATATCAAAAATGCGCCGGACAACTTGTGCAGCTTCTTCATCAATGACCCACCGCTTGGGATTGTTCGGGTCCTTGATATACCCATAGGGAGGAAGTCCCATCGGTTCGCCGGAGTTGCCTTTGATTTTATTACTGATACGGCGTTTCTTGCTGATGTCACGGGCATACCACTCATTGAACAGGTTTCGGATGGGTGCCAGTTCGTTTTCTCCCTCGGCCGTGTCGATGTTGTCCGAAACGGCAACAAGTCGGATGTCATGGTCTGGGAAAAATTCTTCTGTCAGCCGTCCGACCTCAATATAGTTTCGGCCCAAACGGGAAAGGTCTTTGACGAACACAGCGGAGGCTTTCCCTTGTTCGAGCTGCTGCATCATTTCAACGAAACCGGGACGGTTCATGGTCACGCCGGAAATGCCATCATCCAGAAAGTGAACCAGATTTGTATAGCCTTTTTCCTTTGCAACTTTGGTGAGCAGTTTCTTTTGGTTGCCGATGCTGTAACTCTCGCCCTCCAAATTATCATCACGGGAAAGACGCTCATAGAGAAAAGCGGTTGCTTCACGGGATTTCTTGTTACTCGACTGTTTCATACTCGCTCCTTTCTTGGGACAGTCGAATAGCAAATTCACTTGTACACCTATATTATAACACAATCCGCTTTCTCTGTCCGCTGCCTCCCGAAAGGTCATTATAATTTTTCGCTTTCGGATTTCATCAGCCGGAGAAGAACTTCTCCTAAGGTCTGGGAACTTTCTTCTTTGAACACCGGCTCAACGATAAAGGAGCGATTGCCAATACGATAAGTCGAATCCAGAGTAAGCATCTCTGGATTTTTTGTTTTTTCAGGGTTTGTCTTTTTCGCTTGCATCGTAAAAATCCCCTTTCTTAAAAATCAAAAAATGAGCCAACGGATGGCTGCTGGCAGCAGCCCACGGGAATCTCACCCCTGCATTCCTCATGCAGCCCTACTCATTGCCTGCGACGCTCTGAACGCTCGGACTTTGACGGTAAGGGAGTATCAGCCTGTCTGTATGTCATGGCCCGCAAGCAGCCGCACTTGCATTGCGGCGTGGTGGTGATCGCTCCACTTTTCAAAGAAAAGCATCGTGGCGCACCCGCCGTCCGGCTCGATACAGACAGCAACGTGTCCGTTTGCCCTATGATGCACCGCCATTGTCCTGCGGGCATGTTTTTCAAGGTGCAGTCCCGAAACGTGGAAAGGGTCAGACCGTTTCGGCTTTGGTTACAATAGAAGAAATCAGTTTGATTTCCAGATGGCGTTTCATGTACTCGTCTATGCACACATGAGGCTGACCGTGCTTGTCATAGAGAATGCCTGTACAGAGCTTGTTGATATAACCTCTGTAATGTCGCAAAACCTGTTCAACTGCATCGGTGTCCCCAGCGCAGGCAGAGCGAATCACCGAGAGCGGTAAAAACTCTCTGCTCGTGTGTTCATAGGAGTTCATTTACGCCTAACCTCCCTCCGGCAAGTGCGCCTTTAGCTTTTTTTGCAGCTCGTTCAGCGTTTTTGTCCGGTGGCGCTGTACAGCACTCCGGGACATTCCCATGAGGTCGCCAATCTCGCCATCGCCCAGTTCCAGAACGCAAAACAGAATCAGAATGCTTTGTTCTTGCTTTGGCAGAGCGGCAAACGCATTGGCAACAAGTTCATTGTCGATGTGCAGATCACAGCCGTAGGATGAAAATACAAATTCTTCACTTGGATAATGGTCTACACTCGTGAGCTGCCCCAGTTCTTCCAACGAAAGAACGCTGAATGACTTTTCACGGTCAAGCAGACGTTTCTTATTTCGGTGATAGTTTCGGGCCTCATTTCGCAGCACCGCCTTGCAGAACGCATCGAATCGGTACTGTTCGCCATCGTTGCGAGGGATAGCTTCCATCTTCTCACCCCCTTTCCGTGGGGATGTCGGGTGGATTTTTCCCTTTCCGCTAATATGACACCTGAAACACCCGATTCTGCCCGCTTTTTTGAAAATTTCCAAAAATATTTTTGAAACAGGCAGCTTTTCAGGCGGCAATAGAAAAGCCCAGCAGACCGAAAACGGCCAACCGGGCATAATGGCAGCACGAAACGCGCAGTAGCTACATCGTATAGTACATAGTAAAAGCCCTGCTGACCCTGTGCGGGAGCAAGGCTTTTTTTGACAGTTCAAAGCTAGGCGTTCGATAGAATATCAGGCGCATGGCGGCATCCTCCTAGTGGCCGCCATACGGACGATGAAACGCTTTGATAAGCAAAATGAACCGGCGGCCTTGATTTTCTCAAAAGCCGCCGGTTCAAAATGGGCGCGCGGATATGTCTGCTGTACGACGGCTTTTTTTCTTTTGCCGTCGTGCGGCATTTTCTTTATTCTTCTAGTTCAAATCTTATCAGACAATCATCACGGAAATGTCACCATGAGGCATCTTTTACGGGGTGAAATCTCACATTTTTGTGACATTTGAAAACGGCCACCCTTTCGGATGACCGTTTCGTGTCTGCGTATTTTATTCAGCAAGGCGTAGCCGCTCTACCACCGTTTTTTGTGCCATTTTGTTATAGCAAACCAAAGGAACAATGGCTGTAATGAGGATCAGAGGGATAATACAGAGAAATACCGGAATCAGAGTAAAATGCCATGTAAAATAGGCTAATTCTGCACCCATCATCCGAACCACCGTTAGACTTGCTATAACGGAAAGTATCAGAGAACCTAAAAGACCCAAAATAGAATAACCAATCCCCTCATATATCAACATTTGCTTAACCTGCCGTCCTGTCATACCTACCGATTGCAGCATTGCAATTTCTCCATACCGAGACAAGATAGATGTTGTCATGGAGTTAATAAAGTTCAGTATGCCGATCAGAGCCAATATCGCACAAAGAGCACCGCCCACAAGACGGTACATATTGATCATCCCGTCAAAGGTCTGCCGTAGGGTCACTTTTGAAAGATAATCCAAAGCAGTGTCCGTATTCGTAGTGTAATTTTTCAGCCAGTTTTCTGTGGCAAGCTGGTGTTCTTCATCCACATTGAAGATTGTTTTCATGGCCGGCTGGTCGGCGGATACCATATTTCCCAAAAGTTCATTGGTTGGGAAAATATAGTCCAATCCCATGTCTACCTGCAAAGGAGTTTGTAATGCGCTTGGAATACTTACCACAGCCAGCACATCATACACTTTATTTGTACCATCAAGCTGTGTCACGCTAATTTGATCGCCCGGTTTATACAAGCAAAGAGAACCATCACCCATCATTCGCAATGGAGTTACATACACGCCGGTTCCGGCTTTCCACTGTTCCGTGTTTAGTTCACCGTCTAACACCTGTACATATTCTGCCGGAAAATCATCCAAGCCATATACATTCACACCATGTTCCTGTCGAACCCTATAATTTTCCAGTTCATTTGCAATATCACTGGAACAAGCAGAGAGTTCCTGTAATCGGGCGAGGTCGTTTTCAGAAAGCGGCTGTTTGGAAGTCCATAAGTAGATATTTCCTATATCTTCAAGACCATTCAAACTTTCTGCCTGGCTAATAAAATCTTGGCTTACATTCGCTGTGTTATATGGCGCATAATTGTTAATTACTGTTGTATCGGAAACTGTAAAATCTGTAAGGCTGAAATCAGCCACAAACTTATCAAAGTCAAAGGAGGTCACATAGGTATAAACGCTATTCAAGAGAACAATACTAAGGGCAAAAGACAAAGTAACGATCATTACTTTTTTCTTGTTTCGAGTCAGATTGTTCTTTGCCATCATCATTGTGCTGATATGCTTACTGCGCCGCTGCTTTTTCTTTCCACCAGTCTGTTCAATATAGTGCAGTGCCTCCATCGGAGAAACTTTAGCCGCCAATATCGCAGGTTTTTGACAGCTAATGAAAACTGTAATTGCGGAAAAGACAATCGCCACCAAAAAGATCAATGGATTTACCGTAGTAACGATCCTTATATCATCAGTTAGCATATTTACAATCGCAGGCAGCAACAACCGACCAATCGGCCATCCCAACAATAGTCCAATAGGAATACCCATAAGAGATAGCTTAATTGCTTTTCTATAAACGATTTTCCTTATTTGTCTTGCGGTGGTTCCCAGTGTTTTCAACATTCCATAAAACCGAATATCCTGTGCGATAGAAATATAAAACACATTGTAGATTAGAAGATAACCTGCGATAAAGATAATCGCAATACCGGCCACAAGGGGCAGCATGGAAGAAAGATTGACCGTTGCCATTCCGTAAGCGTCGTTAATACTTACCCGTTCATCTAAACCATATTCAGAAGTCACATCTAATGCCTGCTTTTCAATATTCCATGCCGTAGGCATCATCATAACAGCATCAATATAACCGGTTCCCACAGGTGGGGTTGTTCCGTCCGTTTCCCCGTGGATGACCGGAGCTACCTGTTCCGTATATGCTTTGGATAATAGCATTGTTTGACGGTACGCCACAGCATCCCCATCCCAAATGCCGCAAAGCGTAAAGGTATCGGTAAATGTATCCGTATCGGTTGTAAAGGTCAACTCCATTTGTGTGCCGACTTTATCCGGCAGTCCCATCGCATCCAGAACAATACGACTGGTGGCGATCTCATTTTTTTGTTCCGGCAGATGTCCGGTATCAGGAGTATTAAAGGTCAGTTCCGAATAAGTTTCATCACCATATCGCAGTTCCGTCGGCGTCTTATTGAAATCATCGCCCACGGCATTTCCTATGATAATTGAATATCCGATGTCTTTTATTCCTGTATCCGATGATAGCTTCTCATATTCTTCCCAGGATAAACGCTTGATACCAGCATGGGCAGAAGTGCCGGTTGTCCTCATATTACTTTCCTGCATAGCAGTCTGCAAGCTAATGGCAATCGTAAACAAACTGGTAAAAAGCAACGTAGCAAGCATGATTGCCAATACCGCAATCGTATTTTTTTGAGCTTTCAACGAGCGCTTTGCCAGAAGTTTCAGGACAGGTCTGTTGTTATTCCCAAATAAAATATCTGTCATGTTTTCGCCCCCTTTACTCGGAAATCCGGCCGTCCTCAATACGAATAATGCGGTCGGCAAGCTGAGCAATCTCATTGTTATGAGTAATCATCACAATGGTCTGATGAAATTTCTGGCTGGTCATTTTCAAAAGACCCAATACATCGCTGCTGGTTCTGCTGTCAAGGTTTCCGGTAGGTTCGTCAGCAAGGATGATGGCCGGTTTGGAAACAAGGGCGCGGGCAATCGCTACACGCTGTTGCTGACCACCAGACAGATTATTAGGCATACTGTTCAGCTTTCCATCGAGCGCCAGCATTTTCACGACCTCATTCATGAAATGCTTATCAACGGTATCACCATCCAGTTCCACCGGCAAAACAATATTTTCATAGACATTCAGCACAGGAACAAGGTTGTAATTCTGAAAGATAAAACCGATGTTGCGTCTGCGGAAGATGGTAAGCTGTTCGTCCTTGAGTTTCGACAGTTCTTTCCCTTTTACTTCAATACTGCCGGAAGTTGGCCTATCCAATCCGCCCATCATATTCAGAAGTGTGGATTTTCCACTGCCAGAAGTACCAACAATAGCCACGAACTCCCCATCCTCAATGGAGAGGGTCACGCCATCCAGTGCTTTCGTAATATTGGGCTTTGAACCATAATATTTTTTTAGTTCAGTTGTTTGCAAAATGCTCATAAAGAACACCATCCTTTCTTTCGTTAAGCCCATTGTAACGACCAAACCTCACAGGAATGTCACGAGCTATAAATTATTTCTGGACAATTCGGTTCTAAATGTCATAAGCCTGTGATATTTATTCTTCGGCGTACTTACTCTGTTCTCGAAAAAGAAAAACAGAAAAGGTTGACCCCTTCCCAACCTCGGATGTTACCCGAATATAACCGCCTTGCAAGGTTACGATCTCACGAGCCAGATACAGACCAATACCAATTCCATCTACATCATGTACGATGTCCTCCCGATAGAACCGCTTGAAAATTGCCCCCTGATGCTGTTCTGAGATGCCAATGCCTGTATCAGCAATGTCAATTTTCACATACATTTCCCAACTTTCAACCGAAACCCGGATTTGACCGCCCTCCGGCGTATATTTCACCGCATTATCCAAAATGTTGAACAGCGCTTCACCTGTCCATTTTCTGTCATGAGAAACGATCAAGCTCTCCGGGCAGTCCACTTGAACATTAATCTGTTTTTTCTCGGCGTTCAGAAGGATATCTCCCAATGCGGCGGCAAGCGTGTCATAAAGCGGCTGGCTTTTCTTTTCCAGAGAAATGACACCTGTTTCCAGACGCGAGGTTTTAATCATAGCCTGCATGAGAAAATCCAGTTTATCAAGCTGGCTGGCCTGTGCTGTAAGAAACTCTTTTTGCTTTTGCACAGGGACTTCATTTTCAAGCAGGGTGCTGTTAATCATTTTCAAGTTCGCAATAGGGGTCTTGACCTGATGGGAAATATCGGAAATCAGTTCTTGCAAGTCAGCCCGCTCTTGTGCAATGCTGTTTTTGTTTTCCTGCATGACTTCATACAAACGGTTCAACCGATATTCAATTTTATAGAAAAGACTTTCTTCTTCCACAGTCTGTTTCGGCTGCATATTCCCGGACAACATATCATCCATCAAACTGCAAAAAGCATCGGAGAACATCGCCAATTTGCGGCGAACCAGCACCATAAAACAAATAGAGCAAAACAGCACAAAGATGCCGAACAATAGTACATACCAAACAGCGGTTATATCTTGGGTCAACGCATATAAAGCCACTGAAACCGTTACCATTGCCGCCAGCAGGAGAACAGCTAAAAAGATACAGGCTTTGTTGACGGAAAGTTTTCGCACATTCATTTCAGCGCCCCTCCGATCCACATATAGCCCATACCATATACCGTTTTGATGTACTGACGGTCGGGTGTTTCGATTTTGTTTCGTACCCGGCTGATAGCCGCAGTCAGAGCGTGTTCATCCACAAAATTTCCGTCTGCGTCCCACAGCTTTTCCAACAAGACTTGCCGTGTCAAAACAATCTGTGGATTTTTCATAAGGATTTTCAAAAGTCGATATTCCAGTGGTGTGAATGCAAGGGGCTTTCCTGATAGAGTAGCACTCATTTCTGAAAAATTGATAGTCAGTGTGCCATCCTCATAAGTATCACCACCATATTGTTTTGTCAGCCTACCCAGCACTACCGCCAATTTCTTTTGAAAGACGCTCATAGGGAAAGGCTTTGTCACATAATCCTCTGCGCCCAGTTCATACCCTTTGAGCATATCGCTTTCCATATCATTTGCGGTCAGAAAAATAATAGCGGTATCGGGGCGGCGTTCTTTTACCTCCCGACAGAAGTCAAAACCGTTCCCGTCCGGCAAATTTACATCCAGCACAATCAGGTCATAGTCCTGCTTCGTCAAGAAACTACTGGCCGCTGATTTTGTCAGTGCAGAATCAACCGCATAGCCCGCAGTATTCAAGTTATAGCATAAAGTATTATTCAAAAGTCGATCATCCTCGACTACTAAAATTCGCATGGTATAACACTCCTTCATTTTCAGTGTAGCGCCCAAATGTCACAGAAACCTCACGATGGAGTGATTTTCTCTGATAATTAAAACGGGAAACGTGCCTTTTCTCTTGCAAAGAACGGTCCAGCCTCATTATATATGGCTGCACTAATAATAGCAACGCAGAAGAATGAAATATAAAGTGTAATCAGAATAGCTTTTACAACATTCCATGTGTCGTCCATGAACTATAAAATGTATATGAGTGATGCAGAATGGCAAAAATTGAGGACTGTCCCGGCTTTGAAACGTTCGGAGCGGATGTCAAGGCAGCACGAAAGGCAAAACAGCTTTCCCGCAGTGCGCTGGCCGACATGATACATTGTGACAGCCGGTATCTTGCGAACATCGAAAACGAAGGCACGTTGCCCAGCTTGCCGGTGGTGATTCAGCTGATAAAAATATGTGGTCTGCCGGTGGAACGGTACTTCAACCCGGAACTTATGCGGGAAGAAAGTGCAGAGCGTCAGCGGGTCAGCCACAAGCTGCAGCTTTGCCCGGAAGAATACTTGCCCATCGTAGAAGGTGCCATTGACGGTGCCCTGCGAATCCATGAACAGGAAAAAGAACATGCGTGTGTCTGATTGCCACGCATGGTCATTGAGAGGATGCAAAAAGCGTCCTCTTATTTTTTTGCATTTTGCGAGCAGAACGGGGGTGTTGTGGTGTCATAGTAGTGGGGAAAGGTAACGTAGCAAGCATAGGGAGTGTAGCCACTCCCGGCAGAAATGCTTGCTGGGGAGTACCCCAGACCCCCAAGAAACGAGGTGAAACTATGACGAACCGAACCCGAAAAATTGTTCTGCGTGTTCCCGTGACGCCGGAGGAACGGGAACTTATCCGGCAGAAGATGGCTCTGCTGCATACCCGGAACTTTTCTGCATACGCCCGGAAGATGCTGATAGACGGTTATGTTGTCCACATCGACACCACCGACATCCGGGCGCAAACCGCCGAACTGCAAAAGATTGGTGTCAACGTCAATCAGATCGCGCGGCGGCTGAACAGCATGGGGCCGCTGTACACACAAGACGTTGCGGACATCAAGGGAGCATTGGCGCAGATATGGCAGTTACAAAGATACATCCTATCAAGTCAACGCTGAAAAAGGCATTGGACTACATCGAGAATCCGGCCAAGACGGACGAAAAAATGCTGGTGTCCTCCTTTGCCTGCTCCTACGAAACCGCCGACATCGAATTTGAACTGCTGCTGTCACAGGCCATGCAGAAAGGCAACAATCTGGCCCACCACTTGATACAGTCTTTTGCGCCGGGCGAAACCACGCCGGAGCAGGCCCACGAGATTGGTCGACAGCTTGCAGATGAAGTCCTGCAAGGCAAATACCCGTATGTACTGACCACGCACATTGACAAGGGGCACGTCCACAACCACATCATTTTCTGTGCTGTGGACATGGTGAACCAGCGGAAGTATGTTTCCAACCGGCGGAGCTATGCTTACATCCGGCGCACCAGTGACCGACTTTGCAAGGAACACGGCCTGTCCGTGGTGATGCCCGGTCAAGACCGGGGCAAGAGCTATGCCGAGTGGGACGCACACCGCAAGGGCACAAGCTGGAAGGCGAAGCTGAAAGTTGCCATAGATGCAGTCATCCCGCAGGCCAAGGATTTTGACGATTTTCTGCGGCTCCTGCAGGAGCAGGGCTACGAGGTCAAGCGTGGCAAGTATGTTTCGTTCCGCGCGCCCGGACAGGAACGGTTCACCCGCTGCAAAACGCTGGGCGAAGCCTACACCGAAGAAGCCATCACCCAGCGCATCAAAGGGCGGTTCGTGGAGCGGAAGCCCAAAGAAAACCGCAAAATTTCTCTGCGGATTGATTTGGAGAACAGCGTCAAGGTCCAACAGTCCGCAGGGTACGAGAAGTGGGCAAAGCTCCACAACTTGAAACAGGTTGCCCGGACGCTGAACTTCCTGACTGAGCATGAAATCGAAAGCTACCCGGATTTGGAAAGCCGGGTGGCCGAGATCACCGCCGCCAGCACCGAAGCTGCCGCCGCATTGAAAGCAGCAGAGCGCCGACTTGCAGAAATGGCCGTGCTGATAAAGGATGTCACCACCTGTAAGGAACTGCACCCACTGTTGCAGGAGTATCAGCGGGCCGCTGACAAAAAGCAGTTCCGACGTAAACATGAAGGAACCTTGATTCTCTATGAAGCAGCGGCGAAAGCTCTAAAAGAGCAGGGCTTTCAAAAGCTGCCCGACCTCTACGCCCTGAAAAACGAGTATAAGCAACTGGCCGAGCAGAAAGACCAGATGCAGCGGCAGTACAATGATGCCAAACGCCAGATGCAGGAGTATGGCATCATAAAGCAGAATGTGGACGGCATTCTGCGGACAGCACCGGGAAAGGAGCAGATGCAGGAACGGTAAATCTGCACAAAATATTGTTCGGATTTTTGAATCCCAAACGCTTAGACCGGGTGGCGTTTCCGCCCGAAATCATGTAAAATAGACTTAGACAACGAAAGCGAGGAACCCTCTATGGCAGAAGTGAACGATAACAGCTCTATCCAGCTTTTTGAAGATCAGAAAATCCGCACTGCATGGGATGCAGAAAAGGAAGAATGGTATTTTGCCATCGTTGATGTGATTGCTGTTCTGACTGACAGCGCAGACCCACAGAACTATTGGCGCGTTCTAAAAAAGCGCCTTAAAGACGAAGGAAATGAAACCATTACAAATTGTAATGGTTTGAAAATGACCGCTCCTGACGGCAAAAAGCGCAAAACGGATGTCGCTAACACTGAACAGCTCCTGCGTATAATCCAGTCCATCCCGTCCCCTAAGGCTGAACCGTTCAAGGCATGGCTGGCAATGGTGGGCAAGGAACGCATCGAAGAAACCATCGACCCGGAGCAAGCTATTGACCGTGCGCTTGATACCTATTTGAAGAAAGGCTACTCCGAAGAATGGATTCACCAGCGGCTTTTGGCAATCCGCATCCGCAACGAACTAACGGACGAATGGAAGAAGCGCGGAGTGCAAAAGGGCAAGGAGTACGCCATCCTGACCGATGAAATCTCCCGCGCATGGTCCGGCATGACCACGGGGCAGTACAAGCGGCTGAAAGGTCTGACAAAAGAAAATCTCCGGGACAACATGACCGATTTGGAACTTGTTTTGACGATGCTGGCCGAAGCCTCCACTACGGATATTTCCAAGACTGCAAAGCCGCAGACCTTTGAAGAAAACAAGCAGGTTGCCAAGCGTGGCGGCAAAGTGGCCGGCATTGCGCGGCAGGCTCTTGAAGCGGAAACCGGCAAGCTTGTTATCACGGAAAAGAATGCGGTTAACTTCCAGCAGCTTGTGACCGACGTTGTAGAAGATGCCGCCGAACTGCCGGAAAATCCCACCGAGAAAAAAGATAAAGACTGATACATGAAAATAGCCGGACACCGTAGCCACAAGGCCACCGTGTCCGGCTATTTCTGTTACGACAACGGCACATTACTTTTGTTGAAAATAATGTGCCATTGTCAAGATGGCGGTATCACTCACTCGCAAAATCAAACCTCTGTCCGTCAAAATCAGCATCGGTCATGCGCTCCAACTTTGCAATGGTGCCATTCGCCAGCCGCCGCATTTCCGTGTCCATGTCCGGCAGGGCAGCCCGCATCCGCGCCATCGTCCGGCGGCGGTCAGAAGTGTGGTACATACAGATCAAATTTTCTTCTTCCACGCTGAAATTCATGCGTCAGACCTCCATTTCGTGTTGCTTGCTGCGGGCCGCTGCCCTTTTCGGGCTGGCGGCCTGCTTTGTTTCGGAAAGCTGCTTGCGGACAGAAGTGCGGGGCTTGCAAATGCCCTTGTCCCGGTTCTCGTTTTTGTCAATCAGCGCGTAGATGCCAAAACGGTCTTTCGCGCTGGACAGGTGCAGGGACTTGTACGGCAGCATGGCAAGCAGCTGGTCCGTGTCCCGGCTGGATGCCAGCTTGGTGAAGTAGGGTGACATCTCCACCATAAAATGATTCTTGTCCGGGCTGTTGGGAGCAGCCAGCCGCTTCATATCTGCCGCGATACGCTGCGCCTCGGCCTCGATCAGCCCAGTGTGCAGTGCCACAAGATGTTCTTTGAAATCACCAGGCCGTGCCGATTCTCGACTGCGCTGCTCCTGTCGGATGGCCGATTGCAGAAGTTCTGGGTCACGGGGCCGCATTTCATACCGCACGAACTCTCCGAAATATTTGTCCGGGCGACTGTCGAAATGCTCTTTCGGGCCAATCTCCCGCATCCCGCTTTCGTAGATCAGGCGATTGGCGCCCACGGGCAGAGCGGCATCCCGGATATGCTGGAAATGCTGCTGGTAGTCCAGTTCATACAGATTGCCTTGCACAGTTCCGTTGGCCGCGCCGGTCAGCTCCACCGCATAGGCAAGAATCCTGTCATGGGTCTGTTCGCCGCAGAATTTCCATGTGTTGTAGGCTTGCGTGTCTTTGAGCAGCACGTCCCGTTCCCGGAAGCAGAATGTTCCAGAAGGCCGGGACAGCCACAACAGCAGCTTATCTTCCGGCTGGTCGCTGCGGGCGGCCTCCCGCAGCATCTTGATGTCATAGGCAAAATCGCTCTGATAGTATGCGGTGTTCTGGTGCATAATGGCTTCCAGCGCAGCGATCACATCCATATTTTCAAATTTTTGCAAGGCTTACACCTCCAATTCCTTTGTCTTTTCTCGTGGCTGCGTTTGCTTGCTCTGTTCCTTTTTTGCGGCATCCAGCTGTGCCCGGATGGACGGCTTTTTCGGTTTAGCTGCGCGGGATTTTTTGGCTTTCGGTGCCTTTTCCTCGGCCTTGACTGCGGCGGCAAGGTCCGTCAGAGAAATTTGTTCTCCGGCCTTTGCTTTGGCTTCCAACTCACCTAAAGAGGGCGCATTGTTCAGCACACCGTCAATCATGTTTTCGTTCTGTTCGGTGGAAAGCTCTGCGGTGCGCAGCGGATTTTCCCGTAAGAACTCCGGCACCTGCTGGAAGCCCACACTGTCGCAGTAGTGGGCGGTGTCCTGCCCATTCTGGTGCAGCACCACTACATCCGAAACAGACAGCGAGTGTCCCTTGAAGTCTGCTGGATGGTCTATATTGAATGTGCGGTAGATGTCCTCCAACGTGGTGCCAGCAGTCAGCGGCGCGGCGTATACTTCCGTATAGTTGGCCTTGTCCACGGTCAAACCGGCAGCCTGCAGGCGGTCGTAGGGTTCAAAACGGTAATCGCGGGTGGAATCCTCATTGCGCAGCTGGTAGATGGAAAAGCTGTCCTGCTGCGGTGCCTCAAAACCTGCCGCCGCGTATTCCTCTACGGTCATTCCGGCAGCGGCCGCTTCCTGCGCGATCTCGGCCTGCACCTGTGCCTCGTAGTCCTGCAAGGTCTGGTCGAAGTCGGCCAACTTGGGCGGTTCCGGCAAGTCATACCGGCTTTGGTTGAGCATCGAGCGGCAGTCCTGCACATAGGCCACAACCGCAGTGTAATAGGAAGTCTGTTCCGGCAAAATATTCTGTCCTTCCCGCAAAGCGGTGGTGGCCGTCTGCTCCATAGCCGAAAGATTGCAGTGCTGTTTGAGGTACGGAATAAACTCGGTCAGCACCATTTCCCGCTCTGCCTTGTCCTGCTCCCACGCTTCCGGGCCTTTGTTGTGCAGAACAAAATTCTTCCAGTTTTCATCTTTGGCGTAGTATTCGTGATAGTTCTGGATATGTTGCACCAAAGAGCCCTCTCCATCACCAAAATCCTGCCGCCCCTCGTAGCTGTCCGGCTGGCCGTTCAGGGTAAAATCAATGCGGAATGCAGTCTTATCGTACCAGCCGCCCTCGTAACCGTCCTTTTCCCGTTCTGTGTGCTGGGTGGTGTCCAGTTCTTCAAAAACGCGGTTTGCCACGGACAGCGGCATGATTTCGCCGTCCTGCAGCTTGTCGCTTTCACTCCACAGAATCGTGACCGTAGGCTCTGCGGATAAATCTGTCGCAGCGGCTTTTTCTGCTTCCGGGGCAGAAAGTTCATTTGCTTTTTCCGCCGCCTCTTGGAACGCCGCCAGCTTGTCGCCCAACAGGACTTCCGACACTGCGGCTGTCTGCCCCAGCAGATTAAGTGCTTCCTGCCCGGCATCTGGCAGGGTCAGGCCGGGTGCGTCCAGTTGGCCGCCGTCCAGAGCCTTATTATCCGGGCCATACAGGGTGTAGTCATAGCCGGAATCGCAGGTCTGGATGAACAGCGTATTGCCGTTGTCCAGCGCAAATGCAGCCTCCTGTGCAGTGGAAAGTCCTGTTTCCCGCTGCTGGCGCAGTTCTGCCAGATGTTCGTCCAGTGCGGAGATCAGCTCATGGGCCGCGCTACGGATAATTTCCAGAGAGGCTTTCAGCTCGGCCAGTTCTCGGCCCGAACTCCACCCGGCCACATAACCAAAGGAATACTCGGATGTGTCCAGCCCGTAGTGCTGGCAGACTGCATAAGCTACGCTTTCGGCCTGCACCTCGCGGGTGCGGCTGTCCGGGCGGTTGGTCTGTTCCGGGTCGGTGGGGTCGATGGCGTGAAGTTTGGCGTGGGCAATTTCATGGATAGCCGTCTTGATGGTCTGTAACTGGCTCATGCCCTCTTGGATGGCAATGCGGTTGTCAAGCAGGTGGAAATAACCGTGCGCCCCGCCCTCGATGTCCTCAAGCCCGATGGGCACCGGGGAAGCTTGCTCCAACGCTTTGAAAAAATCTTGATAGTCCTGCACGCTGCCGGACAATTCATTCACCGAGATAGATGGCAGCGGTTCGCCCTCGGTCTGGCTGACATCGAACACGGAAACCACCTTAAAGGCCGGAATCTGCACCGTTTTTTCTTCCGTCAGCGGCTTGCCGTCCTTGTCCAGAATCGGCTTGCCCTGTTCGTCCAGCTTTTCCATCTTCTGCTTGACCTTGTACGGCGCAGGAGCAAGGATTTTGATGCCTTTTTCGCCTTTCTTTACGGTGCGGTGGAACGTGTCTTTCCACTTGTTGAAGCCCGCCACCAGCTGCCCGCCCTGCATGGCAATCAGCAAGGTGTTGTTGAAGCTGTAATTGTGGAATTTTGCCATCGTGGTGAGGTAAGCTTTGTAGCGGTCACTGTCGAACAACTGCTGAATGCCCGTTTCCAGCCGGTCCGTGATTTCTTTCATCCGTTCTGCGCTGTCCTTACCGTTCAGGATAATGGGAATAACTTTCTGCGGTTCCGTTTCAGGCTGAACAGGCGGTGGGATGTTGGCCGCATCCCGCAGGATTTCCGATGCAGGAAAAGACAGCACCCGGTATTCCTCCGGCACAGGCTGGCCCTCGTGGACTTTCTGCCACGCATCCCCGCTTTTGACAAGGTAGCCATACTCGGTAAACACGCCCTGCTCCTGCTGGGCCACATACCGGCCGAACTGCGCCGTGTCGATGCCGCCTTTCCATTTTTCCGGCATATCCACCATGCCGGAGCGATTCAGGTAGTAATCTCCTAGCTGGGCAGGCCCGTGCACATCCGGCAGATGCACATAGTAGTCCACGTTTTCGGGAAAGTCGGTGATTTTCCCGATGCTGGAAAGCTCACTCTGCGGGGTTTGTAGAGCGGCGTTCAGCTCTGCGCGTTCTGCATTGGAAAGCGTTTCCAGTCGTGATGCCAGAAAGTTTAGTTCATCCACATTGGATGCCAGCACCATGTTGTAGGGGATGGCAAAACGCTTTTCTTCCTCGGCAAAGTAGCCGGAAATGAAAAGGCCCTGCGGATTATCGGACGAAATGCCGATTTGCCGCAGGGCCGCTTGTACCTGTTCGGTTGTGGTAGGCAGGTCCAGCCAGACACCATCCCTGCTTTGCTGCTGATTTTGCAGCTGGATGGAAAATAATTCGCTCATTTGGTCACACTCCTTTTTTGCTATCCTACGGATAGAGAGAGCCGGTTATGGCAAAATGAATGCTTCACCTTACCATAACCGGCCCTCGTTTTCTTTATCCCTTACGCTCTACCCGGTAATTGACGTACTTGCCTCCCGTATCTGCCAGAAGCACCGTTGCATCATAGATTTTGCCTGTCTTTTCGGAGTAGAGGCCCTTGACTTTTGCCTTGCCGTCTTTGAGCAGAGCAGCGGCAATCTTCGGGGTGAACGCCTTTTTACGCTGCTCAAAGAAGCGGTCATTTTTCCACATCACGAACTGACAGCCACGGTTTCCGCAGTAAAAATTCTTTTTACCCTCATAGACGTTTTCACCGCACCGGGGACACTTGCCGATAATAACCCGTTCCGACTGGAACAGGTTTTGCTTATCTGCACTGATACAAGAATAGGTCTTGACCAGCTGACGCACCTGCGCTTCAATTTCGGCCATGAACTCGTCTGGGTCTGCGCTGCCTTTGGCAATCTCGGTCAGGCGGTTTTCCCATTCGGCGGTCAGGACGGGAGAGGTCAGGCTTTCCGGCAGAACCACCGCCAGATTGATGCCGTCCTTGGTGGGGACAAGCTGTTTGCCCTTGCGCTGCACAAAGCCCATTTGCACCAGCTTTTCCAGAATCGCGGCACGGGTGGCGGGAGTACCCAGTCCCTTGCGCTCTGCATGGCCCAGGCCACCCTCTCTTGCTCCTGCGGAGCAATTCACCTTGTCCTCCGGCATATCTTCGGCCCCGGCCCGCTCCATTGCTGACAGGAGCGTATCTTCTGAAAGCTTTTGTCAAGGGGGTGCGTGGATATTTTTTATATTACTTACGCAGATTCTCTCTCTGCTTCTGCCTGAATAATGCGTTTCAATCTGTCCTCAGCAGTCAAACCGCTACTATGGTCAAAAAACACTTTGACTTTATAATTTGTTTTGCCTTGCTTAATCACAAAAACTCCATCCGGTTTGTTTTTCTCCGAATGGTTATTTGGGGTGGGTAGTGTACTGTTCACAATATTTGTCATACGATATTCCTCCTTGAATGAAAAAAGCCCGACAAGGAAAGGTCTGACAACGAAGTTCCGACAACGGACATCAGAAAACCTTTTTTCTTTATCGGGCGATACTATCTTTTTACTATTTCCTTTTTCTTTATAATATTGGTTGTCATGGTTGTCAGAGAGGGAAAAGTGCCGCAATATCAAGGCTTTCGGGATTTTTGCCCGACAACCAGACCGACAACCGGCTCGACAACCGAAGCGACAACGAGCTTTTATTTTTGCTTCAACCATTCTTCCGGAAGCCCTAACTGTTCCATTTCCTCTGTCGGGATTTCTTGAAAACCATCCATGCTGTTGTCAGGCTCGTTGTCGTTCCTGATACGCTCCCAGCCTTTTTGTCTGCGGTAAGGCTCTGGAAAATACCTAGGATTGCTGAACGCCCTCCAGCCTGTGACAGCGTTATTCATAATGTCGTTGATCTCTCGCAGTTCCCATTGTTTCGGTTCGTCATAATCATGCCCCAGTGCTTCCTTATAAAGCTGTTTGGAACAGACCATGCTGCCGGAATAGCGTTCCAAATAGTCTAAAATCTGTCCTGCCTTTGTGTCCTCCGGCATAAAGTCCTTTTGGTGGGCTTTCAGATAAGCGTTCATAGCCGGACTGAATCTCAGACGGAAATTTCCGCTTCTGTAAATCTCCATAGCTTCTGCCCACATCTGATTGATATACTCTCTTGAAGCCTGTTCATCTGCCAAAATATGAACCTCAGCCCTTTCAGGATAGACCATAACCGGAACGAAGCGGCGGTTGCCTGTTCGGTCGAGGGGAAGAAAGTCAAGGGTATTGGAAGAACCTCCAAACACACATTGTCGTTTTCTGTCTGCCGGATGTGTTTCATAGGGTATCTTATAGGTTTCCTTTTGGCGGCTCAGAAAGGACTTGATTTCTTCAATGCTCTTAGCGTTGGCGGTTGCAATCATTTCCGACATTTCAATAATCCAATGCCCCTGCATTTTGCGGTACACATTTTCATCATCCAGCTTCTTCAAGTCATCAGAGAACCAATCATCATTGACCGCAAGCAAACGGAAGAAAGAGGACTTTCCGGCTCCCTGACCGCCTACAAGACAGAGCATTACCTCAAATTTGCACCCCGGCTTAAAGGCTCGTGAGATAGCACCCAACAGAAACAACTTCAATGCTTCATAGGTGTAATCATCTGTATCAGAACCGAGAAAGCGGTGCAGACAGAAGCGTATGCGTTCCGTTCCGTCCCAGTGTAGGGCATTGAGAAAATCGCAGACAGGGTGGTAACGGTTTTCGTTGGCAATAACCGCAACTGCGTCTATGATTTTCTTTTCTACGGTCAATCCATAGTTTTCTTCAAAATATAGGAGCAGATATTTCACATCCACATCCGTCAATGTCGGGCTGTCACGATACCAACCGAGGGGCTTCACAATGTCGATTCTTTCGGTCAGAAGATTTTTTCGGATAGCTCCTTTCAAAAGTGGGTCATATTGCAGAACACGCTTATAATTTGCGGCAGTATTATAAACCTTACCTTTCTCGCTCTGCTCTAAGCTGTTTCGGATTTCTTCTACTGTGCATGGTTCTGTCTGCTGACAGTTCTGCAATTCGTTGTTCAAGTTTCAACACCTCCTTTCTCTGTTCTGCCACAAGTGCTTTTCGTTCCTCCAATGAACCATACAGAAGAATATCAAGCAGATATTCGATATAGTTCTTCTTATACAGTGCTTCTGCAAACAGAGGATTCCATTCCTCATCCGGCTGTTTAGGAGCGTATTTCTTTTCCCATTCTCTAAGAAGATGAAAATAATCCGTCAGCACCTTGTAGCAATGATTTTCTTCTTTTTGATATTTCTGCTCCGGTGTCGGCTCACGAATACGAGGGCGGACACTGGGCTTTTGTCGGCTGTCATAGTTAAGACCAAAATCTTCAGCAAGTTTGACAGCAGCTTCCCTCAGCCCGATACCGAATAGCTTCGCTGTGAGATCAACAGCGTCTCCGGTTGCTCCGCAGCCAAAACAGTAATAGCGTTCATCCAGCTTCATACTGGGGGACATATCCGAGTGAAACGGACAGCACGCCATACCTGTGCGACCCACTTTCAAGCCATAGGCTTCTGCGGCTTGTCGGGCAGTAACATTTTCTTTTACAATTTCAAATACATTCATGTGACTCCTTTCCTGAAACGAAAAAAGCACCTGTCATTTTCAAAACGAAAATAGCAAGTGCCTTAAAGTTCCATATTTAATTTTAGGTGCAAAAAAGCAGGAGACCTTTTCAGATTTCCTGCTTAGCAAAGCTGTGAAGATTTAATTGTGGTTGGGTTGCCAGTTATACAAACTGGGATTTTTCTTTTTAGAATGAATTATTTATTTTCTACAATAGCACCATATTTCGTATGCGGAAGATATTGTACCTTTAAATAAGTATTTTTATCAACATACCTTGAAAATACTGTGATTTCGATTTCATCATCTTTAACTTTATCATATAGAAAAATACTTCTTCTTTCAGAAGATATATCTGCACCACCATGAGATTGTTCAGTTACATATCCTTCTGCATAACTATACTGTTTGTTTATGATGTAAGGCATATCTAAAACAAAATCTTTCAAATATAAGATTAAAAGAATAGCTACTATAACAAGAATGGTATTAGCCAATCGAAGAAATATTATATCATTTTTTCCAGTATATTCTTTTTTTATCGCTTCTTTATCAAAAAATATCGAATAGATAAGTTTTCTTTTTTTAATTAGATAGATAATGCAAGCAATTAAAGCTATAACAAATAATGAAACTCTTATAAACAATCTAAATATAGCAAAATCCATAATATCATTCCCTTAAACTTCAAGTTTGTTGCTTACATTATACTTCATCAACCTAAAGAATGGAAGATATTTTCTTGCTCCCTAAAGCAAAAGCACCTGTCATTTTCAAAACGAAAACAGCAAGTGCCTTAGAGTTCCATATTCAGTTTTTGGGAAAAAAAGCAGGAGACCTTTTCTGATATGCTCCCTTTATGAGAGACAGTGAAAAAACAAACTGTCATCATGAAGGGAGCATATCATTCGGATCTCTTGCTTAGTAAAGCTGTGAAGATTTAATTGTAGTCAGTTTTTCTTATACCATCCGAAATTTATACTTTAATGTTCTCTCATAACAAAAATCAATTTTGTCCTCCAACAAAAATACCGTTTGGGGGATTATCCCATATAAAATTATCCTCAGCCACTTCGCTCTCTAATGCAATTTCAATTTTATATATCCCCACATTTTGGGCATTTTCATCATCCTCACTATACATATAAAAATTCATACAATACCGTTCCTTCTCTGTCAATATGAGATACATACCATCCAATTCCGTTTTCCTTTTACCATAGTTGCTTTCACTTGATGATGCACAATCGCCCTCAAAACTTTGGATACTGCCCTCAATATAATCGAAAAAAGCAGAGATTTCAGTGTCTAAATTCTCAATGTTCTTTTTGCTTTCTTCGGAAAATAGAGATTTGAGTTTCTCTGAATCCTGTTGCTTACATGCCTCGATAATTTGTTGACACATCTTATCCGTTTCATTTTGTTCAGAGCTAAACCAGTCATTGAAATATTTGTTAGAGCAGCCTGTTAAACCGAGTATAATAATCACACTGAAAAGCAACAGTACTTTCTTCATATAATTACATCCTTTACTTGATAATTGCAAAATCACTTATTGGATTAAGGTCATTACAAAAAATTTCTTACTATCATTATACTTCATCAACCTAAAGAATGGAAGATATTTTCTTGCTTCCTAAAGCAAAAGCACCTGTCATTTTCAAAGTGAAAACAGCAAGTGCTTTAGAGTTCCATATCCTGTTTTTTGCTTTTCGCCGGAAGTGTCCGGCTGACTTCACGCTCTGCCATTTCTTTCTTTTTTCGGCTCAACTGCTCTATAATGGAACTTTTGGCTTTCTTCTTGATTTGCTCCGTTCCGGCTTTTTTGACCTCCGGTTTCATCAGCGTGGTTTGAATTTTCTGAATGGTTGATTTCATAGCGTTTGTGATTCTGGCAATCACGCCATCCAATCGTTTCGTTGCATACTCGATTTCTTTCTTTGAAGCCTTACGCTCAGGGGAGAGAACCCATGCCTTAGACTGCTCCACCAGCTTAATATCCTCCTTGTGCGTTTCCAGTTTCACAGTATCAGCAACGACCTCAACCGCCTTGTCATAGGCAATATCGGCAACCTCGTCCACCAGAGCTTCCACATCCTCAATCTTCATCGTGAGTTCTTCCAGCTTTTGCTCCTGTGCTGCCAGTTGCTCCTTTTGCTTGAAAAGAATATAGTCCTGTTTTTCCAGATATGCACGACCACCATATTCCGGTTCTTCTTCCAGTTGTAAGCCATGCTTTTTCGCCACATCAAACAGCAGCACTCGGCAAGCTGAATCGAAAGTCATCTTGCGGTTATTTTTTCTTCCGACAGGCTTCTCCGGTTCCGGCAGTTCAAACCCCAGTGCTTCCAAAGCCTTTTCCTGTTGTGGGGCAATCTCCCCATATTGATTTTTACAGTCGAACACATGACGCTCGTGAATATGAGGGGTACTTTCATCCAAGTGCAGAGCCCAATTCAGGATATGGACATGAGAACCGAAACGCTCATTTACGATTTCCATAAATTCTGTGACGATCTCAATGAGCAATTCCGGTGGAACATGATTATCAAGCGTTCCAATCTGATAGACCGTTTCCTCTGGACAGGTCTTTTTGCTTTTGAGTAAATCTCCGGTTTCCTTATTTCTTTCAGGGTGTCGGTTCTTCACATTTCTTTCGTTCTGTCCGGTCACAAAATCACGATACCGCTGACGATAAAAAAGCTGTTCCACATCTTCAAAAGTGGCAGACAGCTCATTTTCCTTTTCGGGATTTTTGAAATTGCGGAAGCCATTGTAACAGTCCCAATAGAGATTTTGTTTGGCTCGTTCTTCGTCAATGTGTTCGCTGTTGGCAATGTCAAAACTGCGGTCATTGTGCTTCGGATTATAAACGCCATTCTTTCCGGCTCGTCCATTGTGTCTTGTTAATTTCACATGAGTTCCTCCTTTTCTTTTTGATTTCCCCGACAGGGGAGAAGGGCAGCGAAGCTGATTCCTTGCGGCTTTCTGCGTCAAGTAATACCCAGTACTAAGTGGCGAAACGCCACTTAACTGGGCAAGGCTGCCGCCCTTGACCTGCACAGGGATATTGCATTCCCTGTACCCATGCACAAAGGGTTGCACCCTCCGTACTCCCGCCCGAACAAACTGACTTCGCCCCGTCCCAAGCTCCGTCAGTTCCTTCGGTTTTACAAAACAG
Source organism: Butyricicoccus sp. OF27-2pH9A (assembly GCF_027693185.1). Lineage (NCBI taxonomy): Bacteria > Bacillati > Bacillota > Clostridia > Eubacteriales > Butyricicoccaceae > Butyricicoccus > Butyricicoccus sp. OF27-2pH9A. The sequence goes on from NZ_JAQEXK010000003.1 coordinate 186,448, forward strand.
TCCACCGGACTATTTTGCAAAAAGAAAAACCGACGCATGATCGCTTTACGCTCAATACATCGGTTTCTTCATCTGACCTTAACGTTCATATTCAGTTGTGGCAGATTACGGATAATCTGCAAATGGATAAACAAAAACGACCAACTATGTAGCTGATCGTCCTTGCGTGGTTGCCTTAAAAAGTAGTTGATAAACACCCTACTCTTGAAAAGCTCGTTGTCATTTACATCTATTATTTTTGAATAGAAAAATTCCTTTATAGATGATAAAAGGAATTGAACCGATTACTCCAGCAAGTGTATAAATCGGGAAAGTAACAAATCCAATTATAATTTTAGGTGCGATAGGAGTTAGCCATTTCTTAACTAAACCACTATAAAAAATCAAACCTGTTGGTATTCCAGCAAAAAGCAATCCAAAAGAAAGAATACTTCTTGTAAATCCTAATGGTTCAGGAACAGACATATTTTGACTTGTCCAAAACGCAATGTACTCAGGGTCACTAAGTTGATTCATTTGATTAAGTGCTACAAAATAACCAAGTACACAACCAATAATTAAAAATAAACATATAAGCAATATTTGTTTCAACTCTTTTTTCATATTTCATCTTCCTTTACGGTCATATTCAGTTGTCTAACATCGTACTGTTATAAAATCTATGTCATTTACGATTTTTCTTATGCTGATTTGCCCAGTAAGATTTTACAGGGATTCTTCTTCTTTTTATGTCCTCCATAAATTCTTCTTTGTCAATATTACTATCAATGGTAAATAATTTTTCTCCATTTACATATACACGCATAGAACCTTTCCTTCTCTCGCAATAGGTAATATCTTCAAAGTGAAAAGTTCTCTTTCTGCCAAAAGTTGAACGCCATGTGATTTCATCTTCATCCACTTCCAGTTTCCACATAATCATATTCAATGAGCCTATAAAAAACACAACAAATGCAATGCCAAATACCAAGGGAGGAAATATATCATCCTGTTGGATAGCACTTGCTACAGTACAACCTCCTGTAAATAAAATTCCAAAAACAAATATAATAGTCAATGTTTTCTCTGTTTTTATTGTATAATGCGTTCTAATTATTCCCTTTTTCTGTTCTTCCTCTCGTTCTTTAGCTCTCTTTTGTTGAAGATTTATAAGATATTTCAAAAGAAGAAGTACAACTAAATAGGGGCCTATTTGTGTAATTATATTCAAACACATTCGTAAAAAATCATTCATTTTTTGCCCTCCATAGTTCCAGCTATATAAAAATGATTGTTTAAATTCGAGTATTTAAAACCTCACTTTTTCATATCTCATTATACTTCATCAACTTAAAGAATGGAAGAAAAAATTTTGTGTACAGAGTTCCTGTTCAAGCCTTGTAACGCACAATTCTGCAAAATCCATAGTCCCCGATACTTTCCTCACAGGCGATATACAGTCGGAATTCTGTCAGCTCATGAAATAAGAAAAACCGACGCATGATCGCTTTACGCTCAATACATCGGTTTCTTCATCTGACCTTGACGGTCATATTCAGTTGTGGCAGATTACAGGTAATCTACAAATTTCCCAAAACAAAATAGGATATTTATTTTTATTCTATTCAACTACATACCCATATTCTGTGTGTGGTAAATACCTTACAGTTATCTTATCTCCTAAATCGCTACCTGTTCCCCAATATTTTAATGAATGTTCTTCTCCAGTTTTCTCATCTCTAATATGTATTCTTCTTTCACTATTAGAGTTTTCTCCTGACATTGCACCTTGTGTAACTTCTCCGGTAACTTCAACTAAATTGTTAGATAGTAAATAAGGTATATCCAAGCAACAAGGAACAGTTATAAATATACCGAGAATCAATAACCCAACAACTGCCATCACATTGATTATTTTTTCCCATTTTTGATATTTTATTTTTTCTTCTTCATTGACAGCCTTTCGTTTTATAAACTTCCCATTTTTCTTTCTATGCAAAACATACATAATTAAGACTATAAATGATACTATAATCACTCCAAAAGTTCTAAACATCAATAATGCCATAAATTTGTACTCCTTTCAAAGCGACACGCTATTTATTAACAGCTTTATCAGCTAATCTTTTATCTCCCCATGGCGTTTTCAGCATAGGCTCATTATCAATAATTCCTGCTCTTAAAATTTCAAGGGGTTTTTCTAATTGTAAGATGTTTTTATTATCTATAATAATAGCAGTTTGAAATTCCTCAAAACTTTCAAAAACTCTGTCTTGCAACGGTGTACAAAGGGAACATAATAAAAAACTTAATAATGGACTGCCAATCTTACACAAAGTACCGCCCAAACGAGACTACGGGCGGTATTTTTGTATCATGGCGGAGAAAGGAGGAACTTCCCACGGGGGCTTGACTGAAAAGTTGAGCCCCTTTTTTCATGCCAAAAAACAGGAGGTAAATGCTTATGGCAGATGATAAAACCACAAAAACGCCGGAACAGCCGGTAACGGATAGCGGGCCGGGCAAGGAAACGCCTCCCGCTCCCCCAAAAGAGCCGGAGAAGGTTTCCGTTTCCCCGGAGCCGGAAAAAAAGACGGAACCGGAGGTAAAGAACCCACAGGTTTCTGTCTATAACTTCGCTGAAATTATGAAGGAAAAGAAAGCCGAGGAACGGGCGGCAGCTCCCGGCGTGAAAAAGCCTGACCCGGCAAAAACGGAAAAACCGGAAAAGCAGCCGGAGGCTCCGAAGAAAGCGGAGGAAAAACCCAAAGAGCCGGAACAGCCGAAGCGCCGGGGCCGTCCCCCGAAAGCAGATAAGGACAAGGCCGCAGCCCCGAAGCCCAAAGCCCCCGCACAGAAACCGGAAAAGGCGGTCAAAAAGGAACCGGAGAAAAAAGCAGCTCCAACGGTACAGGCCGCTTCCGCTCCGAAGGGACCCGAGAAGCCGAAGGATGCACCACGCCGGGGCAAGGAGCAGATCGTCTATATCAAGCTGAACGAGCTCCACGCCTTCAAGAACCATCCCTTTGAAGTCCGAGACGATGAAGAAATGCGGGCTATGGTGTCCAGCGTCAAGGACAAGGGCGTGACCCAGCCCGCTATCGTCCGTCCCCGTGATGATGGCGGCTATGAGATCGTGTCCGGCCACCGCCGCCAGAAGGCCAGCGAGCTTGCCGGATATGCGGATATGCCCTGTATTGTTCGCAATCTGACGGACGATGAAGCCATCACGCAGATGGTCGAGGACAATCTCAACCAGCGTGAAGAAATCCTCCCCAGTGAGCGGGCCAAAGCCTTGAAAATGCAGCTTGAGGCCATCAAGCACCAGGGCTCCCGCACTTCGGGCCAGATTGACCCGAAGGACGCAGGAAAACGCTCCAACGAAATTGTAGCCGAGCGCAATAAGATGGCGGTCAAGCAGGTGCAGCGGTATATCCGGCTCAATGAGCTGGTTCCCGACCTGATGAAGCTGATGGATGAAAAAAAGCTGGGCTTTACTACGGCGGTGGAGCTTTCCTATATCGGCAAGAAGAACCAGAACTATATCGCCATCGCCATTGACAGCCAGCAGTCCTCGCCTTCACAGGCGCAGGCAAAGCGTATGCGTGAGCTGGACGAAAAGAAGCTGCTCAACGGGGATGTGATCGACGGCATTATGATGGAGGACAAAAAGGAGGTAGACAAAGTGATTTTGACAGGTGCGGAACTGAGCAAGTATTTCGGCAAGGAAACTACGCCGAGGGAAATGAAGGACCAGATCATCAAGCTGCTGGACGACTGGAAGGGTCAGCAGAAGGAACATGAAAAGCCGGAGAAGAAAACCGAACAGGAAAAGTAAGCCCAAACTTCGGGTCAGCATGGCCCGAGGATTGCGGGGCTCTGCCCCGCGCCCCGAAGCTCTGGAGATATAAATTATTCCCCGTCGCCAGTTATTCCGTAGCATAGCCGGGAAAATCAGTCAAGGGCAGCGCCGCCGCAGGCGGTGCCAGAGGCACCCTTGACGGATTTCTCCCGGTTATGCTTTTTCCCGGTCAAGCGACGGGGATATAAATTCTCCAGAGCCGTTCCCCTTCCCGGGGGAAGGGGCGGAGGGGTTGGGCGAACTCTTGCTTTTCCCTAAACCAAAACAGAAATGGAGGCTCAACCAATGAAACGACCTTTAGCATACCTGACCGCCGCATGGAGCGGCGAGCCGGATGTTGATATGGAGCTGGCGGCCCACTACTGCCGTCTTGCTTATGAGGCGGGCTTTTCCCCGATCTGCCCGCTCTTGTATCTGCCGCTGTTTTTGAATGACAGCGTTCCCGAGGAACACAAGGCCGGGATTGATATGCGCCGGGATATGCTGCGGCGCTCCCACACCCTGATTGTCTGCGGCAGCGCTGTGGACGAGGATGTAAAAAATGATATTGCGGTTGCCGGGCGGCTGGGCATTGCGGCGACCACACTGGAAGGGGTGCTTGCCGTGAAGGGACACGGCACCCCGGACCATGCCGGACATTAAGCTGGGAAGCCTTTTCGACGGGATTGGCGTGTTCCCTCTGGCTGCTTCCCGGTGCGGTATCCGTCCGGTATGGGCCAGTGAGATTGAAAAAGCGCCCATCTCCATAACCAAAAGGCACTTTCCCGACATGGTGCATTTGGGGGATATTACGAAGGTGGACGGCGGGAAAATCCCGCCGGTTCATGTAATTACCTTCGG
>NZ_JAQEXK010000003.1:191138-191795 GCF_027693185.1 Butyricicoccus sp. OF27-2pH9A
CCCTGTCAGAACCTTTCTCTGATCGGCAACCGCTCCGGCCTTGCCGGGGCAAAATCAAGCCTGTTCTATCAGGCGTTTCGTATCATACAGGAAATGAGGGATGCTACTGATAACCTATATCCAGCTATCGCTGTTTGGGAAAACGTCATGGGAGCGTTTTCTACAAATGACCGGATGGACTTTAGAGCCGTCTTATCCGCCTTCTCGGACACCGAAGTTCCAATGCCTCCTTCGGGAAAATGGGGAAACGCCGGAATGGTGCGAGGGGGAACGCCTGATGTGTGCTGGCGACTCATGGACGCCCAGTATTGGGCAGGCTCCCGAAGGCTGGCACGAAGGCAGCGGATTTTCGTCGTGGCGGATTTTGGAGGCAGACGTGCCGCAGACATACTATTTAAGCCCCGTCCAATGCTCCCACTTCCTCCGCCTTGCGGAGAGGGCGGGCGGGCCGCCGCCGAAGGAGATCGAACAGCTTCTTTTGAAACAGGGCGGCAGATACCAGTCATCCACCCCTTTCAGTGCTTCCGTATGCGGGGAGCGGCAAAAAGGCAGGAAGAAACGGCCTTCCGAAACAGCTTCGGATTACCAACTGACCCTTTTCCCACTCTTTTAGCCAGTGATGTAACGCCCTTTGCCTTCTGGTATGAGGGCGACCCG
>NZ_JAQEXK010000030.1:0-8728 GCF_027693185.1 Butyricicoccus sp. OF27-2pH9A
GTTGACCCCGCAGCTCCTTCAAGCCCATTCCTCGTATGTGGTGGTAGACCCGAAGGGCGGCACCCTCGACCAGTGCGGGCGGTTTTTGCAACGGGAGAAATACAGGGTGCGGGTATTCAACAGTATCGACTTTTCAAAATCCATGCACTACAATCCGCTGGCCTATATCAAGACGGAAAGCGATGTTTTGAAATTCGTTACCGCCCTGATTGCCAACACCAAAGGCGACGGCAAGGAGGGCGACGAGTTCTGGACTAAAGCTGAAACCCTCTTGTACTGCGCCCTTGTGGCCTACATCGTCTTTGAGGGGCCGGAGGAAGAACGCAACATGAATACGCTGGTGGAAATGATAAACAGCATGGAAGTCCGGGAGGATGACGAAACCTTCAAAAATGCGGTGGACTATATGTTTGACGGGTTGGAACGTCGCAGCCCCCAGCACTTCGCCGTGAGGCAGTATAAGAAATACAAGCTCGCCAGCGGTGATATATGCTCTAAGTGACTTCTTAATCATGATTTTGTCATGGTTAGTGAAGCAATCACTTAGAGCATTTTTGTTTCAGGAGGTACAGCTATGAGAAACGAAAAAATCACCCCACTGTACGAGCGCCTGAGCCGGGACGATGAGTTACAGGGCGAGAGCAATTCCATATCCAACCAAAAGCAGATGTTAGAGGAGTTTGCCCGCCGGAATGGACTGCCGAACCCTACCCACTTCACCGATGACGGCGTATCGGGAACCCGCTTTGATCGTCCCGGCTTTCTGGCGATGATGGAGGAAGTCGAGGCCGGACGGGTGGAGGCCATCGTCATAAAGGACATGAGCCGCCTGGGACGCGACTATCTGAAAGTCGGTCAGGTCATGGAGATTTTGCGGCAGCGCGGTGTCCGGCTGATCGCCATCAATGACGGTGTGGACAGTCTGAACGGCGATGATGATTTTACCCCGTTCCGCAACATTATGAACGAATTTTACGCCCGCGACACCAGCCGGAAAATCCGCTCTGTGTTTAAGTCCAAAGGCATGAGCGGCAAGCACCTGACCGGCACCGTTATCTACGGCTATCTGTGGGACGAAAAGCGGGAACACTGGCTTGTGGATGAAGAAGCCGCCGCTGTGGTACGCCATATTTTCGCGCTTGCGATGGAGGGCTACGGCCCCTATCAGATCGCAACCAAGTTGTCAGAAGAAAAAATTGAAATGCCAGCCGTTCACCTTGCCCGCTATGGCGAGGGAGTGAACAAGAATAAGGCCTTTGCGGATATTTATCGTTGGAGTGCCTCTACCATTGTTGAAATCCTGAAAAAACAGGAGTATTTAGGCCATACGGTCAATTTCAAAACCCGCAAGCACTTTAAGGACAAGAAAAGTCACTATGTTGACGAAAGCGAATGGACGATTTTTGAGAACACCCATGAGGCCATTATCGACCAGGAAACCTTTGACAATGTACAGCGTATCCGGGGAAACGCCAGACGCTACCCGGACGGCTTTGGGGAGTCCCATCCCCTGACCGGCCTGATGTACTGCGCCGATTGCGGCGGCAAGATGTATGTTCACCGCACATACAACGGCAAGCGCGTCCCGCAGTACACTTGCGGCCAGTATGGGAAGTATCCTATCGGCTCCCTTTGCCCTACACAGCACCGTATCAAGGCCGAAGCTGTTCTGACCCTGATTGCCGATATGCTCCGGGCCATCGCGGAGTATTCCAGGAATGACCGGGCCGAGTTTATCCGCACCGTCCAGGAAACGCAGGTAGCCCAGCAGACCGCCGACATATCCAAGAAGCGGAAACGGCTGGCCGCCGCCCAAAAGCGGGCCGGGGAACTGGAAAAGCTGATTTGCAAAATCTATGAGGACAACGCCCTGGGTAAGCTGCCGGACGCCCGGTATGAGGCCCTGGACGCACAGTACGCCAAAGAGCAGGACGCCCTCAATGCGGAAATCGTGGAATTGGAAAAGGCCGTTACCGGCTATGAGCAGAGCCGGAAATCTGCGGAGAAGTTTATTGCCCTGATTGACAAGTACGAGAACTTCGACACGCTGACAAACACCATGCTCAACGAGTTTGTAGAGAAAATCCTTGTCCATGAACGCGCCCGCAAAGGCAGCCAGGATACCACACAGGAGGTTGAAATCTACTTCAACTTTGTGGGCCGCTATATCCCTCCTGCCTTGCAGCCGGTTCCCCTGACCCCGGAGGAACAGGAAGAACTGCGGAAGAAGGAGGAACGCAAGGATAGGCTTCACCAAAACTACTTGCGCCGCAAGGCCAACGGCAAGCAAAAGGAATGGGAAGAACGCTACAACGCCAAGCGCAAAGCAAAAATGGAGGCGGCAAAGGCAGCTATCCGGGCTGAGGACATGGAGAAGGGCATTTTTACCACCGTCAGCCAGTTACCCAGGCAGGAGCCGCGCAAGGCCACCGTATCGGCCAGTGCCGCAGTTTAACCATCACAGTGCGAAGGAGAATGAACATGAGCGAATTGACTTACACCCGCTGCGGAGATTACTACATCCCCGACCTGAAACTTTCCGAGCAGCCGGAGGCCCCCATCGGCAAGTATGGCCGTATGCGGCAACGCTACCTGAAGGAACACCGGCCCGGCCTTTACAGCAGCTTGATTTTGAGCGAAAAGCTGTACCCGCACCTGTTGGAGATTGACCGGGCGGCGCATGAACGAATGGACGCCATGCTGCCCCGTATGATGGAGGCGGCAGGCGTCACCGAGGAACTGAAAGCCCGTGACCCCATGCGCTGGGTGGGGCTGATGAACACGCTGAAAGCACAGGTGGAGGAAATTGTTCTAACAGAGCTGATTTATCAATAGTTTTTGCAAGCGGAGGCTGCTACTCGCGGCCTCTGTTTGTTTTTTACACTTCCGACATATTTCCTGTCTTGCGTCCTTCGAGCAAATGAAATATAATGAAAAATGTTGTCGGAGGTGCGAATATGGACTACATGACACTCAAAGAGGCAAGTGAGAAATGGGGCGTTTCGTCCCGTCAAATCAACTATTACTGCGTTGAGGGGCGTATCCCCGGCGCTGTGAAAATGGCAGGTGTTTGGCTGCTCCCCAAGGATGTAGCCAAACCCGCCGATAGACGATATAAGAGGCCGAAAGGAACGGAGAAATGAGGATATTAGTTGTAGAAGATGACCTGACAATACAAACACAGTTGAAAACCCTTTTGTCGGGTAATGGATATGAGGTTGACGCTGTAAATGACTTTTCAAGAGTAATTGAGCAGTTCAAGGCATTTGCGCCTCATCTTGTTTTGCTGGATATAAAACTGCCAAGAAACAGCGGTTTTGAAATCTGTTCACAAATTCGTAGTTTCTCCGATATTCCTATTGTGTTTGTAACAAGCAGCAACACAGATATGGATGAATTGAACAGTATCATGCTGGGCGGGGACGCATTTATTACTAAGCCTTATAATACAGCAATCTTGCTTGCAAAGATTGCTTCCTTATTGCGGCGGGCGTATGCTTCCGGGCAGACGGAAGTACTTTCATGGAGTGGTGCAGATTTACATTTAGAGAGCAGCTATATAGAATACAACGGACAAAAAGCCGAGTTGACGAAAAACGAATTGAAAATCCTTTACTATCTTTTTAAGGACGCAGGGAAAATATGTCCTCGCAGTGATATTGTGGATTTCCTTTGGGATAATCAGCTTTATGTTGATGATAATGCCCTGAGTGTCAACATCAACCGTATCCGGGAGAAGTTGGCGGGTATCGGACTGACTGATTTCATCAAGACAAAGCACAGACAGGGGTACACGATATGAACCGCAGGCAATATTGGAAAAACAGAGTTCCCTTCCTACTGACTAACCTGATCTGCATGGTGGCGCTCACTGTATTCCTGCTGGTATGTGGTAATTCTATTTCTGAGGTTTTTTTGATTTTGGCAGTATGGACGCTAATCTTGCTGGCAGGACTGTTCCTCACTTACTGGCAACGGAGCCGACAAATGCGGCAGCTTCTGGACATGGCCGGACAGCTTTCTGAACGCTATCTTATTTCTGAAGTGATGGAGCTGCCGGAGCAGGCGGAGGATCAGGTCTACTATCGGCTTTTGAAAATGGCCGGAAAATCTATGTTGGAGCAGATTGGAGAGGTTCAGCGGGAACATCAGGAATACAAGGAATACATTGAGCAATGGATACATGAAGTAAAAACGCCGATCACAGCTATAAGGTTGATTTGCGAGAATAACCGCTGTTCTTTTACCAGAGAGTTAATGGCGGAGCTGGAAAATATCAACCGTTTTACGGAACAGGCTTTATACTATGCCCGCAGTGAGCATACGGAAAAGGATTATTCTGTCCGGGAAATCAGTCTTAGCGATGTAGTACATGGAGCAATCGCAGACAATAAATATTTTCTGAGGCAAAACAATGTGGCCGTTACCGTAGAGGATGTGAAGTACAGTATTTATTCAGACGATAAGTGGCTGCGGTTTATTTTAGACCAGCTTATCAGCAATGCAGTGAAATACCGAGCAGACCACCCAGTTTTACATTTTTTTGCTGTCAAAAAATCTGACAGCATTATCCTGTCAGTTTCGGACAACGGCATAGGCATACCACAAGGTGATTTGCCCCGTATTTTCGAGAAAGGATTTACAGGACAGAACGGACGGACGATCCATAGTTCTACCGGGATTGGCCTGTATCTTTGCGGGCGACTTTGTGACAAGCTGGGAATAGGTATTTCAGCAAGTTCCGAAGGGAAAGGAACCACCATTTCACTTTCCTTCCATATCAACGATTTTGTGACCGGGGTGCAGGGCTGATAGGCTCTGCACTTCTTACATTTCTGTAAGAACTGCGTAAGAAAACTTGATACAAACGGCGCTCATATTATTTTACAATAGGATCAGAGGTGATAATACTATGAAAGAAGTTTTGAAGCTGGAACATATCCAGAAATATTACGGGAATGGCGGGAATGTCACAAAAGCCATTCAAGACATCAGCTTTTCCGTTCAGGAGGGGGAATTTGTAGGGATTATGGGCGCATCCGGCTCCGGCAAGACCACCCTGCTCAACTGCGTTTCCACCATCGATACGGTCAGCGCAGGACATATCTATCTGGATGGAACTGATGTGACAGAGATAAATGAAAAACAGATTGCCCGGTTTCGTCGGGAAAACTTGGGCTTTGTGTTTCAGAACTTTAACCTGCTGGACACACTGACCATCTCCGAAAACATCGCTATGGCACTGACTATCAACAAGGTTCCCGCAGGTGAGATCGACGGACGGGTGCGGAAAATGGCTGAAAAACTGAACATCATGGATATTCTGGATAAATACCCCTATCAGGTGTCCGGCGGCCAGAAGCAGCGGTGCGCTTGTGCCAGAGCCATCATCAACAGCCCCAAGCTGCTTCTGGCGGATGAACCCACCGGCGCACTGGACAGCCACTCATCCCAAATGCTGCTTTCCACTATCCAGAGTATCAATGAAATGCTGGGGGCGACCATACTAATGGTGACGCACGATGCCTTTTCTGCAAGCTATGCAAATCGTATTCTCTTTTTGCGCGACGGAACGATTTTCACGGAAATTCGCAAAGGCAACGATCCTCGCAGAACTTTCTTTAACAAGATTTTGGATGTCCTCACCATGATGGGAGGGAATTGAAATTATGCTGGCAAGTCTTTCACATCGTAATATGAAACGGCAGTTAAGTGAATACAAGATTTTTTGGTTTTCCCTTATCGGCGTTGTTGCCCTTATGTATGCGTTCAATTCTCTTATTGTTTCTCGTACTATGCAGCAGCTTTTTCGTTTATTTGCCGAGAGTGGAAACGGTGATATTGGCGTAATTGCCACCCTTTTTTCTGCCATCGTTGTATTTGCACTTGGGTGGTTTATCAGTTACATGATGGACTTCATCTTGCAGCGTCGCAGCAGGGAAATTAGCACCTATATGATATTGGGTGTAGAAAAAAGCGACATTTGCAAAATGATATTTAAGGAAAATGCTTTTTTCGGCCTTGTGGCTATTATTTTGGGCTTTGGCTTTGGAATTTTAGTTTCTAAAATATTAGAAAGTTTTGTTTCAAATTTATTCCACTTTCAAGAAACATTGTTAGTTTTTCTTTCTGTAAAAGCAGTCGGCTTGACTTGTATCGAATTTTGCATTGTCTATATCATCGCACTGGTTAAGACAAATAGAAAAGTACAAAAGGTTAAATTGATAGATCTGTTGAATTACAGTCGGAATAACAGTAGTGTTCGTGAACATCAATCTAAAACTGGCTTCATCTTTTTGTTGATTTCCGTGGTAATGCTCATTGTAAGTTTCTATTCGTTTGCGGGAACAAAACAGACAGTGGCAAGCATTACCGCAGGTACAGTTTCAGCAATGTTAGGGCTGTTGTGCTTCTTTCGAGGATTTATTTATATCATACACGAAATGTTCAATAAATCTCGGAACTGGAAATACAAAGGAAGTCGTTTAGTTACCTTACGAATGTTCCTTTCAAAATCCAACAAAATGAGTTTCTCATTAGGTGTTATCTCAATTTTATTCACCTGCACCATCGTTTGTATCGGTATGACAAATGCTTTTTATCAGGTCATGGAGAAAGCAGTTGTTTTGCAGCCATTCGACCTTGCGATTGTTCATGTAGGTGAGAACGGTGATTATAGCCAATATTCCTTATTTTTGAATGAGCGCACTGATGTAGACGATCAATATTCCTATTGCTTATATACAGATAAAAGCACACAATTTACCGACATTAGAAATCGTGTCTTAACAGAATACTGGAACAGGGCAGACAAAACCGTATCAATCAATGACTATTTTATTGCAGAAAACCAATACGATGCCTTTATGAAATATAGTGATTATTGTAATTTGCGAGCAATGTTGGGCCTGCCTCAAATCCCATTGTCAGAAGAACAATACATCATTCATTGTCTGCCATATCTGAAAGATACATTTACAAATTTGCAGATTGAAAAAGGCACTCTGGTTTGCAAGGATATTTTTACCGAGGCGTTTTCACAGTATGGTGGATATGGTAACGGCCAAGACTTTGTAATCGTTGTCCCGGATCACTATATTGAAAATATGGAAGCGATGTACAGCCTCTATGTTGTTCAATCTGAAACAGTGATTGATATGTCTGAATTGGAAAGCGAATTTCCGCAAGTTAGGCCATTGAACTCCAATGTGGTTACTTCAGGGGAAAACGGATACACAACAAAAATCCTCGATAAAGGAAACTATTATTACACGGGCAAATTGGCAAGTACGCCTACCAGCCAAGCCATTTTAATCATTTTGCCATTGTGCTATTTGTCGTTGGTTATCGGCATAATTAGCATTGTAATACTTGCTGTTCAACTTTTGACGGAAGTCAAAACAATAAAGCGTCAATATGATGTAATGCGAACGCTGGGAAATGAGGTGGTTGTTCTCGAAAAAATGTTGAGGGAGCATATATTTCTTTACTTCGTATTGCCTCTTATTCCTGCATTAGTCATTGGTAGTTGCTTACTAAAAACAATGTGCCACACGCTTTTTGTAGCTTCTTATGATGTGCCTGTATTTGATAATCTGACCGCATTGATAGCACTTGTGGTTTTGAGTGCTTTACTGATTTTTACACTTATTTATCTCTTGTATGTGTTTATTACCTCTCAGGCTATGAGAAAAGAAATAATTCCGATAACATTGGAAAAATAAGTAGAATAGAAACTTTATCTGCCGGACGACGGCAAAAGAAAAAAAGCCGTCGTTCAGCAGGCAATCGCCATGCCCTACACTCGATCTTTCGGCGGCTTTGACAAAATCAAGGCCGCCGTTTCTTATGCCCTCGACAAAGGAGTGACGCCTATACGCTGACACGGCGGCTTTAGGAGGGAGCCGCCATGAAGCACACTGACCGCCGACAAATTCAGACGATATTTGCACTATCGTCAAAAAAAGCCCGGCCACCGGACAGCCCCCGTCTGGCAGCCGGTGCGAAAATTGTCATTCTGTAAGTGAATATTGGAGTTTTTGCGCTCGAATAGCTTTCTGCTGTCCGGGCGCTTTTTCATACCTATGGGGCCGGAACATCGGGCCAACATGGCCCGAACCCTGGCCCCAGTGCCGTTCTCCGCCGCCCCATTCAGATTTACCCAAAAAATCTGAATGGAGGAAAGGCAGATGGAAGTTACCATCAATTATAACGGACAAGCTGTGGCCGTGGAGGTTACGCTGGAAGTCTATGAATTTCTCGACCGGGCCGATCATAAAACGGAGAACCTGTTCCATGAACAGCGGCGGCATTGGGATGGCCGGGAGTTTGACGAGTACATCATTACCACCGAGGGTGTAGGGGTCTACGGCGAAACGCCGGAGGAATACCTTTGCCGCATGGAAACGCTGCATGAGCTGATGGCTGTTCTGGACACCTGTACCGAGGCCCAGCGCCGCCGGTTCCTGCTCTATGCGCTTGACGGACTGAGCCTTGCAGAGATCGGTGTGCTGTGCGGCTGCTCCAAAGTGGCTGTGTATCAAAGTGTGGAGGCGGTCAGAAAAAAATTTATAAATTTCTTTGAGAACAGGCTTAACGAATGACCTGTTTTCTGGCTACCAAGTGAAAGGGATCATTTCCCTTATCTCAGCGAGGGGCGGACAGCGGACGAGCTGTCCGCCTCTCCGATTTTCAGGAGGTAAGCCTATGAAAACAATCAATCTGCGGT
>NZ_JAQEXK010000031.1:0-8675 GCF_027693185.1 Butyricicoccus sp. OF27-2pH9A
GCAGACTTTTTACCGCCTGCGAACGAGTCGCACTTACCCAAAAATCCTCCGCGCTTTTTTCTCCCTCACCTTTGGTATTCGCTATCAACGTATTTACCAGCTTCAAAATATCTTTCTCGCTGCGGATATACACAAAGGGGTTGTAGTGCATAGATTTTTTGAAGTTAATCGTATTCAGTACCTTAATGCGGTAGCCCGCCCGTTGCAGCAGCTTCCCGCACTCAATCAAAACCGTACCTTTCGGGTCGGTTAAGACGTAAGAGGAATGAAGCTGCATTAGATTAGGTTTGACAAAAAATCTTGTTTTTCCGCTGCCGCTGCCGCCGATCACGACGACGTTCTTATTTCTCGCGTACTTCGGCTGCTTCGGGCGGCTGTTCATGGTAAGCCGTTCCGTCTGCGTCAAAATGATGTTGTTTTGGAAATCCGGGTCTATGTAGGGCTTTATATCTTCGGCGTTTCCCCATCGGGCAGAGCCGTACTCCGCGCCCTTGCGGTATTTCTTCGCGTTTTTCCCTTTGACATAGACTATCAAGCGGATAATCACCGCACCGACAATGCCGACAAGCAAATCCAACGGGTAAACGCTCGGCAAGGCGTTTTCAAAGGCTGCGGAAAATCCTTGTGTGATATTCAGTATCTTTGCAGAAATATCCGCGCCGGGGGCAAGCCGCACCGCCTGTCCGACTTTATCAAAGAGATAGACAAAGAACACATAGGGGATATTCGGAAGTATCAGCTTTTTGTAGTTGATCTGCTTCATATCTCGCGCCCCCTGTCCATTTTCTTTACCTTGTCGCGGGCGGCGTTAAGCTGCTTCGCCTTGTCCTTTGCAGCGGCAAGGGCTTTGCGGATAGAGGGCTTTTTCTCCCGGTTCAGCTTCTTTGCGGAAAACTCTTGAAACGCTGCGGTCATAACGTCCGCGTCCCGGCCTTTGAAAAACACAAGGTAACGGGTCTGCTCGCCCTTAACCTTTTTTAGCGAAAAATCTATGTTGTATTTCTTCGCCGTACTCTCAAAGGCTTTAATATTGCTGTCGGTGATCTCGATGTTGGAAACACCCGCGTTCTGCTTCATAAGCTGCCGCATGGTCTGTTTCCCATGCGCGGGTTTGCTTTTCTGCTCCAAAAACTTTTGGATTGCTTTCTGTAACGCCTGTTCGGTAAGCCGCGCCGCGCCTTTTCCCACTTTGACGTATAGGGCAATCGTTTTTTGGGTTACTTCCTCCTGCAAGGTATCAACTCCTTTCCCGGTAAAGTGCGGCTATGCTCATTCGCCGCCGTATAAGTCGTGATTGACAAGGGCGGTATAGTAGCTGTCAATGGTACTCGGCGCGTTGAACAGCACCGCTTTTAGATACTGCTTGATGTTGCGCACTTTGGTTGTGTTCTCCCTCATGCAATCCAAAACAAACTCAATATGGCTGCTGTTCAGCTTCAAAAACTTGGATTTCACCAATTCGGCGGGGTAGTCGTCCCCGGCAATACGGATTGTCTTTCGGGCTGTGCAGACGGTTTCCAGCATAAGGTCAACAATCTCGTCCAAACGGTCTTTGTCAATTTTGCAGTTTTGAATGAGATGGTCGTATTCGATATTGTCCTTGATAATCTCCCTGTAAATCTCTACTGCGCTATTGCTTTTCGCTTCCGTTCTTTTCCTTTCCGGCGGCGTAGCCGCTTCGCCATGCGCAAAGGGCAAGGGGTTTAGGGAATGGAAAGGAATGGAATCGGTACTTGATAAATCAGTAATTGATTGTTCTTTACTTAATATATCTTTATTTAATTGCGTTGGATTTTCCAACGTAGGTTTTTCCTGCGTAGGTTTTTCCAACGTTGGATTATCCAATGTTGGATTTTCCAATGTAGGTAAATCCAATATAGGCGGCTGTCCGCCGCTGGTAGCTGCTTCCGGCTCTCGCGGCTGCGGCTGCTCGTATATGACGTAATCTGCGCCCCGCAAGCGTCCCTTTTCGTCGCGCTCCCGGCTGCGCACGATATATCCGGCTTTTTCGAGTTCCTTTACCGCTTCGCGGATTGCGTCGATCTTCTCCCGGTTGATATGGGATAAGCCCGCAAGGGTATAATCCCAATCTTCGGGCAGCGAAAGCATTTGCGACAACAAGCCCTTTGCCTTTAAGGACAATTCCTTGTTTCGCAAGTGGTGGTTGCTCATAACGGTATATCCCGTATTTCGCTCCACTCTGAAAACTGCCATATTTCCTCACTTCCTCTCTTGGTATGCGTGGACAATTAGAAAGCCGTTTTCGGCTGTTTTGGTATTGCAATATGCCCTTTGCCGTTTTCGCGTCTGCAAAGCCGCATGGCACAAGGGCTTTTGCCCGTCTATTTGTCCATGCTGGCGTGCGTTTTCCGCGTCCTTTTGCCGGGGCAATAGGGACACTCTTTGAAAACGCAAAACTCATATTTCCACCCGGGGCGGTAGAAACGGCAAGTGCCGCAATCTTCATCATCTCCGGCACAACCGGATTGATAGCGGTCAAATCCCGGCTTCTGCTGCATGAGCAATTCAAACGCCCGCTGCTTGCCCTTTGTGAAATACATTCCGGCTGCACCTCCTTTCCTGCGGGCATAAAAAAACGGCGTTACTTTCTCCCCCAAAGGGGTTAAGGTAACGCCGTTTGTGTGCGTATTCAGTTTTTAACACATTCCCTGTCTATCCGCTGTCCGCAAAACCATTGATTTTATTAGCTTTTTGCCGCTATCGCTATCACACCTCATTATTTGACAGACCTTCATGGAACAGACTTGTTGAAGGTGTTAAAAACGGAGAAATCACTGCCTGTATCTGCAAGGATATGTCCAGAATCGGCAGAGATCATCTGCAAGTAGGTTTTTTCACTGACATTCTGTTTAGAGAAAAGGAAGTTCGATTTATAGCAATCAATAATGGTATTGACAGTGACCGTCAAGAAACCAGTGAGTTTGCCCCTTTTCTGAATATCATGAATGAGTGGTTTGTCAGGGACACAAGTAAGAAAATTAAAGCTGTACTGAAATCCAGAGGTTCTTCCGGCAACGCTCATACAAGTAATATCCCACCATACGGCTATTTGAAAGACCCCGAAAACCCCGACCATTGGATTATTGATGAAGAAGCTGCTGAAGTAGTCCGCAGAATTTATCGCATGACTATTGAGGGAAAAGGACCTTATCAGATAGCAAGAGAACTTTCAGAAGAAAAAATAGAAAGACCGTCTTATTATCTTGGAAAAAAGGGACTTGGAAATCATGCAAGCAACTATGACAAAGAAAATCCGTATATGTGGCGAGGAAATCAGGTTACTACTCTGATTGCCCGACCAGAGTATATCGGAAAGACTGTCAACTTCAGGACATTCAAAAATTCCTATAAGGACAAAAAGACGAAAAGGGCAGACAAGGAAGATTGGGTGGTTTTTGATGATACACAAGAGCCTATTGTCGATGAAGAAACATGGCTGCTTGCTCAAAAGTTAAGACAGAATGTAAGAAAAGCAGATCCTATGGGCGAGCCTAATGTTCTGACCGGAAAGATTTACTGTGCTGATTGTGGTGCGCCGATGTATAATCACAGGCAGCGGAAAGGGCGAGAAAGAATATACTATACTGCCAAAGGCGAAAAAAGGACAAGTTATTCCAATCCGGCAGATTGTTATGAATGTTCCACTTATAATCTTGCTTATCAGAAGTATGATCGTCACTGTACTTGCCACCATATTTCAACAAAAGCACTTAAAAGCATCATTCTGAAAACCATACAGGAGACTTGCCATTATGTTTCTTTGAATGAGCAGGAGTTTGTCTATTCTCTGCAAGAAGAATCGGCGATGAAAGATATTGCTGTTTCTGAAACTGTAAAAAACCGCATTGAAAGAAATCAGAAGCGAGTTCACGAACTGGATATGCTTATCAGGAAAATCTATGAAGATAATGTGATTGGAAGATTGCCGGACAGACTTTTTCAGAGTATGCTTACTGATTATGAAAATGAGCAGAACGAGCTGAACAAGATTATTGAGACTGACACCGCTGATATGCAACGGATTATAGGCGGTCAAAATAATGTGGAGCGTTTTCTAAAGCTGGTCAAAAAGTATGAGAACATTACAGAACTTACTCCTGCCATGATAAATGAATTTATCGACAAAATTCTGGTTCACGAGCCACAAGGAAAAGGTGCAGACCGCACCACAGAGGTGGAGATATATCTTAACTATGTCGGGCAATTTCAAGTACCTGTGGAGCAGCATGAACCAACCGAGGAAGAAAGGATTGCTGCTGAAAAAGAGGCGGAACGACTTCGCAGAAAACGAGAATCCAATCGTAAGTATATGAAAAAGATTCGTGAGAAATCAAAAGAATTTGCGGAGCATGAGCGTATAGCAGAAGAAAAAAGCTCTGATAGCAATGTGTGTGTTGAACAGAACGCCACAAGCAAATCAAATCGGCAAAAAGTGAAAGGAGAAAAAATAGCATGACAGAATTGAAACCACGAATCCATGATGAAAGCAATGGTCTGGACTATGTTCTTGTGGGCGATTACTATGTGCCGGACTTGAAGCTGCCGGAGGAACACCGCCCTATCGGTATGTGGGGCAGACTGCACAGGACATATTTGGAGCAGTACCGCCCTGCAAGGTTATCTGCCCTCTGTTTATCCGGCGAACTGCATACTTACCTTGCTGACCTGAACGAACAGGCAGCGGAAAGGTGCAGCCTTATCATTGAGCAGATGAAACAAGCCGAGGGTGTGACCGAAACCATGAAAGCAGATAATCAGATGTTGTGGGTACAGTCCATAAACTCTATCCGTAACCGAGCCGAAGAAATCATCAGACAGGAAATGATTTACTGCTGATTTTATCAAGTCCAAAACCAACAATTTTATATCGTCAACGAAGCGACAGGTATTTCCTTATGAAGTGTCTGTCGCTTTTCATTTATCAAACTTTAAGGAGGAAAACACAATGAAGATGAACCGGAATGAAATGGAAGCCCTTTATGCCTTTGGCTGTCCGAACCTGAAAGCAACTGTCGAGCGTTTGCGTATGGTGGCTGCCCTTGCACCCGATCCGGTGGCGAAGAAGCTGTTTTATATGCTTTCCGTCAAGCTGAGTGCTGAGGGTGTTGAAAGGTGGTATCGTTGCTTTTACCGCAGGCTGAGGGTGTTGAAAAACCGTAGGGAGGGCTGCTATGACGAGACTGACAAAGATTGAGAAAGAAACAATCGTTCTCTTTAATGAGGGCGAGGACAAGGCAAATATCTACACCCACAACGCCGGATTGAAAAAGAGGTTGGCTGCTTTTGCTAAGAAGTACCCTGACCTTTGCCGACTGGAAAAATCCAATGTTCAAGGCGGTGTTTCTTATGAGCTGGCAAAGTCCCGTCTGTCTATCCGTTTCCTGCCGCCTTACAGTGAGGAACGCAGACAGAAAGCCAGTGAATATGCGAAAAAGCATGGGCTGAACAGCCAGCAGGGATAATGTGATAATCAGGGCTGATATGCGGTTAAAATGTCAGGTGCAGACCTGATGTTTTGACCGTTGCCTATCGCCTGTGAGGAAAGTATCGGGGACTATGGATTTTGCGGAAATGTGCGTTATAGGTAAGTAAAAAACTACTTGATAGAGCGTGAATTGAATTGTTCATATCGGTATGATATAATTTACTGAAATGAAGCAAGAAGGTGGACTTTTGTATGAAAAAATTTTTGAAAATATTGCTAATCATTGTAGGAATAGTTTTTTTGATTTTTGCAGCGCTGATATGTATTGGACTGTTTGTTGATTATGATGACCATATTGAAAATGGTCGTTATACTTATGTTCCGGAAGATGACAATAAAGACAATGCATATGTCGAATTCAATTTGAGTGATTACGATAAAAAGGATTCTGAACTCATATATTATAGTTCTGTCGAAGAAGCTATTTTGAATTCTCCTTTGAATGCTGAAAATGAAGAATTTTCTGTTCCAGAAGATTTTCTTAATCATGTTGATGAAATATTGCATATATGGAATGGCAAACAGTATGATACTATTTTCTATCGGGCAGGAAGCGATAACGATCCCGTTCAAGGTTTTGTGATGGCACGCTGCAAAAAACAGGTGGAGGAAGCAAGTGTACAATATGCGTTTGTAAATGCTACACCAGCTACCACTACACCAGATACCACTTATGGGGGAGACTTCAAAAAATTTATCCATTTATCTTTAACAATAAGTGATATTCAACAAGACTTAAATCCAAATTATCCGGATACCAGATTCGTTTTTGGCTATGCACATGATAAAGAAATTTACTCATTAGAAGTAGAAGGTCAAAAGCCAGATGGGATTATAGAATATGAAGAATATGGTAGAACGATGTATATGTGGTATTATAACGATTTGAAAAGCAATAAAAGAGGCGATTGTCTGAGCTACTCAGTAGATGTGCCAGAGTAATTTTTCAAATTGGCTAATCTGCCACAACTGAATATGACCGTCAAGGTCAGATGAAGAAACCGATGTATTGAGCGTAAAGCGATCATGCGTCGGTTTTTCTTATTTCATGAGCTGACAGAATTCCGACTGTATATCACCCGTGAGGAAAGTATCGGGGACTATGGATTTTGCATAAATGCGCGTTACAAGGCTTGAACAGGAACTCTGCACACAAATTTTTTCTTCCATTCGTTAAGTTGATGAAGTATAATGAAAAATAAGATAAAGTTAATTCTTGGAGGTGTTATTCATGTTTGGTTTTAAGAAAAATGAAAAGCCAACGCTCATTATTGAAGCAAAAGATCTAATGGAAATTATCAAGTCTGATTATGATAATGATATGGCTTTTACTCTTATTGAGTTTTCCTATAATGAGAAAAAATATGTGATGGGTTCCTGTGTTTTACCTGCTAACGCAGAGGAATGTAAAGAAAATATATCTTTTATATTTCAAACATCGGTGTACAAGGGGTACAAACAAGATAAAATAGAAATGAGGGGCGATAGAGCGGAAATGTCAGATTTTCCACTCTATCTGAACATGGTCACTGGTGGCCTTGATTGTAGAGATCAAGCCATCGGCGGCTTTTCTTTTGTCGTCAAAATCTATGCTGTCCCAGTTGTCGAGATAATAGGATAACTTCTTTATCTGCTGGGGAGATATGGTTTCAACGCTCAATTCAGCGATTGCCTTTGAAATGGTCTGGCGTCGGGTGTCCAGTTCTTCAATTTTTTTGTTGGCGTAGGCAAGCAAGGTCGCATTGGCTCCGGTTAGCGTATCCAGCAGCTTTTCAATTTCTGCCTCCACCTGTGCCAGCTCCACTTGATAGGCGGTCAGTTTCGGATTGACTTTTTCCTCCCTGCCGTGGAGTATCTGAAAATCTTTGAACTTTTCCTGCATGGCCGAGAAAATGAATTGCTCAAATTCTTCTTTGCGGATTTTCCCGCAGCCCGGACAGCCTTTGTTTTCCGTCCGTTTGGTACAGCGGAAATAGCCGGTGCTGTTTGGTACATGGGTGGCTTTCAGAGCATACCCACAATGCCCGCATTTGATTTTTCCGGCCAGCCAAGTATTTTTTGGTTTCCGTCCCTGCTGGAAGGTGGTGTTTGCCATAAGTTTTTTCCGACATTTCAGCCATGTGTCAGAGGAAATGAGTGCTTCGTGGGGAGCGATAACAAGTATCTGGTCTTTTAAGCACCTGTCTTTGTCCTCCTTCACATCCCGCCCCTGATAGAGATAGCAGCCGTTTGTTCCGGCAAAGTCAGAAGCGTCATTGACAATCGCTGCACCCTGACTCTTGAAAAATTCGTACAGCTCCAAGTCGGCCTGTGCATAAACGGGGTTTCTTAAAAGCTGGGAAAGAAATGTACGGAACATGGATTTGCCATAAATTTTTATGTCATGTTCCTCGAAGTATCGAGTAATATCTCCGAAGGAGGTTTCCGGTTCAGCGTACATTTCAAACATCAGCCGAACATGGTCGGCGGCTATGGGGTCGGCAACCATTTTCTTTGTGCGGATACCCTCTACCACAGTAGGCTCTAACTGATAACCGTATGGTGCCTGTCCGCTCATGTGAAAGCCTTTCAGGCACCGTGAATAGTAGGCGTCTGTGACACGCTTCTGAATTGTCTCACGTTCAAGCTGGGCGAATACAATGCAGATATTCAGCATGGCCCGGCCCATCGGGGTCGAAGTATCAAACTTTTCTGTGGATGATACAAACTCCACATCATACTCTTGAAACAGCTCCATCATCGTTGCAAAGTCCAGAATAGAGCGGCTTATACGGTCCAGTTTATACACGATGACCCGCCTGACCTTTCCCTTGCGGATCTCGCCCAACAGCTTTTGAAACTCCGGCCTGTCCGTATTTTTACCGGAATAGCCTTTGTCCTTGAATACCCGGCAGCTCCCACCTTTCAATTCATACTTGCAAAAGTCGATCTGACTTTCAATGCTGATACTGTCCTTGCGGTCTACTGACTGTCTTGCGTAAATACAATCTTCTCTGATAAATTCCATATTGGGCTCCTTTCCTTGTTGGAATGGAGCTACCAACCTTACAACTATATTATACCATCAGCAGCCCCGGACAACAATGTTGCGAATGATTAGGGAAATCTGTCCCCATATTTTCTGAACACCTCATAAAGACAACGCTCAATTTCTTTTTTGCGCTGTGCT
>NZ_JAQEXK010000032.1:0-8288 GCF_027693185.1 Butyricicoccus sp. OF27-2pH9A
TATTTCCCGACAAAAAAATCGGTCGCTTTTCGACCAGCTCCGACCCCCTCTGAGCACCCCTGCCAGCCCCCCTATAGGGGCATTATATTATCAATATATTTTTTCCACCTATTTCCCGACAAAAAAATCGGTCGCTTTTCGACCGTATTTGCTTGTCCATATTTTACAGCAACGGCACGAGGGTGTCAATCCCTCATGCCGTGTTTCTCTTTAATTTCTTGGAGCTGCACTCGGATACTCTTTTTTCTCTCTACTACTGCTTTAGGTTGTGCCTTTAATGTCCTATTGCACGCCTGTACCGTTGCACCTAACGCGGTCACAGCATTTATTATCCGCTGCCACCGCTCCCACGTTAACCCTTTTACTCGTCCAAAAAACGATTTCTTCGTTTGAATATCTTGAGTTTCCTCAGTTACTCCCATACATTTCTCCATGAGAGTGTTTACTACGCCTATTAGCAGTTTCTTTTGTTTCTGTAACCTCTCTGTTTCTTTCTTAAAGTTCGAGATCATCTCTCCGGTGTCGGCGCATACTTGCTTCAGCTGCTCGTTTTGCTTCTTTAGCTCTGCATTCTCTTTCTGTATCTCCTGCACTTCGTCGGTTTCGTTCAGCTGCGCGTTCTTGTCTGCCAGCTTCTGCATTTCCGACTTGAGCAGCGATATTTGCGATGAAAGCTCCGATATTGTCTGCTTCTGCTGTTCGATTGTCTGTCTTTGCTCCTCGATCAGCTGCGAGCTGCTCTCTTGCACGCTGCGCTGTTTGCTGACTTCGTGCATTGCCCTCAAACTCATGTTCCAAGTTCTCCTTTCCAAAGTCCATGTTATAATACTTCTCCAGCTTGTTATTGCGGATTTTGCACTGCTTTTCGCCCTGCTCTTGCCGTTTTAAGTCTGTAAAGGTAATATATTTGTGGCTGTCCTGCCAGTCTACGCCGTATCCTCGCTCATTCATACGCTGCACAAAGTCTGTACGGTTGGTGGCCTGTTCTCGGCAGTCCAATATCGCCAGCGCAATATCTTGCACATAGCTCTTTACCTCGCCCTGCTCGGCCTTTTTGAGCAACTGATAGGTGTCCTTGCTGAACGCTACCGTTTCCTCTCGCTCCTGTCCGTCAAAGGTCTTTCCCTTTTCGGTAATATGCAGCCCGTATTTCGCGCAAAGCTGGTCGGAATAATCTTTCATGGCCTGCAGCTCTGCCTTGCTCTGCTGGAGCTTGTGGCCGTCTACATAGCTCACGCTGTTCACCACAAAGTGCGTGTGGATATGCTCCTTGTCCTCATGGGTAGCAATCAACACCTCAAAGTCCTGCCACTCCGGTCGTGAGGCTGCCAGCTGGCACGCGATCTGGTGCGCCTGCGCCGGATTTATCTTCTCGCCTGGTGCAAAGCTCTGAACAAAATGCTTGTAGGTTCGCCCTCCGTCCTTATCCCACAATAATTTCGTAACTCTCATTTCATCTTTAACTGTATCAGGAACGCAATTCAAGCCACTCAGCAACTTTTGTTCCGTTTTTTCCTCTTGCATTACATAATCGAGTACTGTGTTTATCCCAGCTTTTGAAGATACTGCCTTAATGACTGCCATACCATTTTCACCTCGTCTAATACCGTCGGCAATTCTTTTTTGTAATCAATATAGCCGCGTTCATTAAGTCTTTTGGCGATTTGGTTGAGGTTTGCACCCTGTCGTTTCAGTTCCGGCACGATCTCTTTGATACCATCCGTATTTACAATCTCCTTACCCAGCACGCAGGATAAAATGTACTGCTGTTGGTTCATGCCGCTTTCAGAAATTTTCTGTTGCAGCAGCTCCCATTCCTCCTCACTAACTCGGAACGAGAGCTGCTTCGGTCTACTCTTATTTGCCATGACCGCCGTTATTCTCCCTTAAATTTTCTCAGTGCCTCTACATAATCTCGGATTGCTTCTACTTCTTCGGCCATACTCAACTTGCTCAGCTTCCAATCGTCCAGCCAATACTGTAATTCGTCTTCAAAATCGAATGTGTCACCTGGCTCCATTTCGTATTCTTCACGCTGCTCCTCAAACTCCTCTGGGTGAGATTTGTATTCTTCGTTTTCATCGTAGACATATAAAAAATTTTCGATGTCCTCACCGCACTCCAACAAAAAACGCAGCAGTGTCCGATCTGCCATCTGACGGAAACCGCAACGGTCGAACCAGTCCTGCGCAAGCATTCTTTCGTCCGACCCGTTGGTGTAGGTACCGTCAATCAGATCGCCGATGAAACTCGCCAATAATTCAGAAACGGTCAATCCGCAGCCGGCTGCTTTTTGTAAAATGCGATCGCAGTCTGCATCCGACAATTTCAAAATGAGCGTCCGGTCTTTGATGGTTTCGATTTCTTTTTTCTGACTTTCGTACATGATACACCTCACCTTTTTGTTCGTGCGCTGCGTGCGCCAAGCCGGGGATTGAAGGGGGTGCAACCCCCTCACAAGCTCTAAAGTGGTAACACTTTAGGTAGCTTGCAATATATCTCCCACACTCTCATTATACATGGTGGTAGCACTGCTGTCAAGTGTGGGAGAGAAGGCTTGCGGTAGCAAGCCTCAGCAATGTAAATGGAGAAAATCGCGTGTCAAGGGCTTGCTTTTTTCGCCCCGTTCGAGCCGTCTGCGCAGCAGATCGGCGTGCAAAGGGTAGAAAAAAAGTGGTTCGCATGAACCACTCTTGACGCTATCTCTCCTATACTCTAAATCATAAAATAACGGGATGAGTTTAGACTCATCCCGTTATTTTTATCCTCGGAACCATTTACTAAACCAACTCCGTTTTCTCCCTGGAGCCGGTTCATGATTATCCTACCGTATCTGTATATCCCGAGGAAATGAAAAACGAATCAATAACTGTTACGCCATCACTTGCATAAACCGGAATTTCATGATCATGTGGAACATAATCAGGTATATTTTGCGGAAGATCAGATACTTTAATATATCCTTCTGTCCCATTTTTACCGATAGCGGAAATCATATCTACATCTTCATTCAAATACTTTACAACCAG
Organism: Butyricicoccus sp. OF27-2pH9A; assembly: GCF_027693185.1. NCBI lineage: Bacteria > Bacillati > Bacillota > Clostridia > Eubacteriales > Butyricicoccaceae > Butyricicoccus > Butyricicoccus sp. OF27-2pH9A. Next base: position 3,030 of record NZ_JAQEXK010000032.1, read on the forward strand.
TGCCTCACCATAAGTTTCGCCAGCTGCATTGGTATGTATCTGTTTTTCTTCAGTAGATAAATCTACACCGCCATTAGCTCGAACTGCCATATAATAATCTACGCTCTCCAGTTCAAGGGTTTTCATTTCCCCATCACTTCCCTTATACCACGTAGTACCATGAGCGGTATACGTTCCTTTTCCACTTGCTCCGCCTGTAGTTGCAGTAATACCCGTGCTTAACGCACCATTTGCTACAGGTCCACTAAAAGCGGCTAATGCAATACCGCGATAAAGTTCCGCAGAAGCTTTCACATATCCTGCTGGCACTTTTGTACTATCTGTAGTCAGAATTGTTGCTGTAGAAGATACCATTCCTTTTGATGCAGTTATAGAAGTTCTCCCATGATATTTAATATTACTCATACCTGTTACAGTCGATGTCCAAGGAGAATAACTGACTGCTACGGCGGCCACAACACAGATAGATCCGCATAATAGTATCGATACTAAACGCTTTACAATCTTATTTTGAAATTTCATTTTGAACTCCCTTCTATTGACTTCATGTCAATAATTAACATATCCACTTACTGAAACACTATTTGAGGAATTATTCCTTACTGCAAAAACATAATTACCGCGGGTATCAACCTTAATGGTCTTATCAAAGGTTCCATTATTCACAGTTAGGTAGTGAAATTTACCTTTGCTATCAACCAAACCAAAATCTACGCTTGCCGAAAATGGAGAGTATGTAGCTTTAATCGTTACCGTTTCTCCAGCTTCCAACGGGAAACTCTTATCTGCCCGCAAGATAGATTTAGCAGGAACCGTCATATTAAAGGAGCCCGAAGCACGTTCAAGGCTCAGTTCAATTACACGATCTCGATGCTCAAAGTTTTTCGGTGCAATATCAGCCGCATTCGCTGACATACTCACCCCGCTAACGATAAGCACTCCTGCCAAAATAGAGCCGAAAATTTTCTTAACTCTCATTGCTACCACTTCCTTTCGCAATTACTTACCAATCTACCGAAAAATCACCAGAAAATACGACATCATCTTCTTCTGTTTCCATTTCGGAAATTGGAACTTCATTTTGTGGCTCATGAGTGTTATGTAAATGTAGCAGCATAGCACCCACCACAATCAACAATATAACTACAACGCAAGCTATTAGTCCCACCCGTAAATGGTTTGACGATTTTTCTTTTGCTTCATCTTCCGGTTCAGAAACTTTTTGCACATCTTCTGCTTCTTTATCCGATAGCAAATAATCCATGGATACATGATACAACTCACTCAATGCTTTCAGCTTCTCCCGAGAGGGAACGGCTAACCCTACTTCCCACCTTGATATAGCCTGACGAGATACATTGATCTCCTCAGCCAGCTGAAGCTGAGATAAACCTTTCTCATTTCTCAAGCGAACTAACTTCTCTGCTGTAGTCATTTATTACACCTCTATATTACCCACATATTCGACTAAAATAAACCAATCTACGATTGCATTTGAGCAATTATAGATTGCATCTCATGCAATTCTCTAAATTTCACCTATTATAATACAATCTCCATTAAAATATGTAAATATCAACCACTCTAAATGTCCAAAACACATACAGCAAAAGCCCTGGCGTTTTGTGCTACACCAAGGCTTATTATCATTGCTTACAGCCATTATCTCCGAAAGATCCGATTGAACCAGCGCCGCTTATTCGGTGCTGCCTGCTCCTCAGGCACGCTGGCAGCTACACGATCTTCCCCATCGGAAAGCTGCTGCTGGATTGTCCCAGCGTGGAGGGCCTGCGCCGCACGCGCAGTTTCCTGCGCTGCCAACAATGCAGTGCTGCACTCAGCCAACCTCGCGTTTAACTCTCTGATCTGCACGTCTTTCACTGCCAGCTGTGCTTGCAGCGTATCAACAGTAGTCTGTAAAACGCCAACTAAATCGCAAACTTCATGGTTTGCGGTTTGCGATTGGTTGGCGTTTGCGGTTTGCGATTCGGTTTGCGATTGCTCGTCGCTAACCGAATTTTCAGTCACTATTTCTTGCTGTCTTTTTTTCTGAAAAGCCATTTTTATTAACTTTTCTTGTTGGTTTTCGATCGCAAACTGGTTTCCGTTTTTTCGCAAACTTGATCGCAAACCAAGGTTTGCGATTTGCTTACTTACAGCAGTCTTTGATACGCCCAATTCGTCCGCAATTTCCTTGATCGTTTTGGCCATCTGGCACACTCTCCTTAAAACAGATCGCTATGCGAACCAGTTCTAATCAGCTTCAAGATCAGAGCGTCGCGCTCAATCTTATACACCAACAGCCAATCCGGCTGAATATGACACTCTCTCATGTCTTTGTAATTTCTCGAATTAGTCAGCGCATGATCTCGGTAGACAGGCGGCAAAGTCTTCTCCTCGCACAGCAATTCCACGACAGCACTCAGCTTTTGCGGGTCGCAGCCACGCTTCACCGCCAGCTTATAGTCTTTCTTGAATTGTCCCGTAAACTCCGGTTTAAGCATTAAGGGCCTCCATCATGTCTGCCACACTGTCGAACGGGCCGTGCATATCTTCGTCATTCTCCGCTGCTTTCATCGCTGCATAAGTGGTTTCGTTCGGCTCGTCCAGACGAACTTCAAACGGCAATCCATGATAGCGCAGTGCCTGACGGTAAAAAATGCCCGTAGCGGTGCTCAAATCCATGCCCAACGACTGAAACAAATCTGCCGCCTGCTTCTTCAGCTCCGGTTCAATACGAAGCGTCATATTACCCTTAGTTGCCATATAAAAGCACTCCCCTCAAAGCATATTACTGATATTCTACATCCATATTATATGCTCTATTTATTTGCGTTGCAAGCGCAATGCAAATAAAATTTGCTTGTGATTATTACTCTAACAATCTGGCAACATCTCGTTTAGCATACACCACACGAGCGATTGTCACCAACTTCTTTTCCTCGTCCACCCAATAGAGCATTAAAAAGTTCTGCACTAAGATTTTTCGATACTCACGCTTCAACGGGCGGATTGGTTGATACGCCGGAAGCGCATACGGAAATGTAAGTATGCTTTCCGCAGCGTTCACCAGTTCCATAGCCAAACGATCTGCCGCAGCAGGATTTTGCAGCTCTCCACTGATATAGCGCACGATTTCAACCATATCTCGCTGGGCAACAGGTAGGTACTCCAGTTTATACACCCTGCTCCCCTCCAATAGCGGCTTTCATCGCTTTCAATACATCTTTGGAGGAATAACGCTGATCTGTCAGCTCGGCCTCTCGCTCGGCCTCTTGCAGCTTGAAGTAAACCTCGCTTTCAAATTGCAAGTTTTCAAACGCTTCCATGCTCAAAACGACCATATCACCATACCCATTTTTGGTTAAAAACACAGGCTGAGCCGTTTCATGCACTGTTTTGGAAATGTCCGCAAAGTTATTTCGCAAATCCGATACAGGTCTAATCATATTCATACCATCAACCTCCTTACTATTATTTTAGCGTAATCATGCTAAAATATCAACATCATTTATTTTCTGTTTTGGGCGGAAACAAAGCGTTAACGCAATCGGTCGCTAAATAATTCATGTACTCATCGTCCGGCATAACGTTGATCCGGCGAATACCATTCGCCGCACACCCAACCAGCAGCCCGGCATCGACCTCACTTTCCGCAAAAACCATGTGTTTTGCCTGCTCCTGCACCTGCTCTTTTCTGGTCTTTCCATGCAAGAACACTTCATAGGCTTCTTCTTCCGAAAGCCCGCGTTCCTTCGCAATCGCAGTCACCGCAGCCACAATCTCAGCTGCCTTACGCTGGCTCTCATCACCAGACAGCTGAACCATCTTCTCTTTGTTCGTATATTCGCGTAAATTCATTAAACCGGCCTCTTCCCACCAACGATATACTGTCTTTTTACTCAATCCAGTTTCTCTGATACACTCCGCTTTCGTCCCCTCTGAGTGCTCAGAACGCCACTCAGCTACCACAGATAGCTTGTCCGGCCTACCATTACCGTCCGTCCATTTACGCCCCTGTCGGCGCATACGAATATCTCGAATTGCTCTTGCTTCCTCCAGATGATCAGATTGCTTCTGACCATTCCTCCTGTTCTTCTCAATCTGAATACCGGTACGCCACACAATCGTATCAATCGGATATGTAGCATAGCTATCCGTATAAGCCTCCAGAGCGTGCATAACATCGTCCTCAGTGAACTCATCACCTTTTGTATTCATGAATGGAATAAGGCCGTATGCGTCCTCCTCGAGCGTTTCTCGGGGTACTCCACACTTCTGCGCATATGTCGCAAGAGTCATAATACACCAATATCTGTGTCCCTGTTCGGCACCCTCTTTTAACTTCCTAATCCACCAGTCATAAACTGCTTTCTTACAAGTCCATGTATTCCTCGGTCGCTTCTCCACAATACGCCGCTGATACCACTCTGGATACTTCTTCTTCGCATCTTCGAGCCGTAAATCAGACTTATAAACAAAGCTCACAGCACGATGATCCTCTGGCACAAACTTATTCAAATACTCTACTGTGACCTTTTCACCGACCGAAAAGGCACGGCAGCGACCACCATCTTTCGTAATCGTACCAACCACACGAAAACCCTGAAACAAACTCTCATACTGCACCTTATCATGCAGCGAGGACGCGCCCTGTGTCCATGCCTGCCAAGTCAGCCGCCTTTTCAGCTTCTCCAACTCCTCAGCAATGTTCTTAAACATCGGAATAGGCTGCTTAAAGACATAATAAATATGGATACCTGAGCCGGAAGATACCAAATACGTAGGCCGCGGCAGACCCCAAACAAACTGCAACATCTCATGACCACGGTTGATCTGCTCCATAAAAAAATCCCAATGCTTCCGCTCCGTCATACCATCAAGATCAATAGCCAACGCATACATAAACCGAGCATTGGAGGACTTCCGACTCTTACCTGCATAACTGATCGGGCTCATAAGACAGAAATCATTTGACCCAACCATATCCGCAATCGTATCAAGATCATCAGTAATCGTCATACGCTTTGCACGCTTGCTGCCTTTCTCAATAGCAATCGCTATACCATTATATTTCCCGTCCTCATACTCACCGCGCTCCTCAAAAGAGCCCTCCGGAAAGATGTCCCGATAAAAATCCATATAGTGAACTTCCTCAAACAGCGCTTTCAAAGCACCTAAAATATCATACATCCCCATGCACCTCCAGCCCCCTATAGGGGCGTTATATTATCAATATATTTTTTCCACCTATTTCCC
>NZ_JAQEXK010000033.1:0-7998 GCF_027693185.1 Butyricicoccus sp. OF27-2pH9A
CACCCGGCAGACCGCCCCCGTCAGTGCGTGTTTGGCGGCACTTCCAATGCCCTTGACTTCCTGCCCCTTGACCGTTCCGGCAACCGCCGCTTTATCCCCGTCATGGTGTACCCGGAGCAAGCCGAGGTTCACATTTTGGAGGACGAAGCTGCTTCCAGAGCCTATATCGAGCAGATGTGGGCGGAAGCGATGGAGATTTACCGAAGCGGCAGGTTCAAGCTGGCTTTCAGCCCCGCCATGCAGCGGTATCTCAAAGAACACCAGCGGGATTTTATGCCGGAGGACACCAAAGCCGGGATGATACAGGCATACCTTGATAAGTACACCGGGAGCATGGTCTGTTCCAAGCAGCTCTACAAGGAAGCCTTGAACCATGCTTTTGACGAGCCGAAGCAATGGGAAATCCGGGAAATCAACGAGATTATGAACCAGTGCATTTGCGGCTGGCGGTACTTCCCGAACCCAAGAATGTTTTCCGAATATGGCAGACAAAAGGGCTGGGAGCGTGAAAACCCGGCAACGGACTCCGGCAACCCGTCTGAAAAAACGATGGACGGTTTTGTGGAGGTCACAGAACAGATGGAGCTTCCATTCTGAAAATGACAGCCCGTTGCCCCCCTGTTGCTATCCCGTTGTCAAGCCGGTTGCCGGGGAAAACCCCGAAACTATCAGCTTTTCTCCCTTATAACAACCAAAACAACAGAAAAATAAAAGAAAAGTATAAATAGTAAGTAGTGCCAGATTGAGATTGTTTGCAAGGGCTTTTGAAGCCCGTTGCCGGACTTCGTTGCCGACACCCTCTGTCTGGCTATTTTCATGTATGGAGGATAACTGCCTATGGCGAATAATAAGATGAATATTGAAGGAAAAAATTACTCGGATGTTCCGGTGTGGCGTAGATATACGCTTACCATTGAGGAAGCAGCCAGATATTATCATATCGGCGAAGGAAAATTGAGAACGCTTATTGACACACATCCCAATGAGGATTTTTATGTGATGAACGGCAATCGTGCCCTCATTAAGCGTGAGAAATTTGAGAGGTATCTGGATCAGGCTACTGCTGTGTAAACAGAGCTGACAGATTTACCGATTTCACATGATATAACTATGCGGAGAGCTGGATTTGTGCTATGATAAGAGCGCAAGTCTGGCTCTCTTTTTTGAAAGGAGAGTTCACGATGAGTGAGAAAAGACGAGATAACCGTAATCGGATTTTGCGAGAGGGCGAGTACCAGCGTAAAGATGGGAGGTATCGGTTCCGCTATATTGATGAGGACGGAAAAGAGAAAAATGTATACAGTTGGCGTTTGGACAAGAATGACCCAATGCCAAAAGGAAAGAAGCGGGAGCCTTCCCTGCGTGAGAAAGAAAAACAGATTGAAGCGGATTTGTTTGACCGTATCGTAACCAACGGTGGCAACTATACTGTTTTGGAACTGGTAGAAAAGTATGTTTCATTGAAAACAGGAGTTCGTCACAATACGGTTGCCGGATATAAAACGGTCATCAATATGCTGAAAAAAGAGAGTTTTGGGAATCTGCGAATTGATAAGGTGCGTTTGTCAGACGCAAAGGCATGGTTGATTAAGCTCCAACAAATTGATGGACGAGGATACAGTTCCATCCATTCGATCCGGGGAGTTCTCAGACCAGCATTTCAGATGGCAGTAGATGATGACCTGCTTCGCAAAAATCCATTTGAATTTGAGCTGGCATCCGTCATTGTTAATGATTCTGTTACCAGAGAAGCGATTACCCGAAAGCAGCAGAGAGATTTGCTGAAGTTTATTCAGGAGGATAAGCATTTCAGCAGATACTATGATGCAATCTATATTCTTTTTCACACAGGGCTTCGTATTTCAGAGTTCTGTGGGCTGACGATTTCGGAGATTGAGTTTGGAGAAATGCGTATTAAGGTAGACCATCAGTTACAGCGTACTGCACAGATGCAGTATGTAATTGAAGAACCAAAAACTGACAAAGGTATTCGCTATGTGCCGATGACGGAAGCTGTCGCAGCGTGTTTTCGCAGAATTATTGCCAACCGAAAGACACCAAAAGTTGAACCGATGGTGGAAGGATACGCTGGATTTTTATTTTTGGATAAAAACGATATGCCGATGGTTGCCCTTCACTGGGAGAAGTACATGGAGCATATCATTCAGAAATACAACAGGATTTACCGTATCCAGATGCCGAAAGTTACCCCTCATGTATGCAGGCACACCTTTTGCTCTAATATGGCAAAATCCGGGATGAATCCGAAAACCTTGCAGTATATCATGGGTCACGCAGACATCAGTGTAACCTTGAACACTTACACCCATGTGAATTTTGATGATGCAAAGGAAGAAGTATATCGGATAGCGAATAGTTAAAAAAGCCCGTTGGTAAGGACGCTTGCTTTACCAACGGATTTACCAAGATTGCAGGGAAAAACACAAGAAAATACGAGAAGATTTGAGAAGATACCTTGAAAAGAAAGGAAAACTCAAAAGTCGGAAAACCCTGAAATATCAAGCGTTTGAGAAGAAATACAAGATTTAAATGGAGATATAAAAAGATGATTAAAGTATTATTTGTTTGCCACGGCAACATATGCCGCAGTCCGATGGCAGAATATATCATGAAGGAACTGGTAAAGCGAGAAGACGTCGCGGATGACTGGGAGATTGAATCGGCGGCTGTCAGCCGTGAGGAGATCGGCAATCCGGTGTATCCGCCGGCGCGGCGCAAGCTGCTTGAACAGGGAATCCCGTGCGGGCAGCATGCGGCGCGGCAGATGACGCGCGCAGATTATGATAGGTTTGATTTGCTGATTGGCATGGACCGGTCCAATCTGCGCACCATGCAGCGCATTTGCGGCGGCGATCCGGACGGCAAGCTGTATTTGCTGCTGGATTTTACCGACCGACAGGGCGAAGAGGTCGCTGACCCGTGGTATACCGGCGATTTTGATGTTGTATGGGAGGATTTACTGGAAGGGTGTCAGGCGCTGCTGAGGGAATATAGGTAAGAAAAAAGGAAACCCGAGAGGGTTTCCTTTTTTGTGGGTTAGATTATTCAGTAAAAGAAACGGTAGGTTTACCAGAACTGTAGTCAGGAATGGTAACAGTGAGATTAATATTAGTAGTACCATCGGAGATTACCAGTTTGCTGGTTGTAGAAGTAAACATCGCATATGGGATTTTGAGAGAGATACGATCATCTTCTACATAATAAGTACCGCCGCCATCGAGGTTATAGATAGAATCGGTCTTTTGATATACCGAATCATTAACAGTAACCGTTAAACCATCTTGCGCCAGCCACGTTGCTGCACCGGAGAAGGTGAGCGTGCAGTACATATTGCTTCCTTTGCTGATCGTCGGCAGCTTAGTCGGCGCTGTTACCGTAGAGCCGCTGGAACCGGAATTACTCGAATCACCGGAAGTGGTTTTCTTGATGGAAACGGTCGGATCAGAATAGCCTTCACGGTTGACGGTCAGCGTCAGATTGCCGTTCTTCTCGGTGGAAAGTACAATATCAAACGGATAGTTTTCGAACGAGCTCCAGTAGGTATAAATGCTTCCACTATTTACGTCAATAAAATACTTTCCGGTTGTCACATCGTTTACAGAATTGACAGGTTCGCAGGAAGTGCTGTTTACCTGAACACCAGTTACCTTGCTGACCCATGCTTGATCAGTGTTACTGAATGCAAATTCGTAGGAGAAACTGTTGGAATCGTGTTTGACCAGATTCGGTGCAACTGTTGGCACTACAACCTCGCCCTCGCTCGGTTTGGTCGGGTCAGTCGTTGTACCACCGGATGCCTTATTGACCGTAACCGTCAAATCCTCGTAGCCGTCTGCGGAAATCACAACGGTGTTTTCACCGTCCTTAAATGCCTTGCCGCCGAGTGTCAGCGTCCAATGGGAAATATTATCCCAATGATAGTCAGCGGTATTCGCCTTGGGAGAACTGAGCAAACCAGACACTGTGTACTGAGTGCCATTGACGGTGATAGAAGTCGCTTTAGATTTCCATGCGTCGAATTCCTTCGTGTTCTCATAAGTGAAGTCGATGAAATAGGTGCCATCCTTCTGCGCAGAAGCAGTGGTAGTCATTTCCGGCACAGGATTCTGAACGACCTTGCCCTCAACCGCAAACTCCTTCGTCAGCGGTTCATCATAGTAATTCGCCTTGACGGAAACGCTGTAGCTGCCCGGGTCCTTCACATTATGCAGGGTAATGATCGTATAATCATCACTCAGCGAGTAATAAACCGAATCCGAACCGCCAACGCCCATTGTCCAGACAGAAGAAGTATTACCATCCTTCGTCAGCGTGACAGAGTACAGATTCTTGAGAAAATCGCCGTCTGAGTTTTCGACGGTAAAGGTAACGGTCTGAGCCGCCTTGTCTACAACTGCGTCAGACAGCGCCGCATTCTGCTCGTTTGCCTTTTCGTAAGCAAACGCCACATCCTGCGTCTTATAGCCGCTGGCTTCGATACGGACGGAATTTCTGCCGATATGGAGCAGATCCTGCTTGAGGGTGATGGTATTGCCGTCCATGGTGTAATACTTCTTGTCGAGCGGCTTCCAACCGCCGTTGAGATACAGACCGGTGATTTTGGACAGGTATTCTGCGCTTTCCTCGCCGGTAAAGGTCAGTTTTACGTCCTTGCCCTGCTGATTGTCGGAAACAGCGGGCGCAACCGCTTCGCCGCGTGCGGATTCCGAGCTGTTCTGAATATCGCCCAGCAGACCGTCCTCCAGTACAGCCTTGGTAGCGTGCGGCGGATTGACCGTGCGGTTTGTGTTATCGTTCATCAGCTCGGCATACGGTACCCAGAGCGCCTTGTTCATTGCCGTGGTGTATGCCGTGCCGTCATAATACATGGTGTCCTTTACATTGCATACGGCGTCCAGCGTAGAGGTGGTATTCCAGTAGTCGCGCACCAGTGCAGCATAATTGTTCTCAACATTCAGCTGTCCGAGCACGAGCGCATTGGCGATCAGATCGCTGTCAAACAGGAAATCGGTCGAAATCGCGTAGCCACCGGAGGAATCGCCGGAGCTGCCGCCCGAGGACGAACCGCCGGTTGCACGGCTGATTGCGTCAAAGGTAACGGCGGACTGCGTTACAGGCTCCTCGCCGTTCCATACGGTAAAATCGCAGCTGAAATCCTGGAAACCGTTCGCCTTGATGGTCAGCGTGTATTTGCCCTTGTATTTCAGATGATCGGTCGTGCCGTTTTCGGTATCGTTATACAGAACAAACAGATTCTGGCTGAACAGGAAATAATCTGTGATGTTTTCCAGCTTGATGGTATCCTGTGCGCCGTTTGCACCCACCGGACCGGTCAGCGTGACTTCCTCGATCGGGCTGGTGATACCGTAAACCAGATTATCGACTGCAAAGTGCAGATTGCGCTTGGAAGCAGGATCTTCCTGAATACGGAGGGTCGGCTTCTTGTTCTGCTGTACATGGATGGAGGACAGCGCCACAGAGGGTTTGCCCGCGGAGTCGGTCGAGCGGACACGAACATAGTAACGTCCGTTGTTGGTGAAATTGGTCTGATTAAACGGAATGGTGATCGTTGCGACCTTGCCGCTGCCATGATTGACATTCGTTTCTACCGTGAAGCGCAGGTTGCGGTTCCAAGTGCTCTTGTACTGGTCGTAAGCGACAAGCTGCACCGCGCCTTCACTGTCAACCGCGTTGTAGGCTGCAATGTTGTCGAACCATGCCTTTTCCTCGGGGGTGTTGTAGTTGTACATGATGACAACATCGCCGCTGCCGTCTGCATTCAGCACGGTAGCTTTGGAGTAGCTCGGGTGCTCGTTCGGGATCGCGGCTGTGCCGACGGAAAATGTGGTCTTAGAGGGCAGAACACGCGCTTTGCCTGCGTCGTCGTAGTTGGTGAGGTAGTAATCCCAGTAAGCGAGCGGACCATGCTTGACGTAGTAATCCGGCAGATAGTGCTCGCCGGTGTAAACGGCATTGGCTTCAGCCGTGCCGAGTGCGGTGGTCTGGGTCTTATTGCCGTTTTTCAGCGTTACCGAACCGGGCTGCGCGGTCAGCGGCAGCTTGACGATTTTGCCGTCGTCTGTCACCTTGGAGGCGTACCGGGTCACATCCGCGCCGTCTACGATGATGGTGGTGCCGGTCAGAGAGAAATCCTTGCCAAAGGTGAGCGTCAGATACGAGCCGGCTTCGGTGTGCGCGATGACCTTCGCGTCCGCAATTTCAGCCTTAACGGTCGAACCGGAGTCCGCGCTGGACGAGCCACCGCCGGAAGAGGAACCACCACCAGAGGAAGAACCACCGCCGGAAGCTGCCGCGCCGACCGTCTCGGTTTTGCCTGCGGCAACCGATTTATTGCCTGCCTTGACGCCGGAAACGCCGTTTGCGGCAGTCACCTTGGTGTCGGTGGTAGAAACGGTGACGTTATTGGCGTTCGCCTGCACCGCGCCGACCTTGCCAGAGCCGGTGATCTTTGCACCGTCGGCAACAACGGTGATGCGGTCGATCGAGCCGGAAACCGCCACATCCGTGTTGGCGATGACGCCCTTGCTGGCCTTGGTGTCCTTAAAGGTTACACCGCTTTCGCCGCCGCGCAGTACAATGCGGCCGGTGACAGTAACACCCGTCAGGTCGATTCTGCTGACACCGTCTGCAATGATGAGATCGCCGTTGATGGTCTTGCCGGACAGGGAAACGCCGTTTTCACGCACAATGACGCTGCCGTCCACCGTGGCAGACAGAGAATCGTCTGCATCGGCGTAGGTGCTGGCCATCTCACTGATGACCTTGGCGAATTCTGCACGGGTGATGCTGGTTTTCGGGTTCAGCTTACCATTTGCACCGTTGACATAGCCGTTTTCAATCAATGCAGCTACACTGCTCCGTGCCCATGCAGAGACAGAAGCACCATCGGTGTAATTGTTCAGAACGGACGTATCGCCGCTTTCAAGTGCAAATGCACGCGCGAGGACAACAAAAGCCTCTTCACGGGTGATTGGCGCTTCGGGATTCAGTTTGCCGTTTGCACCCTGAAATGTGCGCATGGCAACGGCCAGTTCGAGATCGTTGTAATACCATGCAGAAGTGTTTGCATCGCTGTAAACCGACAGATCAGCTGTTTTGCGAGCGGCAAAGGCACGGTTGACGATAGCAGCCATCTGGGCACGAATCAGCAGGCCGGAGCTGTTAATCTGGCCGTTTGAGCCGTTCAGCAGGCCGTTCTGTACAGCGCTGCGCAGGCCGGCTGCGGACCAGTCGGTCGGGAAATCGGTAAAGTCTTCGGGCGAGGCAGCGAATGTATTCGCTGGCAGGAGCATAACTCCTGCCAAAAGCATCGCAAGGGTACGTTTTTTGTTCAAGTATATTTTCCTCCTTGTCGTTAGACTGTGCTAACCATACCGGTAAAAATTTTCCTTTCCATAGGAAAGGAGCGTGATCACAGCGAGTTATCATATGCTAACTCATAAGTGGGTAATAAAATACCATAAAGATTTTGTGTTGTCAAATCCTGATATTTACAGGAAAGAACGGCCGTATCACATAAACAACACAAAAAGTACACAAAATCCTGCAATGAGTTAGAATAAGCTAACTCCAAACGTGATTTTTAATAAAGGAAAAATTTTTTGTATGTGCGATACATATTGCATACAGCGGAAAAGACGCAAAGTAGCGCACAGTTTCCGCGGAAATATTAAAAATACGGTATAAAAGTTAGTAATATGTGATAAAGATTACAACCGAATATTGAAATATCATAGGGAAGATAGTGCGCTGCATTATTTTCCGTGCTTGTCGGCGTACAGCGGCAGGTGATGTTTTATTTTCAGGGCATTTGTGCAGGGGAGACGTATTTATATAGGTATGTATAGAGTGTACAAATTTCCTGCAAAATATTTTTTTGAAAAAGTTGAAGAAAAGTGTTGACATTAGGCGTATACTGCGGTATACTAAATAAGCTGTTGATGAGCAGTTAAGAAC
>NZ_JAQEXK010000034.1:0-7592 GCF_027693185.1 Butyricicoccus sp. OF27-2pH9A
GCAGGTGCCGCCCTTTGAGCTTTCTCCACTTCGGGTCGATATGGCCCGAGCTCAGTAAGGACTGGAATGGTACTTTTCTTTGGCGTCCTCCACGCTGTTGAGGTCAAATACTTCATAAAGCTGCCCCACAACACGCCGTATATCCTTCTTTGAAAATCCGCAGTCCTCCATTGCCATAATGACATAACCACGGCAGGCGTCATTGCTCCATTCGTCCGGTTCCAAGCCGGGGATCATTCCAAACGCATTTCCCATAAAGTGCTCCTTTTTTGAAAAGATGGGGAGCCACGCCGGATCGGTTGGCCTATCATCAGACAGCATTGCCGGGGGCTCCCCATAGGTTTTCACTTCATTTCAGACACACCGGACGGACATAGGCTTCATGCCCCATAGTATTTCAACTCTCCCCATTCTGATGGCAAGGCGTTCTCATTGCCTGCGACGGCTCACGGCTTGCAAGGCCGCTTCAACGCTCGGACTGTGACTAAACGCAAGTATCCGGGTTCTGCGCCTGTTCCGGTGGAGCCAGCCTTGCCCCACCTATGGCATGGACCTGTTCGCTCGCTCAGTTTTACAAAGACTGTATTCTCTGAAATCCGAGGTCATGGCGGGTCTGTCACACAGCGCGTTCCCCTTCGTATCCGGGTGTCTTTTTATTCGATTTTCAATCTGCATGAGGCTTGTCTGAACCTCGAGCCATTGTGACCCGAAGTGTTTTGCCTCTCATAAGCCATTTCATTTTCCGGCCTAAATCGGTACGCCTTACAAAGAATTTTTCAAAATTTTTTCTAAGCGACGCAGACCTCGCTCGATTGCGACACGAACCACTTTTTCATGGACGCCCTCTGCCCGGGCAATGTCCTGTTTGGTCATGCCGAGAATGAAATGAGCATAAATCCGTTTTGCCTGTTTGTCCGGCAGACTGGAAATCGCTGCGTGAAGCTCCTGCATGGTCACTTTCCGCTCATACAGTTCATGGGGAGATAAGGCAACAAAGACAGCTTCATGCTCCAGCCCGTCATCCCGATCAAGGGAATAGTAGGCTTTGTGGCGGTATGTACGCAGCCGGTAGGCAGCCTCTTTACGATCAAACTCTTTGAACATTTCTGCAACTTCTTCCGATACTTCCATGAAGCAATCCGATGTATAGAACGGGTAATAGTCCCGCAAATTGATAATAGCCATATTGACCTCCGTTTCGGTTGTTGGTTGACGAGTGACCGAAACGAAGGCGGCGGGGAGCGGCACCGGGGAATGGCTTCGGGCCAACATGACCCGAAGCCGCCCCATAAGAACGCAAAAGCGCCCGGGCGGCATGAAGCCACACGGACGCATGAAATGACATAATAGTTAAGGTTCCAACAAATTTCGCATACATAGCCGGAATAACCCGGAGGCGGGGCTATGCTTTTTTTAACTGATGTAGGTCATGGGCACTGTGAAAAAAGGCAAAGATAGACACGGCGGCAATCCTCCTATATGCCGCCGTGGATTTACACGGTGTTAGGTCGTCGTTGGTTTAGGGGGGCGAAAAGAAACGGCGGCTCTGATTTCTCAAAACCGCCGTATCGTCAGTGATATAGGAAAGCACACGAAATCCTCTGCCCGTCAGCGGTTTTTTTCTTTTCCCCGCTGTGGGGGCAGATGTTTCTTAATTGATTTACCACAAGCATAAACCACAAATGTTACACAAATGTCCGAGGCGTCTTTGATTTCGACAGAAAAACAGGCTGAATTGTTACAAAGCTCGGACATTTCAAAAGAATTTTTTGAAAAATACTAAAGAAGCGGAGCAGCTAAAATCTGCTCCGCTTCGATATGATTGATCTAAGGATGTTTTGCTATTTGATTAAACTCACTCTGTCAACCGCAATCGCTCCACAACTGGAAGGTTAACGTCAGTTTTGTAGACCCATATAGGCACAATAAGGCAGATTAGCAACACCAGTCCAGACACCAGCACCAGTGGGATAAATGGATAGGAGAAAACAGCATAATAGGCCACTTTACTAAAAATCATATATAGCAAGATGAAGATTGCTGTTCCAATGGTGACTGCAAGGGAAAGGGAAACGCCCCAATAATAGAAACCTTCCATAAATAGCATTCGTTTGATTTGTCGCTTTGTCATTCCAATGCTTTCAAGAACAGCTAATTCATAGCGCCGAGTATTTACATTGACAACCATTGTATTGACAAAGTTCATGACACCAACAAGCAGCAGGATCACGGACACCCCTGTTCCTAAAACCTTTGCTGTAATGAGATATTCCTGCATTTCTTCTCGCCGTTCATATCGGGATATAATATCAATGTTAGCTTGTGATGCGGTGATTTGCTTTAATTCTTGCAGTATACTTTCGTCATGTTGACCATCCGTATCAAAGGCCACGCGGAACACTCTATATTGCGGAAAGAGTTCTTTCAAAGCTGTTTGACTAATATACAAATCAGGAGCCGTCCCTCTCTCATTGCCTCCTCCTGCTCGAAACCCTTCATTCAAATAACCGTTCGCTACAATAAAGGAATGCTGTCCGTTCTGCGTCTGGATTGTTATTTCCTGCCCCGGCTGAATAAGGTCTTCTACTGTTTTGGACAGCAGCACAACCTTTCCTTGTTCAAAGGCAGACGTGTCAATAGGCAAGTTTAAGGTTTTATTGATTTCTTCCAAATATGCACTGTCAATTCCAAAAACCCCGCTAAAAAAGTTTTGCTGATAATTTTCTAATTTTGCCGGATCAGAAAAATCAATGCCGTTTACTCCGTCTAATGACGCAAGAAACTCGTGAAATACAGCATCGTCATATACAACATCTACTGCTACTTGAGGATAAGGTGCATAGGTCAACCTCAAATTCTCAATGCCGTCAAGCTGACCAATCTCTGAAACCATTTCGCTGGAAATTAAATCTTCTCTTTCGTGGATACTATATGTGAGTGCAAAATCGCTTACTCCCCATTGGCTCACATAATTCTCCGGGCTTAAACCATGTAATAGCCCTGTGACGACAAGGAACAAGGAAAGGCCGAAAAAAAGCGATGCAAAAACAAGGGTTGTACTCTTAGCATTACGAAAGACATTGTTCCATGCCATTCTGGACAACTTCATTTTGCTACAATTTCTGGCGTTGCTCTTTGTGCTGGCTGCTGTATATTGGAGTGCTGCTATTGGTGAAACACTTCCGGCAATTTTGGCGGGCTTCATGCTTGCAATCATAACGGTAATGAACGTAAATATGGCCGCTCCTATGAAAATAAACGGCGAAAAAGATACTTTTGTTCCCACATCAGAATTTGTTGAATACATCATATTCAGGAAGTAAGGAACAATGCCAAAGGAAACAACCGCACCAAGTAACAGACCAATCGGAATACCAATACAAGAGATTCTGATTGCCTGCTTATAGATAATTCTCTTTATCTGCCTTTGAGTCGTTCCAATCGTTTTAAGACGGCCATAGAATTGCACATCTTTTATGACAGAGACATAAAGAATATTATAAATCAGCAGATAGCCGCTAAAGGATATAAAAACTGCTAAAATTATTACAGCTAAAATAATAGTTCCACCATTTGCCTGTTCTAATGGTACAATTTCAAATGTTTGCCCTTCTGTAAAGTCAATCTCACGCCGCAATCTTTCACAGTTTTTGTCAGCATTATCATTACCTTGAAAACGGATCATTGCCGTAACACTATTATCCAGTGATACATTTAAGCTATCCTTAAAAGCGGATGAAACATAAACATAACCACGATTATTTGTGCGCATTGGAATGTAGTCCGTATAGTAGCCCGACAGCAAAAAGGTGTCCGTGACATAATCATAGCTATCGCCAATTTGGTATGACAACACAATCTCCATCCCTATTTGCGGATCAGAAATGCCCATCTGTTCAAGCACCCATGTAGGTAGCATAATTTCGTTTTTACTTGATGGGTAATTTCCTACAACACCTGATATAGTAGGAAGACGGTGGTGTTCCCACTCGGTATCATCTATCCAAACTATACCTAATCTCGCATTTTGCAGTTGCTCTGTATCAACACTGCCTAAACGCTGCTGTATGCCTACGTCAAGTACAAGACTTGATTTTGAAATCTCAACCAACTGTTCTTCCGTTACATTTGTGATTCCGGCATCTGCGGTAGTTCCCATTAAGCGGATTTGTTGCATTTGGTAGGTTTCAAAGTAACTAAAGCCAATACTGAATGTCGCAGTTATCATAAATGCAGTTAGCGCCAGAGCAATGATTGCAAATAAATTACGCTGCCGTTCATGGTGCAAACTGCGCTTTGCCAGTTTCTTTTCAATGTTACTGGTATCATTTTCAAAAGGCCATGTCATAGTCTGCCACCCCCTACTTATTCCACAATTTTGCCGTCCTCAATGCGGACAATCCGATCTGCAAGACGGGCAATATCGTTGTTGTGGGTAATCATCACAACGGTTTGCCGGAACTCCGCACTGGTGCGCTTGATAAGCCCCAGCACCTCGGCGCTGGTCTTGCTGTCAAGGTTACCGGTCGGCTCGTCGGCCAGCACGATAGCCGGTTTGGTAATCAGGGCGCGTGCAATCGCCACACGCTGCTGCTGTCCGCCGGAAAGATTATTCGGCATATTTTTCAGTTTATCTTCCAGCCCCAGCAGGTGAACGATCTCGTCCAAAAACTTCTGATCCACCGTGTCCCCGTCCAGCTCCACCGGCAGGACGATGTTCTCATACACATTCAGAATAGGAACAAGGTTATAGTTCTGGAAGATAAAGCCGATGTTGCGGCGGCGAAAGATGGTAAGCTGTTCATCGTTCTTCTTTGCCAGTTCTTCGCCCCGGACGATCACGGTTCCGCTGGTGGGAGTGTCCAGCCCGCCCATCATGTGAAGCAGGGTGGACTTGCCGCTACCAGAGGTTCCCACAACAGCCACAAACTCGCCGTCCTCCACGGAGGAATTTACGCCGTCAAGGGCGCGGGTAATGTTCGGTTCTGTACCGTAATACTTTTTCAGGTCAATCGTCTGTAAAACGCTCATATTCAAAACTCCTTTCAAGGCTTCCTACCTGTTGATAAGTGTATTGTAAAACCCAAATGTCCGCGAAATGTTACAGCGGCTAAAAAAATTCATTGAAAATTGAGGTGAAATGTTACAACGCTCGGACATTTCATTTTATCTCTGCACCTCGGGCCAACTTGACCCGAAGCAGAAAGTTTCTCTCAACGCAAGGGAAGCATAATGGAAAATTCCGAACCCTTGCCCGGCTCCGAAACCACTTTGATATAGCCGCCCTGCCGCGTTACGATCTCGCGGGCCAGATACAGGCCAATGCCCACACCCTGCTGTTCGTGTACTTCTTCCTCACGATAGAAGCGCTGGAAGATAGCGGCCTGATTGCTTTCGGAAATGCCCTTGCCAGTGTCGGTCACTTTGATTTCCACATACATTTCCCACAGCACCACAGACACAGCGATTTTCCCGCCTGCCGGGGTGTACTTCACCGCATTGTCCAGCAGGTTAAAGAGGGCTTCCGATGTCCACTTGCTGTCATGGGAAACGGTCAAATCCTCCGGGCAGTCCACGGACACGGCGATTTCCTTTTTCTCCGCTGCATACACGATCCCACTCATGGCCTGTGCCACGGTATCAAAGAGGCGGCCCGGTTTCTTGTCCAACTGGATCACGCCTGTTTCCAGACGGGAGGTTTTCACAAGGGCCTGAAAGAGAAAGTCCAGCTTATCCGTCTGGCTGCGGATTCCCCGGATAAAGTCGGTGCGCTCTGCCTCGGCCATAGGCTTTTCCAGCAGGGTGTCCGTCGCCATTTTCAGATTGCTTACCGGCGTTTTCACCTGATGGGAAATATCCGATACAAGGGTCTGTAACTCCTGCCGTTCCTCGTCCACCCGGCGGCGGTTCTCCTGCATGATCTGGTAAAGCCTTGCCAGCCGGTGTCCGATTCTGGCAAGCTGGGTTTCGCTGTCCTCTGGCCGCTGGGGCGCTTCATTTCCGGCGATCATGTGGTCTAAGGTCTGGCACAGGTCAGTGGTAAACTGCGACAGTCGCTTTCCAAACGCCTGCGTCAGTACAAAAATCCCTACAATGGCGCACAGCAGCAGCGCCCCGCCTGTCAGCAGCACCGCAATCTGTTTTGTCACAAGAAAAAGAGCTATGGTGATCCCGGACATGGAGAGGACAAGCTCCATTGCCACCCGGCCAAACAGCCGCTTTACCGAGAGGTTTTGAAACTTCATTTTACCTCGCCTCCCGTCCATTGATACCCCATGCCGTAAACGGTCTTGATGTAGGGTGCGCCGCCGTCGGCTTCAATCTTGCTGCGAATACGGCTGATGGAGGTTGTCAGGGTGTGTTCGTCCACAAACCGCTCGTCTATATCCCACAGCTTTTCCAAAAGCTGCCCACGGGTCAGCACTTGCCGGGGATTTTTACGAAACAGGTTCAGCATTTTGTACTCCATCGGGGATAGAGTCAGGGGCTTGCCGTTTAAGGAAGCCGTCTGCTCCGAGAAGTCCAGAAACAACCGCCCGTCGTCGTAAATGTCCTTGGCCGGTTTGTGGTGTTCCAGCATGGCGAACATGGCTTTGATTTTCCGCTGCAAGGCCCCAATCACAAAGGGCTTTGTGATGTAGTCCACCGCGCCCACCTCATAACCCCGTATCTGGTCGCTCTCCTGATCGTTGGCGGTCAGGAAAATCACGATGGTATCCGGGTGCTGGGGCTTTATCAGCTTGCACAGTTCAAAACCGTTCCCGTCCGGCAGGTTGATGTCCAGCAGCACTAAATTAAATTCCCGCTGGCGGATGGCGTCGGCTGCGGTTCTGGCATTTAGGGCAGAAGTCACGCCATAGCCGTCTGCGGTCAGGTTATAGGCCACCATCTTATTCAAAAAACTGTCGTCCTCGACAATTAAAATCTGCTTCATATCCTCACTTCCTTTGCTTTTTGCAGATAGTATAACAGGCAAATGTCCGCGAAATGTTACAGCGGACGGATTTTTCAAAAAATTATTTCTTCATAAATTATATAGCCTGTTGGCTTTTACATCAAGATTTTACAAGTGAATAGTGAAATGAAATACTACCTTACATAAAGTTTCATTACATTCTCATAATCCAGCCCGAAATGTACAATGATATAGGGTGATATGAGAATGAACCAAGATGAAAGAAGGTTTGACTTTCACGGCCTCGGGGCAGCTCTCAAAAGAGCCAGAGAAGAAAAGGGCTGGACACAAGCCTACGTTGCGGAATTAGTAGACCGTGACTCCCGTACCATTATGAATATTGAGAACAAAGGTCAGTATCCCAGCTTCGACCTTTTTGTTAAACTCATTACCATGTTTGACGTTTCAGTTGACCAGTTTATTCATGCGGACGGAGGGGCAAGGTCAAGTTCTTGCAGAAAGCACATTGATGTGCTCCTAAATTCTATGAATGAAAAAGAGCTTGTTGTAATAGAAGCCACAGCCGAGGGCATTAAGAAAGCCAGAGAAACGGAGGTTCCAGAATAAGGGCCTCTGTTTTTTTGCGCCATTTTAGGGGCTGTCGCTAAGTGGCAAGCAATGCCTCTGTGGCCACAAG